>JAGXFI010000149.1 GCA_024637305.1 Sulfitobacter sp.
GCCAAGATGTCGAAATCCAAGAACAACGTGGTCGATCCGCTCAATATCATTTCGGAATTCGGGGCGGACACGGCGCGCTGGTTTGTTCTGAGCGATTCGCCGCCCGAGCGGGATGTGGAATGGACGGCGTCAGGTGCCGAAGCCGCGTTCAAACATCTGAGCCGGGTCTGGAAACTGTCGGAGCGGGTGGCGGAGATGGATGACGCCGCGGGCTCTGGTGATGGCGACCTGCGCCGCGCGCTGCACAAGACGATCCATGACGTGACGATGGGCGTGGAAACATTCGGCTTCAACGCCGCGATTGCCAAGCTTTACGGGTTTACCGCGACCTTGCAGAAGTCCACCGCCGGCAAGGCCGCCCAGCGCGAGGCCGTCATGGGGCTGGCGCAATTGATGTCGCCGATGACGCCGCATCTGGCCGAGGATATCTGGCAGCGGCAAGGGGGGGCGGGTTTGATCGCCAACGCCCCATGGCCGGTGGCCGACGAATCGCTGCTGGTCGATGACAAGGTCACCCTGCCTATCCAGATCAACGGCAAACGACGGGGCGAGATCGAAGTGCCCAGCGACATGCCCAAGGACGAGGTTGAAAAACTGGCGCTGGCACATGATGCTGTCATCCGAACCCTGGACGGTGCCACCCCGAAAAAGGTCATCGTCGTCCCCGGACGGATCGTCAATGTGGTGGTTTAGGGATTCGGGGTTCGTTGAGGACCGGTGGATCGCAACCGCCTGTCTGACCAAAGGGAGAAGCAGCGTGTTCCGATTTGCCTTTGGCTTGAAACACCTTGGCCGCCGCACCCTGATGGCGCTGCCGCTGGCGCTGGCAGCCTGTGGGTTTACGCCTGTCTACGGGCCGGTTGGCACCGGCTCCGCGTTGCAGAATCAGGTGCTGGTGGACGAACCCTCCACCGAAGAAGCCTACCTGCTCACGCGCCACATCGAAACGCGGCTGGGTCGCGCCAATACGCCGCGCTATGCGCTGGGACTGACGGTTGCCACAACTGAGGACGGATTGGCGATCAACGCGTTGGGCGACATTACGCGGTACAATGTGCTGGGCGTCGTGGATTACGCGCTGCGCGATACGATCAGCGGGGCGGTCGTGACATCGGGACAGGTGGATAACTTTACCGGATATTCTGCAACCGGCAGCACCGTGGCCACACTGGCAGCCGAACGTGACGCGCAGGAGCGCTTGATGATCCTCCTTGGCGATCAGATCGTCGCGCGGCTCCATGCGGTGGCATTGCCCGAATGAAGCTGGGCCGGGGGCAAGCGGCGGGTATCATCGCCAAGCCACCCGCCGACAAGGCGGGGCTGTTGATCTATGGCGGCGATGCCATGCGCGTAGCAATCAAACGACAGGAATACCTGAAGGCATTGCTGGGCCCGCAAGCCGAGGAAGAAATGCGCCTGACGCGCATTCCCGCCGGTGATCTGCGCAAAGAGCCCGCGTTGCTGACGGATGCCGTCAAGGCCATCGGGTTTTTCCCCGGACCCCGCGCAGCCTTTGTCGAGGGCGCAAACGATCTGGTGGCCGATACGATAATCGCCGCCCTGTCGGATTGGCGGAACGGCGACGCGCAAATCGTGGTCAGCGCGGGCGAGCTGAAAAAGACGTCGAAAATTCTCAAGGCATTTGACGCGCACCCCAATGTTTATTCGCTGGGTCTTTATGACGACCCCCCGAACCGCGCGGAGATCGAGCGGATGCTGGTCGAGGCGAAGCTGGAAGCAGACGGCCCTGTGATGGGTGCGCTTGAAAGTCTGGCGCGTGCCATCGACCCCGGCGACTTCCGGCAGACGCTGGAAAAACTGTCGCTTTACAAGATCGGCGACACCGCGCCACTAAGCATCGCGGATGTGACGGCCTGTGCGCCCGCGTCGACAGAGGCGGCGGTTGACGACATTCTCAATGTGGTCGCCGAAATGGATTCGGGCCAGATCGGCCCCGTCATGCGCCGACTGCAAAGTCAGGGTGTCAACGCGGTGACCCTGTCCATTCAAGCCACCCGCCACTTCCGTACGCTGCACCGTGTCGCGTGCAACCCCGGTGCGCCGATCTATGGCGTTCGGGATCGTGACCGCATTGCACGGCAGGCGCGGGACTGGGGCCTGGCAAAGCTGGAAGAGGCGTTGTCGATGCTGACGGATACGGATTTGCAGCTACGTTCGGCAGGGCAGACCGCGCCAGCAATGGCAATTATGGAACGGACATTTATTCGGCTTGCGATCTATGGCGCTCGCTGAGATTCAGGGAGAAAAAAGGTATGTATACAGTCGTCGGTGCAGTCAAAAGCCGCGCGTTCCGCGTGATGTGGATGCTCGAAGAGCTGGGGCAAGCGTATGACGTGATACCCGCCGCGCCAAGGTCCGATGAGGCGAAGAAATTCAACCCCTCGGGCAAGGTGCCTGCATTGCTGGACGGCGAGGAGGTGCTGACCGATTCCGTCGCGATCATGCAGTATCTCGCCGACAAGCACGGACGCATGACCGCGCCTGCCGGCACCCCGGCCCGAGCGCGTCAGGATGCGATGACGCTTTGGCTTGTCGATGAGTTCGACGCGATCCTCTGGGCCGCGGCCAAGCACAGCTTTGTGTTTCCCGAAGAACAGCGCGTGCCGCAGATCAAGGACAGCCTGAAAGCGGAATTCGCGCGCGCTGCCGGCAAGCTGGAAGAGATGATCAAGGGTGATTTCCTGATGGGCGATGACATGACGGTGCCTGACATTCTGGCGGTGCATTGCATCAACTGGTCCATCGGTGCCGGGTTTCCCAAGGTCGAAGGCCCGGTGGCGGACTGGGCGTCGAGGATGCGTGAGCGGCCTGCGTTCAAGGCCGTACGCGGGCGCGACGCCTAAACCGACCAGTGCGCCGCCTGCTGCCCTGCCCAACGGCCTGTCGCAAGGCAGGCCGTGATGAGGTAGCCGCCGGTAGGTGCCTCCCAATCCAACATCTCGCCCGCGACGAATACGCCGGGCAATGCACGCAGCATCAGCGTTTCATCCACCGCGCTCCAGGCAACTCCGCCAGCGGTGGAGATCGCTTCGTCTATCGGGCGCAGGCCGCTGTGCCGGATGGGAAGTGCCTTGATGAGGCTGGCAAGCGCGGCAGGCTCTTGCGGCAGCGGATGCGCCATCTCGTGCAGCAGCGCGGATTTGGCGGGATCGAGCTTGAGCGCCTTGCGCAGGGTGTTTGAAAGGCTGGTCTTGGCCGCAACCTTCGAGAGGCGCGCGGTTACCATCTCGGCGTCCAGGTCCGGCACCAGATCGACTGTCAAGGAATGCCCTTCGCGCAGACCGCGCGACACGGAATAAACGCCGCCGCCCTCAAGGCCACGCTCAGACAGCACCGCCTCGCCGCGCGATGCGTAGGGGCCGCAGGTCAGCGCAATCCCCTTGAGCGCACCGCCAAGATGCGGGGTCATATGCTTGGTCCATTCGACCGCGATCCCTGCGTTCGCGGGGGCGAAAGGGGCAAGTTCGACGCCTTGCGCGCCCAGCAGATCCGTCCAATGCCCGTCAGAGCCAAGCCGCGCCCAGCTGGCACCACCAAGGGCAAGCACCGTGACATCCGGTTTCACCATCCTTTCGCCGTCCGGCGTGTCAAACGCCAGCGCCCCGTCGGACCAGCCGGTCCACCGCCAGCGCGTCTTTATCGAGACACCGTCGCCGTCAAGCCGTGCCAGCCACGCCCGCAAGAGCGGTGATGCCTTCATCGCCTTGGGAAATACCCGTCCGGTGGAGCCGACAAAAACCTCCTGATCCAGCGCCTCGGCCCAGGCTGTGACGTCCTGCGCGCCCATCGCGGCAAGCATCGGGCGCAGGTGAGGCTGCGCTTCGGCAAAGGCCGAGAGGAACGCTGGCGCGCTTTCTGCCTTGGTAAGGTTCAGCCCGGATTTACCCGCCATGAGAAATTTGCGGGCCGGTGACGGCTTGTGATCATAAAGCGTGACGCGCAGGCCAGCCGCACCCAGCGTCTCTGCGGCCATCAGGCCTGCGGGACCGGTGCCGATGACGACTGCGGTTTTCAAGCGCCCGATCCTGGCAGGTTGCCTTTGATCTCTACCACACGGTGCGGATACGGGATTTCGATATCGGCATCCTTCAGCGCGTTCCAGATCAGGAACAGCACATCGGAGGTGTATTTGTGGTCCCCGTCGTCGATTCCGTTGACCCAGAATTCCACTGCAAAGTCGATGCCGCTTTCGCCAAACCCGCGTAGCTCGCAATCAGGGGGATAGGGTTGCGCCAGCACATCCGGGTGCGTCGCCACGGCAGCTTCGATCAAGGCCGGAACCTTGTTGATGTCGGTATCGTAGCTGACGGAAAACGGCGCTTCGTAGCGGTTGGCGCTGCCGCCGTCGGAATAGTTGATGACTCGCGTGGTGATGAAATCCTCGTTCGGAACCACGATCCAGCGACCATCGAAGGTCTCCAGGATTGTGGCACGCGCCATCATCTTGATGATGCGCCCTGCTTCGCCGCCGTCAAGCTCGACAAAATCGCCAACGGTCGCCTGCCCTTCCAGCAGCAGGATTACACCGGAGATGAAGTTGGATGCGATCTTTTGCAGGCCAAACCCGAGCCCGACGCCGATCGCTCCCCCGATCACCGCAAGCGCACCGAGGTTGATGCCCATGATATTCAGCAGCAGCAGGAATGCGACGGCGAATATCGTGAACTCCACCGTCTTGATGAGCAGTTGCCGGATCGACGGACGCATTTCCTCGTTCTTGGCGATGATTGCAGCGGTCTGGCTGTTGGACCATTGGCCCAGCCAGAACAGCAGCGCCCCTGCGATGACACCCCGCACGACGGTGATCACCGTGAACTGGATGTTGCCAACTCCGATGATGGTTTCTTCCAGGCGGAGCGTGACCACATCCAGAAGCCCCACCGCATATAGCGCCATGACAGGCATCAGGATGAAGCGCCCCAGCGTTTTCAGGAACGGTTCGGTCACGATGTCGCGGACCAGCGCATAGGCAGCGAGGTAGAGGAAGACACGCTTGCCAAAGGCGATGACCGTACCGCTGTCGAACATCGACCGAACGATCTGCTCTCCCACGGCCGTAAGCGCGTAGGCCAGCAACGGCAGCAGCAACGGCAGAAATTGCAGAACAAATCTGCGCACAGGCGTGAACAAGTTGCGCGTCTCGCCCGGGTCGATCAGCCTGGCCAGCCGCGGACGCAGGCGACGCGTAATCAGCACGGCCAGCAGGTAGGCCCCGATCAACAGCGCAAATTGCGACCAGGCGGCGGGGCTGAGAAGCCACGACAGCGCAAGTTCATAACCCTGGATGGCATAGCTCGCTAACGTCTGAACGAATTCAGGCTGCTTGGAAAAGTCGAATTCCATGGCTCTCCCTTGCCTTGAAGCCGCATTGCGCCATTCTATTGCCCGCCACTTCGATCAGGATCAAGTGCTATGTCTGACCCCGTTTGCCCGCTGTGTCTGCGTCCGATCCCGCCTGACGTGAAGCAAAGCGTGCATCATCTGATCCCCAAGCTGAAAGGCGGCAGGAAAGGACCGACCGTCTTGATGCACCACATTTGTCACCGCGAAGTTCACGCCGCACTGACGGAGGCGGAGCTGGCGCGGGACTTCAACACGCCCGAAGCGCTGCGCGCGCATACGAGGCTGGCAAAATTCGCGGAATGGGTCGGCAAGCGCCCGCCGGGTTTCAGCAGCAAGGTTCCGGGAGGTATGCGCAACCGGTAGCTTGACGCAGGCAAGCGCGCGCGGGATGGTCCCGGTGCCTTGCAGGAGAATCGCAATGAAAACCGTATTGATGCTTGCCAGCTTGCTCATGCTGGCCGCCTGCGACGTGCCCTTTGTACCGCTGGTTTAGCACATCGCCTTGATCTGCTGCGCGATTGCGGGGTCGGCGGCCACGCTATCGGCGACGAGTTCGCGCGCATGGGCCAGCGGGGTGTCGACGATGCGGTCGATCAGGCCAAAACGCAGCGCCTCATCGGCGTCTATTTTCTGGCCTCCCATCAGGATCAGTTTGGTACGCGCAGGTCCGATGAGGGCGGACATACGGGCCGGATCGCTCGGCTGCGGCAGGAAACCGAGCTTCATCACCGGATAAAAGAACCGTGCGGACGGCACGGCGATGCGCAGGTCACAGGCCAGCGCCATGCCCATGGCACCGCCCGCCAACGTGCCGTTGAGCGCGGCAACGGTCAGGCCCGGCAGCGCGGCGATGGCCCCCGACAAACGCTCCCACAGATCAGAGGTCGCAAGCCCGGCGCGCGCGGCTTCGAGGTCGGCACCGGCGCTGAAAACACGGCCGGTTCCGGTGAGGATCATCGCGCGGGCGTCCCCCGATCCTTCCATCACGTCGCACAGATCGCGCAGCATCGTTTCGGTCAGGGAATTGGCCTTGTCCGGGCGGTTCAGCGTGACAGTCAGGATACCATCGGCCAGGGCCGCATCGATCATATCAGGCCCACCGCCCGGCGAATGTCGTCATCGCGCAAGGATATTTCCTCGCCGCAATACTTGTCTGCCTCAGGGCTACACATCCACAGAAGGCAACGCGCAGGCCATTCGGCGGGTATATGGACCTCCCAATCAAGCTGGCTGACCGGGTTGATACCGGAATCCTTGATGTTTCGCTGCATTTCGGTGGCCACCGTACCGGGCGAAAGGCCGATCGCGCGGATGGCGTTGGCATGTTCCTCGTGGTGCAGAGAGCGGTTCATCATGTTGACCGCAGCCTTGGATGCGCAATAGGCGCTCCACGCTTCGATGGCGTTATGGGCGGCACCCGAACTGATTGTCAGGACAGAGCCGCCGCCATTCTGCTTCATCACGGGCACCGCCGCGCGCATGCCGTGAAAAACACCCTTGAGGTTGATGTCGATCAACTGGCCCCAGTCTCCGGGATCGGCCTCAGTCAGATGTGCGATGGGCTCAATCACACCCGCGTTGTTGATCAAAACGTCGAGACGGCCAAAGGCCTGCAGGGTCATATCCACCGCTGTCTGAACCTCATGATACCGTGCGACGTTGCAGGGGATTGCGACAGCGCTGTTGCCGATTTCGCCGGCAAGCTCGGCGATGTCGTCCTGGCTGCGGGCCAGAAGGGCGACATTGGCCCCGGCCTTGGCAAATATCCGCGCAGTATCGGCACCGATTCCGCGGCTGGCACCCGTTATCATCACGGTTTTTCCGGTCATATCCATCAGCTATCCCCCTTGGCACCTTGATTTCTTCCGATATCCCCTGACACCTAGCCCAGCGTGGCCTGCATGACCAGTGCGGCCCTTGACCCGCGCTGGCGATTGTCGGACTCTGTGCGCGAATTTATCCTAGAGGTATTGCATATGAAATTCCCCCGAACCCTCGCCGCCGGTACGGCGATTTCCTGGGCGCTGCTGGCCCCAGCGGCCTATGCCGATCTGACTGCGGCGCAGGTCTGGGACGACTGGCGCGGCTACATGCAGGGCATGGGCTATGTCGTGACCGCGGACGAGGCGTCAGAGGGCGGACAGCTTGCGGTAAGCAACATCAATGTCGGGATGAAGGTAGCCGACGAAGGCGGCACCATGAACATGAGCCTCGGCACGCTGACTTTTGTCGAACAGGGCGACGGTACGGTCGAAATGGTCATGCCGGCGGTGCTGCCGCTGTCGGTCACCGTTACACCGGATGACGGCGGCACGCCCGGCAAATTCGACATGAGCATCACCCAGGTTGGTCAGGAAGCAATCGTCAGCGGAACGCCCGAGCAAATGCGCTATGCCTACAGTGCCGATACGATGGCGATCAATCTGGACCAGATGGTTGTCGATGACGAAAGCTTCGGCCCTGACCAAGCAAAAATAATCGTAACGCTGAATGATGTAACATCGGTCACAGACGTCGAGGTAGGGGAAACGCGGCTTTACCAACAGCAGATGCAAACCGGCACCGTGGCCATTGACGTTTTCATGGACCCACCAGACGAACCCACAAGCATTGCGTTCCAGGCGCAGACGGAGGGGATGCAAGTCGCCGGCACCAGCAACGTCCCGCTTGAGATGATTTCCAACGATATGAAAGCCATGATCGACGCCGGTTTCGGCTTTGACGTGACGCTGACGACAGGCCCTGGATCGACCGAAGCGACCGTCGTGGACGCCGACGGTCCGATGCTGCTGAAAAGCACTTCTGGCGGCGGCAACTTGAACTTCAAGATGGATGATGCGGGCATCCGCTATGGCGGTGGCCAGAGCGATATCACGGTCGAGGGCGAGGTGCCGGGGCTGCCATTTCCGGTGACGTTCAGCATGGCACAGACGGGTTTCAACCTCGAAGCGCCCATCACCCAATCCGACGCTTCGCAGGACTTTGCCCTCGGGCTGAGCCTGGAGGAATTCAGGATGTCGGACATGATCTGGGGCATCTTCGACCCCTCCGGTCAACTGCCCCGCGACCCTGCGACTGTTGTGGTGAAACTGAACGGCGCGATGACCTTGCTGGTCGATTTCCTTGATCCCGAGGTGACGGAGCAAATCGAGGAGAAAGGTGCGCGGTCAGCCGAGATCGAACGGCTCAATATCGACCAAATCCGGATCAGTGCCATCGGTGCCGAATTGGAAGGCGCAGGTGCGCTGACTTTCGACAACGCGGACAAGGAA
This sequence comes from Sulfitobacter sp., assembly GCA_024637305.1. Lineage (GTDB taxonomy): Bacteria > Pseudomonadota > Alphaproteobacteria > Rhodobacterales > Rhodobacteraceae > Sulfitobacter. The sequence continues at coordinate 8,637 of JAGXFI010000149.1, forward strand.
ACGCATCCGGGCATGCCCAAGCCCGTGGGGACGATCAATCTGTCGCTGGACGGAGGGGTTACCTTGTTGAACAAGCTAGTCGAGATGGGCTTCGTCTCGCAGCAACAGGCGATGGGCGCTCGGATGACGCTGGGTTTGATGGCGGTGCCTGCTGAAGGCGAAGACAGCCTCAAGTCAACGATCGAATTCACCGAAGACGGCCAGATTCTGGCGAACGGTCAGCGTGTCAAGTGAGGCTCGGTCACAAAGAATGAGAAGGGGCGGTCCAAGCGGATCGCCCTTTTTCGTTCAGACGCCATGGTGTTTCTCGGTGTGGCGCTTCTTGGGCGTTCGTCGCAATGCGCGACGGAGCGGACCTTTGAAAATCAAAAGGCCTCCTACGTTCTGAAATGAACCAGCAGGTCTGGATGCGGGGTGCCATCTGCGTTGGCAGTCTGGAGGACAGGATTTCAACTGGGCAAGGTTGCCGTGCGCATAGCTTGTCCAACTGAACCAGACACCGCTGTCTCGGATCACTGTCGGTCCCCCCTCCTGCAACAATGTCTTCATTGCAAATCAAGGAGGGCCAGCCGTTATCGCGATACCACAGCAGACAATCGGGAAGCTTCGACGATCATCCAGCGGGCTTGACCGGCGCGAAGCACCGGCAGCACCGGAACGCCAGTCGTGCAAGCCGCTCCGAAACGATCCGGCAATGCCGTTTTTATCTGCAAAGCCGCTTCCGTAACAGGGCGTTTGTGGTTAAGAGAAAAATGCAAAACGAAGCCACTGCCCCACCTGTTTGATTGGCAAGTGCGGTCTGCGTCATTGGTGTATTCTTGAAAAAACTGCGTTTCCGATTGCTTTGGCCACCGAGTGTTGTCCCTCACCGGGGTGATGCTTCC
>JAGXFI010000020.1 GCA_024637305.1 Sulfitobacter sp.
CAGTTCGGCGGTGTTCATCTGCCGCTTCGTTTTGGGATCGACACCGGCCAGCAGCAGGTCCAGCAGATCGGGCACGCCTTCGTGACCCCGTGCGGCACGGGCGTCGATGGCGCTGTCGGCCATGCCCTTCATCTCTTTCAGGGCCTTGCCTGACATCACCCGACCGGGGCGGGGAATCCAGTCGGGAAACCCGAGGATATCGAATAGGCTGACCTTGCCGGCCTCGGCGATGTAGTCGTCAATCGCTTGGTGCACCGCGTCGCGATCAAAGGTATCGCCACCCGAAAACGTCACGTCCGAGATCACGTCGTAGGTCGTCGTGACCATCTCGTCCAGCATGTCGACCGCGCGCGGCCCGGCATCCGCAATCCGGTCGCAAAGCCTTTCTGCCGCAGTGGTCATGATGGGAGACAGGTTCATCACGTTGCGGTGTGAAAAGACAGGAGCCGCCGCACGCCGCTGCCAGCGCCAATGCGCGCCCTCGGCGATGAACAGGCTGTCGCCAATGGCCGGTTTCAGCAGGTTCTTGGTGACCACCGATTTCGGATAGTCGTCCACCCGGTCCAGCAAAATCTCGCGAATTGCGGTGGGGTCCATGACCATGTGCCACCGTTTACCGGTCTTGCCTGAAACCATCGGTTGTTTGACCGCGATCTGCGGGATGATCGAGAGAATGTTGCGCCGCGCCATTTGCAGACTTTTCAGGATACCCCACGGTTCAGTCACCAAAGGTACATGGACGGGCAGGGCAGGGATAGAGGCGGTCATCAGCGTCTCCTCGGAGTTCGTATTCCCTCAAGATAGGGCGGTCGTGTAGATGCGCCAACGTGGCATTTGATTGCACCCCTCGGCACCTTCCGCTACGCCATGGCGTATTATTGCGCTTTGGGGGCCGTCGACCATGATCCGTATTCTTTCCGCGCTGCTACTTGCAGGGTTTCTTGCCGCCTGCAACGGGGCGGCCGATCTGAACAAACCCGCCGTGCCGCTGGGGGATTTCAATCTGGTGCACAATATCGCTGTGGCTCCCAAGGCGGTCAAAGCCCCGCTGAGTCGGGATGCCACCGAAGAAGAACTGACAACTGCACTGACCGCTGCCGTGGCGGAACGCTTTGACCGTTATCAGGGCACGCGGAACTACCATTTCGGCATGTCGGTCGAAGGGTACGCCCTGGCGCAGCCGGGAATTCCCCTCGTCTTCGCGCCCAAATCGATCCTGATCATCAATCTGACCGTGTGGGACGATGCCCTCAACAAGAAGCTCAACGAGAAACCGCACCAGATCACGGTCCTGGAATCGCTGGATCAGGGGCCGTTGATCGGTTCGGGCTATACCAAGACGGCCGAAGAGCAGCTCAAGAACCTCAGCCAGAATGCGGCCAAGTCGATCGAGAACTATCTCGTGCGGCAAAGCAAGCAGGAAGGCTGGTTTCAAGGTGCGCCTGCAGAGTAAAAAGGAGTGCCTTTTTTCGTGGAGCCAAGTCGCGCTTGATTTTAGCTGTCAGACCGAATAGATCGCGCGCCATACGCAAATTCGGGGTCCAGCCTGGGCACCGCACACTGGAAGGGGCCACCCATGGCAAAGGCAAAGTTTGAACGCAACAAACCGCACGTTAACATCGGCACGATTGGTCACGTTGACCACGGCAAGACGACGTTGACGGCGGCGATCACGAAGTATTTCGGCGACTTCAAGGCGTATGACCAGATTGACGGCGCGCCCGAGGAGAAGGCGCGGGGGATCACGATCTCGACGGCGCATGTCGAATACGAGACAGAGGCACGCCACTATGCGCATGTCGACTGCCCCGGCCACGCGGACTACGTCAAGAACATGATCACCGGTGCGGCGCAGATGGACGGCGCGATCCTGGTTGTGAACGCGGCCGACGGCCCGATGCCGCAGACGCGCGAGCACATCCTGCTGGGCCGTCAGGTCGGTATCCCGTCGATGGTCGTTTACATGAACAAGGTCGACCAGGTTGACGACGAAGAGCTGCTTGAACTGGTCGAGATGGAGATCCGTGAGCTTTTGTCGAAATACGAGTATCCCGGCGACGACATTCCGGTGGTTCCGGGGTCGGCATTGCACGCGATGAACGGCACGCAGCCCGAGATCGGCGAAGCGTCGATCCGCAAGCTTATGGCGGCTGTGGACGAGTACATCCCGACGCCCGAGCGCGCTGTTGACCAGCCGTTCCTGATGCCGGTGGAGGACGTGTTCTCGATCTCCGGTCGCGGCACGGTTGTGACAGGCCGTATCGAGCGTGGCGTGATCAACGTTGGTGACGAGATCGAAATCGTCGGCATCCGCGACACGAAAAAGACGACCTGTACCGGTGTCGAGATGTTCCGCAAGCTGCTGGACCGTGGTGAAGCGGGCGACAACATCGGCGCGCTGCTGCGTGGCATCGACCGTGAAGGCGTGGAGCGCGGCCAGGTGCTGTGCAAGCCCGGTTCGGTGAAGCCACACACCAAGTTCGAAGCCGAAGCCTACATCCTGACCAAGGAAGAAGGCGGCCGTCACACGCCGTTCTTCGCGAACTACCGCCCACAGTTCTACTTCCGCACGACGGACGTGACGGGCACGGTTCAGCTGGCTGAAGGTACGGAAATGGTGATGCCGGGCGACAACGTGTCCTTCGGCGTCGAGCTGATCGCCCCGATCGCGATGGAGCAGGGCCTGCGCTTCGCGATCCGCGAAGGCGGCCGCACCGTTGGCGCGGGCGTTGTGTCCAAGATCACGGACTAAACCGCGCACCTGCGCGCGACCGGAGACCTCCGGTCGCTGGAATAGACAAAGGCCGCAGCAAACGCTGCGGCCTTTCTTGGTTGGCGGGGCGGGCTTATAGATGAAAGCGCTGCCATCTTAGCAAGGCTAGCCGGCGGGATTGGGCAATCAACTCTAACATGAAGGCTAAAGCAGCCAATTCAGGGACGACATAGCTGCACTTTCGCGAGGTGCGCCTTAGGCGGCAGCCTTGTTGACGCCGCCTTCGGTCGCGATCTGCGTCATGTGCCGATCACCATCATAGGTGTCATCCAGCTGCTTTTCCAGAACGGCCGCATCGTCTGTCAGCTCAAGGCGATTGGCAAAGGCCAGCAGGCTGCCATAGCCCGCAAGAGCATAGTGCACCATCCGCTGGTATTGCGTGATTATCACTGCGTCACGAACGTCATCGTCGCCGAAATCCTCTTGCAGCGCGTGGGCGCGAGCTTCTTTCACCAGTCCCTCCATGCCTTTGCAATGGGTGCCCGTGGGGTCAATGTCGTGCTTGGCACAGATAGACTTCAGGCCGTCGAGACCTTCGGAAATGCCTTTGGTGCCGGCGATCAGGGCCTCGCTGAGCTCCTTGTTCGTGGCTGCGCGACCCAGTTCGGTGGTCACGTCAAGAGATTGGGCGCAGGCACTGTGAAGGTCTTGAAGCTGATCCTGGTAAACGTCTTGCAGGGTGTTGAGTGTCATAGGTACGCTCCATTGTTTGGTGAATAGATCCTTGCCGTATAAACGTGTCGTTCCCTGCAATGTTCCATCTGTCGGGCGAATTTGCGGGCGAAACTGCCAATCCCTCTTGATCCGCCGCCCGTTTGCGACTACCCCGTGCATCGGCATAGGGGTTTAGCTCAGTTGGTAGAGCATCGGTCTCCAAAACCGAGGGTCGTGGGTTCGAGTCCCTCAGCCCCTGCCAACCAAAGACAGTCCGTTTTCCACCGTCTTGCCGCCCCAATTTTGCCATAATTCTTCCCTGCAACAGCCCGATTGCCGCGATAGCTGTCGGCATTACGTAGGAACGATTGTGGGAATCATGTGATGGCGGCTGAAGCAAAACCAAACGGTGAAGAACCTGAACTGGACTTGAGCACGCTGGCCGCGATCCGCAATCTGATGGTGGATGAGCCGGAAATCGACGACGAGGTTGTTTCAGCACCCGCCGCATCGGCTGAACCGGTGTTAAAAACGCGTCGCAAGGCGGACATGTTTCCGCAAGTCGCGGATGAGGTGACCCCGGAGCCGGAAGCTGTTACGGCAAAGAAATCATCGAAAATCAAATCTGCGATATCAACACGGATCGACGCGGTAAAAGCGCAGGTTCTCGGCTATCGGCCCACCGCCAAGCACGCGATCTGGGCAGCTTTTGCACTGCTGGTGATCTTCCGCCCATGGCTTGTCGTCGGCATGCTGCTTTTGACGATATTCATTGTCGTAGGCGTATTCCTGACACTCGGATATGATCAATTCTGGCAAAAAATGATGGCATTAGGCCATTGGTACGCGCGCCGCAGACCGCAAAGATCAGCACGTCTGCACAAGAAGCTCGATAATTTCGCAATGCGTTGGGATGCGGTTCTGGACCGCTTTCCAGAAGGTACGGTTGACGCGCTTTATATGCCCGACTTTGGTGAGCTGGCCGCGGCGGACGCCCGTCATGATGCCGCGATGGAGCGGCGGCTGGCGTCCTTGCGGGAAGGCTGATACCTTGAAACATTCGATATGCTGCCTTGAACACACGGGTTTCAGGCGTTAGATGCTTCGAAACAGTTCCGTCAGGATGCGATACATGGCTACCACCAACCCCCTTCAGTTTATCCAGCAAGTCCGTGCTGAAGTCGCTAAAGTCGTATGGCCTACGCGACGCGAAGTGATGCTGACAACGGTTATGGTTTTCATCCTTGCCGCGCTGACTGCGGTGTTCTTTGCGCTAGTGGATATTCTGATCCGTGGTGGCTTGCAGTATGTTCTGAACGCATTCGGTTAAGCCTTGCAGCGCTGACCGAACAGAACTTTAACAGCTTGAATCCTCACTTCATGCAAGCTATCCCGCAAACTTGACCCCGCAAGCGGGCCCGCAAAGATTCGTATTTTGCGGCGCTGGAGGGGTAGGGTCGGGTGAATTCCCACCACATTTCGAAATTCAGCGCGGTTATGCCGTGCGGCAAAGCAAGGACGACAGACAAATGGCAAAACGGTGGTATTCGGTCAGCGTCCTGTCCAACTTTGAGAAAAAGATTGCCGAACAGATTCGCACGACAGTCGCGGAGCAGGAGCTTGAGGATCAGATCGACGAAGTTCTGGTGCCGACAGAAGAAGTGATTGAAGTCCGTCGCGGCAAGAAGGTCACGACCGAGCGCCGCTTTATGCCGGGCTATGTTCTTGTGCACATGGAAATGTCGGACAAGGGCTACCATCTCATAAATTCGATAAACCGCGTGACAGGCTTTCTCGGTCCGCAAGGCCGCCCTATGCCCATGCGCGATGCCGAAGTACAGGCCATCCTGGGCCGCGTTCAGGAAGGCGAGGATGCGCCGCGCACCCTTATCCATTTCGAGATCGGCGAAAAGGTCAAGGTTGCCGACGGCCCGTTCGAGGATTTCGACGGCATGGTCGAGGAAGTCGACGAAGAGAATCAGCGCCTGAAGGTGACGGTATCAATCTTTGGCCGCGAAACTCCTGTCGAGTTGGAATTCACCCAGGTCAACAAGCAGATTTAAAGCTGGGAACGCCGGGGCAGTTCCCGAACGCCCCGGCGGACCGGGTGCATTGGCAGGTCGATCTTGGGTTGCCACCGGCTTTAGTGAAAAAGTTACCAAATTTTGGATGTCAGCCCATAGCAGGCTTGCATCGACCGGCAAATCAACCTAGGTGCTGCGCTTGTTTCAATGTGGGGGTGCGGCTTTGGTCGTATTGTCGTGATTCGGAAACATGGAGAGGTGGGAGGCAACGCGGGCGCGCCCGATACGCCGGACCACCACAACGCAAAAGTGAGCCGTCTATGCGGCCACGACGCAAATGTGCCCCATCGCGATCGGGTGCAGTTGGAAAAGGAGAAGGCCAATGGCCAAGAAACTCGTCGGTACGATGAAGTTGCAAGTAAAGGCGGGGCAAGCCAACCCGTCCCCACCCGTAGGTCCAGCATTGGGTCAGCGCGGCATCAACATCATGGAATTCTGCAAGGCGTTCAACGCCAAGACGGCTGATTTGGAGCCGGGTGCCCCGTGCCCGACCGTCATCAGCTATTATCAGGACAAGTCCTTCACGATGGACATCAAGACGCCACCGGCGTCCTACTACCTGAAGAAAGCTGCCAAGGTGAATTCCGGCGCGAAAACGCCCAGCCGTGAAACCGTCGGCACCGTGACCACCAAGCAACTGCGCGAAATCGCGGAAGCCAAGGCAGGCGATCTGTCCGCCAACGACGTCGAAGCGGCGATGAAAATCATTCTGGGCTCTGCCCGGTCCATGGGCATCGAGGTGAAGTAAGATGGCAAAACTTGGAAAACGCACCCGCTCCGCACGCGAAGCCTTCGCTGACAAGCAAGACGTAACCGTCGAGGAAGCTGTCGCGCTGATCAAAGACAACAGCAACGTGAAATTCGATGAGACCATCGAAATCGCGATGAACCTCGGTATCGACCCGCGTCACGCAGACCAGATGGTTCGCGGTGTCGTCGGCCTGCCGAACGGGACCGGCAAGACCATGCGCGTGGCGGTTTTCGCCCGTGGCCCCAAAGCTGAAGAAGCTGAAAAGGCCGGCGCGGATATCGTCGGTGCAGAAGACCTGATGGAGATCGTGCAAAGCGGCAAGATCGAATTTGACCGCTGCATTGCAACGCCTGACATGATGCCGATCGTTGGCCGTCTGGGTAAGGTTCTGGGTCCTCGCAACCTGATGCCGAACCCCAAGGTCGGCACCGTCACGATGGACATCAAGGAAGCTGTCGAGGCTGCCAAGGGCGGTCAGGTTCAGTTCCGTGCCGAAAAGGGCGGTGTTGTCCATGCCGGCATCGGCAAGCTGTCGTTCGATGAAAAGAAGCTCGTCGAGAATGTCCGCGCATTTGTCTCTGCCGTGGCGCGCGCCAAGCCGGCAGGTTCCAAAGGGACCTATATGAAGAAGATCGCCCTCAGCTCTACAATGGGTCCGGGCGTGACGGTATCTGTGGACAGCGCCGCGACCGAATAAGGTTACGGTTTCCGGTAACTCATCGGGGCGTGCCGTCTGGCGCGCCCCTTTTCCGTTCAGGCCAGTGTTTTCGACCGAATGTTTGCGGATTTCCTTAAAGACGGTCGAGCGATTTCTCAGATTAAACTTGCCTGACCCGCAGTGAAGCCGGATTTGCTGTTGGCATTCCCTGTTAATCTCTTTAGGTGATCGGTTGTCTCAAAGCGTGCGATTCGTCGTGCGCTTTTTGCGCTTCGTCCGAGACGGCGGGTGAGGGGATATATCCCGTCATAATTCCTGCCCGAGATGGGGAATGAACACAACTGATCTGAGGATTTCCTCGGGCGGTTTTGGGAAGGACCCGTAAGGACCCGACGTCAGGCATCTTTGCCTGGCTAAACGAGCCCGGAGGGTCACACCTCCGTAATTTTGGAGTGAAACTGTGGATAGAGCACAAAAAGAACAGCTGGTCGACGAACTCGGCCAGATCTTTGAAAGCTCTGGCGTCGTTGTGGTTAGCCATTACGTCGGCTTGACAGTTGCTGAAATGCAGGACCTCCGCAAGCGTGCAAGAGACGCTGGCGGGGCCGTGCGTGTTGCCAAAAACAGGCTTGCCAAGATCGCCCTTGAAGGAAAGCCATGCGCAAGCATTTCCGACCTTCTCACGGGTATGACTGTTCTCACCTTTTCCGAGGATCCTGTGGCCGCGGCCAAGGTTGCCCAAGGTTTCGCCAAGGATAATGACAAATTCGTCATTCTTGGCGGTGCAATGGGAGAGAACGCGTTGGACGTCGCCGGTGTAGAAGCCGTGTCCAAAATGCCTTCGCGTGACGAGCTTATCGCTACGATCGCAGGCATGTTGGGCGCACCCGCTTCGAACATCGCCGGGGCCATTGGCGCACCTGCAAGCAATATCGCATCCATCCTGTCCACGATCGAGGACAAGGCTGCGTAAGCAACAAAATCGTCAAGCTGACGCGTTGGTTGAAACGACACGTTGGAACACACATATCGTTAACGGAAAGAGCTAAAACATGGCTGATCTGAAAAAACTGGCAGAAGAGATCGTTGGTCTGACGCTGCTGGAAGCACAAGAACTGAAAACCATCCTCAAGGACGAGTACGGCATCGAGCCCGCAGCAGGCGGCGCAGTGATGATGGCTGGTCCTGCTGACGCCGGTGGCGCAGCAGCCGAGGAGAAAACTGAATTTGACGTCGTTCTCAAGAACGCAGGTGCCTCCAAGATCAACGTGATCAAGGAAGTACGCGGAATCACCGGTCTGGGCCTGAAAGAAGCCAAGGATCTGGTCGAAGCCGGCGGCAAGATCAAAGAAGGCGTGGACAAAGCCGAAGCCGAAGAAGTCAAGGCGAAGCTGGAAGCAGCTGGCGCGGAAGTCGAGCTGGCTTAAGCCATTAGAAACGGGGATCGATTTCTTCGAAGAAATCGATCCGGAATTTTCGAAAATTCCGGGCACACCCCATGAAAAACAGGCTGGACGGAGAGGTTTCTCTGTCCAGTCGAACCTGTCTTGAACGATGCTTTTGCGAAAGCATCGCTCTGGAGAGGTCCGATGGTCGGAAGAGGCGCGGTGGGATGTGCCTCAGCATAGACTGGGATTTTTTCGCTCTTAGAGCTGCGCATCACGGCCCCGGTGATGGCGTGCTCGGCAAGAGACACGAAAGGTGACACGACACATGGCACAATCCTTCCTTGGCCAGAAGCGTCTACGCAAATACTACGGCAAAATCCGCGAAGTTCTGGAAATGCCGAACCTCATCGAGGTCCAGAAATCCTCATATGATCTGTTCCTGAACTCCGGCGATGCTGAAACCCCCACGGATGGCGATGGCATCCAGGGCGTGTTCCAGTCGGTTTTCCCGATCAAGGATTTCAACGAAACATCTGTGCTTGAATACGTCAAGTACGAGCTGGAAAAGCCCAAGTACGATGTAGAGGAGTGTCAGCAGCGCGACATGACCTACGCCGCGCCGCTCAAGGTGACGCTGCGTCTCATCGTGTTCGATGTCGACGATGACACAGGTGCCAAATCGGTCAAGGACATCAAGGAACAGGACGTGTTCATGGGCGATATGCCCCTGATGACTCCGAACGGTACGTTTGTCGTAAATGGTACCGAGCGTGTGATCGTTTCACAGATGCACCGCTCGCCCGGCGTCTTCTTCGACCATGACAAGGGCAAGACGCACAGCTCGGGCAAGTTGCTGTTCGCCTGCCGGATCATTCCCTACCGCGGTTCGTGGCTGGATTTTGAATTCGACGCCAAGGATATGGTGTTCGCGCGCATCGACCGTCGCCGCAAGCTGCCTGTGACCACCCTGCTATATGCGCTGGGGCTGGACCAGGAGGCGATCATGGACCGGTATTACAAGACCGTCACGTACAAGCTGCAGAAGAACAAGGGTTGGGTCGCTCCGTTCTACCCTGACCGGATCCGTGGCACGCGCCCGACATATGATCTGGTGGATGCTTCCACCGGCGAAGTGCTGTTCGAGACGGGCAAGAAAGTTACGCCCCGCGCCGTCAAGCAGTTGATCGACGAAGGCAAGGTCAAGGAACTGCTTTTGCCATTTGACCACATCCAGGGCAAGTTTGCAGCGAAGGACATCATCAACGAAGAAACCGGCGCGATCTATGTCGAGGCCGGCGACGAGATGACGCTGGAATACGACAAGGACGGCACGTTGATCGGTGGCACCGCGAAAGAGCTCGTCGATGCTGGCATCACCGAGATTCCGCTGCTGGACATCGACAACATCAATGTCGGTCCCTACATGCGCAACACGATGGCGAATGACAAGAACATGAACCGCGACACCGCGCTCATGGATATTTACCGCGTCATGCGCCCAGGCGAGCCACCCACCGTGGAGGCCGCGAGCAATCTGTTCGACACGCTGTTCTTTGATAGCGAACGGTATGACCTCAGCGCCGTGGGCCGTGTGAAAATGAACATGCGCCTTGATCTGGACAAGCCCGACACCCAGCGGACGCTGGACCGCGACGACATCGTCGCTTGTGTCAAGGCCTTGGTTGATCTGCGCGACGGTCGTGGTGACATCGACGACATCGACCACCTCGGCAACCGCCGCGTGCGGTCCGTGGGTGAGCTGATGGAAAACCAGTACCGCGTCGGTTTGCTCCGCATGGAGCGCGCGATCAAGGAACGCATGTCGTCTGTCGAGATCGACACGGTCATGCCGCAGGATCTGATCAACGCGAAACCTGCCGCCGCCGCCGTGCGCGAATTCTTTGGCTCCAGCCAGTTGTCGCAATTCATGGACCAGACCAACCCGCTGTCCGAAGTGACGCACAAGCGTCGCCTGTCGGCGCTTGGACCAGGCGGTCTGACCCGCGAGCGCGCCGGTTTCGAGGTGCGCGACGTGCACCCGACCCACTATGGCCGGATGTGCCCCATCGAGACGCCGGAAGGCCCGAACATCGGTCTGATCAACTCGCTGGCGACCTTTGCGCGCGTAAACAAGTACGGCTTCATCGAAACCCCCTACCGTGTCGTCAAGGACTCGGTGGTGACGGACGAAGTGCATTACATGTCCGCGACCGAAGAAATGCGTCACACTGTGGCGCAGGCCAACGCATCGTTGGATGAGAATGGCAAGTTCACCAACGAGATGGTCAACACCCGCCAGTCGGGCGACTATACGCTTGCGCCCACCGAGAACGTCGATCTGATTGATGTGTCGCCAAAGCAGTTGGTATCCGTCGCAGCATCGCTGATCCCGTTTCTTGAAAACGACGACGCCAACCGCGCGTTGATGGGTTCGAACATGCAACGCCAGGCCGTGCCGCTGTTGCAGGCCGAGGCACCGCTGATCGGGACCGGTATCGAAGAAGTCGTGGCGCGGGATTCCGGCGCGGCGATCATGGCGAAACGTGCCGGTATCATCGACCAGGTCGATGCGACGCGTATCGTGATCCGGGCAACCGAAGATCTTGAGTTGGGTGACGCGGGGGTCGACATCTACCGCATGCGCAAATTCCAGCGTTCCAACCAGAATACCTGCATCAACCAGCGCCCGCTGATCAAGGTCGGCGACATGGTGTCCAAGGGTCAGGTCATCGCTGATGGCCCGTCTACGGACATGGGTGAACTGGCGCTTGGCAAGAACGTGGTTGTCGCGTTCATGCCATGGAACGGTTACAACTACGAAGACTCTATTCTGATCTCCGAGCGGGTGTCCCGTGACGACGTCTTCACCTCGATCCATATCGAGGAATTCGAAGTCGCCGCGCGTGACACGAAGCTGGGGCCAGAGGAAATCACCCGCGACATCCCCAACGTCGGAGAGGAAGCCCTGCGCAACCTCGACGAGGCGGGCATCGTCTATATCGGTGCAGATGTCGAACCAGGCGATATTCTTGTCGGGAAGATCACGCCGAAGGGCGAAAGCCCGATGACGCCGGAGGAAAAACTGCTCCGCGCGATCTTTGGCGAAAAAGCGTCCGATGTGCGCGACACGTCACTGCGGGTCAAGCCAGGTGATTTCGGTACAGTCGTAGAAGTGCGCGTCTTCAACCGCCATGGCGTTGAAAAAGACGAGCGTGCTTTGCAGATCGAGCGGGAAGAGGTCGAAAGCCTTGCCCGTGACCGTGACGACGAACTCGCGATCCTTGATCGGAACATCTATGCGCGTCTACGCGAGATGATCCTCGGCAAGGTCGCTGTGAAAGGCCCGAAAGGCGTCAAATCCAACAGCCAGATCACCGAAGAACTTCTCGATGATCAACTGTCGCGTGGGCAGTGGTGGCAGTTGGCCCTCGAAGACGAGGACGACGCCAAGATCGTGGAGGCTCTGAACGAGCAATACGAGATCCAGAAGCGTGCGCTCGATGCGCGGTTCGAGGACAAGGTCGAGAAGGTGCGCCGTGGCGACGACTTGCCCCCCGGTGTGATGAAAATGGTCAAAGTGTTCGTCGCGGTGAAGCGCAAGCTGCAACCGGGTGACAAGATGGCCGGTCGTCACGGGAACAAGGGTGTTATCTCCAAGGTTGTACCGATGGAAGACATGCCATTCCTTGCGGATGGTACGCCGGTCGATTTCTGCCTCAACCCGCTGGGTGTGCCGTCGCGTATGAACGTCGGTCAGATCCTTGAGACACACATGGGTTGGGCCGCACGTGGTCTGGGCATCAACATCGATGAGGCGCTGCAGGAATACCGTCGCTCCGGCGATCTGACCCCTGTGCGCGAAGCGATGCACCACGCTTATGGCGATGATGTCTTCGAAGAAGGCATCAAGGGCATGGACGAGGAAACACTGGTCGAAGCCGCTGGTAACGTCACGCGTGGCGTGCCGATCGCAACGCCGGTTTTCGACGGTGCGAAGGAAGCGGACGTCAACGACTCGCTTACACGGGCTGGTTTCAGCACTTCCGGTCAGTCGATCCTTTTCGACGGTCGCACGGGAGAGCAGTTTGCGCGTCCTGTGACTGTGGGCATCAAGTACCTGCTCAAGCTGCACCACCTGGTGGACGACAAGATCCACGCGCGTTCAACGGGACCATACAGCCTTGTGACCCAGCAGCCGCTGGGCGGTAAGGCGCAGTTCGGTGGACAGCGCTTTGGTGAGATGGAGGTCTGGGCCCTTGAAGCTTATGGCGCTGCATACACCTTGCAGGAAATGCTGACGGTGAAATCCGATGACGTTGCGGGCCGCACCAAGGTCTATGAAAGCATCGTCAAGGGCGAGGACAACTTCGAAGCGGGCATCCCCGAGAGCTTTAACGTGCTCGTCAAGGAAGTTCGCGGCCTCGGCCTGAACATGGAACTCCTGGATGCGGAGGAAGACGAGTGAGGGCATAGCCGGAATTTTCGAAAATTCCGGTCCGATTTCTTCGAAGAAATCGGGCCCCATTCCCACCGCTTTCGAGAATAATCTAAGGATTTGGAAATGAACCAGGAACTGACAAACAACCCGTTCAACCCGCTCACACCGCCCAAGGTGTTTGATGAAATCAAGGTATCGCTGGCGTCGCCAGAGCGTATCCTGAGCTGGTCTTTCGGTGAGATCAAGAAACCCGAAACCATTAACTATCGCACGTTCAAGCCCGAACGTGACGGCCTGTTCTGCGCGCGTATCTTTGGCCCGATCAAGGATTACGAATGCCTGTGCGGCAAGTACAAGCGGATGAAATATCGCGGCGTCGTCTGCGAAAAATGCGGCGTCGAGGTTACGCTGCAAAAGGTCCGCCGCGAGCGGATGGGCCACATCGAGCTGGCGTCGCCCGTAGCGCATATCTGGTTCCTGAAATCGTTGCCGTCGCGCATCGGTCTGATGCTGGACATGACGCTGCGCGATCTGGAACGGGTGCTGTATTTCGAAAACTATGTGGTGATCGAGCCCGGCCTGACGGACCTCACTTACGGTCAGATGATGACCGAAGAAGAATTCATGGACGCGCAGGACGCCTATGGCATGGACGCCTTCACCGCCAACATCGGTGCCGAAGCGATCCGTGAAATGCTGGCCGCAATCGACCTTGAAGCCGAAGCCGAACAGCTGCGCGCCGATCTGAAGGAAGCGACTGGAGAGCTGAAACCGAAGAAGATCATAAAGCGCCTGAAAGTCGTGGAATCCTTCCTCGAATCCGGCAACCGGCCCGAGTGGATGGTTCTGACCGTGATCCCGGTGATCCCGCCGGAATTGCGCCCGTTGGTTCCGTTGGATGGTGGCCGTTTCGCGACCTCCGACCTTAACGACCTGTATCGCCGCGTGATCAACCGGAACAACCGTCTCAAGCGGCTGATCGAATTGCGCGCGCCCGATATCATCGTGCGCAACGAAAAGCGGATGTTGCAGGAATCCGTCGATGCGCTGTTTGACAATGGCCGTCGTGGCCGGGTGATTACGGGTGCCAACAAGCGTCCGCTGAAATCGCTGTCCGACATGCTGAAAGGCAAGCAGGGCCGTTTCCGCCAGAACCTTCTGGGCAAGCGCGTCGACTTTTCCGGCCGTTCGGTCATCGTGACCGGGCCGGAGTTGAAGCTGCATCAATGTGGTTTGCCGAAAAAGATGGCGCTGGAGCTGTTCAAGCCGTTCATTTACTCGCGTTTGGAGGCCAAGGGGCTTTCCAGCACCGTGAAACAGGCGAAAAAGCTGGTCGAAAAAGAGCGTCCCGAAGTGTGGGATATTCTGGATGAAGTGATCCGCGAACATCCCGTTATGCTGAACCGCGCGCCGACGCTGCACCGTCTTGGTATTCAGGCGTTCGAACCCGTTCTGATCGAAGGCAAGGCGATCCAGCTGCATCCACTGGTCTGTTCGGCCTTCAACGCCGACTTCGACGGTGACCAGATGGCTGTTCACGTGCCGCTGTCTCTTGAGGCACAGCTCGAAGCCCGCGTTCTGATGATGTCTACGAACAACGTCTTGTCCCCTGCCAACGGCGCGCCGATCATCGTGCCTTCGCAGGACATGATCCTTGGGCTTTACTACACCACGCTAGAGCGTGAAGGTCTCAAGGGTGAAGGCAAGGTCTTCGGCTCTGTCGAGGAAGTCCAGCACGCGCTGGACGCTGGCGAGGTGCATCTGCACTCCAAGGTTAAAGCGCGGATCAAGCAGATTGACGAGACCGGCAACGACGTGATGAAGCGTTACGACACCACGCCGGGCCGGATCCGGCTGGGCGCGCTGTTGCCGCTGAATGCCAAGGCACCGTTTGATCTGGTCAACCGTTTGCTGCGCAAGAAAGAAGTGCAGCAGATCATCGACACCGTTTACCGGTATTGTGGCCAGAAAGAATCCGTCATCTTCTGTGATCAGATCATGACGATGGGTTTCCGCGAAGCGTTCAAAGCCGGGATTTCCTTCGGCAAGGACGACATGCTGATCCCAGACAGCAAATGGCCGCTGGTTGAAGAGACACGCGAACAGGTCAAGGACTTTGAACAGCAGTACATGGACGGCCTGATTACCCAGGGTGAAAAGTACAACAAGGTCGTCGATGCCTGGTCCAAGTGTAACGACAAGGTCACGGACGCGATGATGGGTGCCATCTCTGCGGCGCAAGTCGATCCGGACGGGTCCGAACGCGAGCCGAACTCGGTCTACATGATGGCCCACTCCGGTGCACGTGGCTCGGTCACGCAGATGAAGCAACTGGGCGGGATGCGTGGTCTGATGGCCAAGCCGAACGGTGATATCATCGAAACGCCGATCATCTCGAACTTCAAGGAAGGTCTGACCGTTCTTGAATACTTCAACTCGACCCACGGTGCGCGCAAAGGTCTGTCCGACACCGCTTTGAAGACGGCAAACTCAGGGTATCTGACGCGGCGTCTGGTGGACGTGGCGCAGGATTGCATCGTGCGCATGCATGATTGCGGGACCGAAACCGCGATCACTGCTGTGGCCGCTGTCAACGACGGTGAAGTCGTGTCTTCGCTGGCCGAGCGTCTGCTGGGCCGTGTGGTCGCTGACGACATCATGATGCCTGGAACAGAAGAAGTGCTGATCGCCGCAGGCAGCCTGATCGACGAACGGATGGCCGATGCGATTGACGAGGCGGGTGTCGCGTCTGCGCGTATCCGCAGCCCGCTGACCTGTGAAGCAGAAGAAGGCGTCTGTGCGCAGTGTTACGGTCGTGACCTTGCACGCGGTACGCTGGTCAACCAGGGCGAAGCGGTCGGTATCATTGCCGCGCAGTCCATTGGTGAACCCGGTACACAGCTGACAATGCGGACGTTCCACATCGGCGGTGTTGCACAGGGCGGTCAGCAGTCGTTCCAGGAAGCGTCGCAGGCTGGCAAGATCACGTTCGAGAACGCCCAGACCCTTGAGAACGCCTCTGGCGAGATCATGGTCATGGGTCGGAACATGAAATTGTTGGTCATCGACGAGAACGGTGACGAGCGGGCCAGCCACAAGGTTGGTTACGGCACCAAGCTGTTCGTCAAGGAAGGCCAGACCGTTGCCCGTGGTGACAAACTTTACGAGTGGGATCCCTATACGCTGCCGATCATCGCAGAAGCATCGGGTACCGCCAAGTTTGTGGACCTTGTGTCAGGGATCGCCGTCAAGGACGAGACCGACGATGCGACAGGCATGACCCAGAAGATCGTGATCGACTGGCGTGCCGCACCCAAAGGCAACGAGCTGAAGCCCGAAGTCATTCTGGTGGGCGAAGATGGCGAGCCGGTCCGCAATGCTGCGGGCAATCCGGTGACCTATCCAATGTCGGTGGACGCGGTTCTGTCGCTTGAGGACGGTTCCGAAGTGGTCGCAGGCGACGTCATCGCGCGTATCCCGCGCGAAGGGGCCAAAACCAAAGACATTACCGGTGGTCTGCCGCGTGTGGCTGAACTCTTTGAGGCACGTCGCCCCAAGGATCACGCGATCATTGCGGAAATCGACGGCTATGTGCGTTACGGCAAGGACTACAAGAACAAGCGCCGTATCGCGATTGAGTCGTCCGAAGATCCGGATCACAAGGTCGAGTACATGGTGCCCAAGGGCAAGCACATTCCGGTTGCGGAAGGTGACTTCGTCCAGAAGGGCGATTACATCATGGACGGCAATCCGGCACCGCACGACATCCTTGCCATTATGGGTGTCGAAGCGCTGGCGGATTACATGATCGACGAGGTGCAGGACGTCTATCGCCTGCAGGGTGTGAAGATCAACGACAAGCACATCGAAGTCATCGTGCGCCAGATGCTCCAGAAGTGGGAAATCCAGGAAAGCGGCGATACCACGTTGCTGAAGGGCGAACACGTCGAGAAGCAGGAATTCGATATGGCCAATGAAAAGGCGCTGTCGAAAGGTGGCCGTCCCGCCAAGGGCGAGCCGATCCTGCTTGGCATCACCAAGGCATCGCTGCAAACGCGCAGCTTCATCTCGGCGGCGTCCTTCCAGGAAACGACGCGCGTGCTGACCGAAGCATCGGTACAGGGCAAGCGCGACAAGCTTGTCGGTTTGAAGGAAAACGTGATCGTTGGTCGCCTGATCCCTGCCGGGACAGGGGGTGCGACGCAGCAAATGCGCAAGATTGCGACAGACCGCGACAACGTCGTCATCGAAGCACGCCGCGAAGAGGCCGAAGCTGCTGCAGCGCTTGCAGCGCCCGAGCCTTCTGACGATGTCGTTGGCGGCGATGTCTTCTCGACGCCGGTACATGACGAGGAAAGCCGGGATTAATTTCCGACTTTTCTGAAAATCAGAACCCCCGCGCAGGTTACCCGCGCGGGGGTTTTTCGTTTCCAGCCTCGAAACTGGTTGCTCCGGCGGTAGCAGTCAGCCATTGCTTGTTCCGAGGCCAAGAGTATCCACCATGAAACGCAGTTTATCTCCCAACATGATCGGCGCGTTGCTGATGATGGGG
>JAGXFI010000150.1 GCA_024637305.1 Sulfitobacter sp.
ACAAGCTGCATCACCGCAGGTTCGGACGCACAAACCGGTGACCGCGTGGAGATGTTCACCACCAGCTGCATCGACAACGGCACCGATGCGACCAATGGCGCGCGGGTCGAGATGTTCACCACCAGCTGCTGAACCATTTTCATGAGACCGCGCGGGGCTTGATTTTCGGGCCCCGCGTCACCGCCTGAAGGAACAACGCCATGTCCAACGTCATATCTCTCAATGTCGCGCGCCACAGTTCCCCGCAGGAGCGCGCAGCACGGTTGATCGCCGGATTCGCCGGCCAGCGCCGTTCAGGGGATGACGTCTTCTGGCTCAAGGAAAACGCAGAACTGCTTGGGATACTGGAGTGCAGCGGGATGACCGTGCCGCAAGAGGCGCTGGCTCCGTTCGAAGGTTTCTATGCGGAGATCGAAAAGCGCCTGCGCTTCTTTCCGCAATACTACCGTTTCCTGCTCTCGCTATGTCTGGACCTCGAAGATCTGGGCATGCCGGGGAACAAGGGCGAGGCGTTGTGCAACTGGGCGATGCGCGCAGGGTTGGCGGAGGCCGAGTTATCGGACCTTCAACGCGCCGAAGCGCGACGCCTGTTCGCGCGGCGCGGCGTCGCATTGGAGAATGCGGGGCTGACAGAGCGCCTGCACCGCTTCATCGGGCGCTCCACGACGTTTTCGCTGCCGAACAAGAAGGCGGCCTATGAACTGACCCATATCGTTTTCTACCTCAGCGATTACGGTCGCGAGGACCCGGAGCTTTCCGAGGCGGCATTGACCAGTCTGGAGTTTGCCGGATTGCTGGCCTATCTCGACCAGAATTTCGATCTGCTGGCGGAAATCTGCGTTGCCTTGCGGTTTGCAGGGCGCGTACCTTCGAAAATATGGGAAGGCACGATTGCGCAGGCGCTCGGACAGTCCCGCATCGTCGAGGCACCGGCCCAGCAGCAGATGCAGGATGGCTACCACGAGTATCTGGTTGCCGCCTGGTTGGCACGCACGGCGGCTGGCACCGGTTTCACGGCGGATGTGCCGGACGCTCCGTTCCAATTCGTGTTTCCCGCTGCTGCTGGGTCTGCGCTGCGGCCGATGTCGGCCTGCATGTATGCGTTGGACGACGCCCGCGAGGGAAACTGGGGCCGGATGCGTCATCACGTGGCGGAATATCTCGGGCCGGACGGTCAGAGCATCCTGCAAGGCGCGGAGCAATCAACCGACAAGTTCGATGCCTTCTTCGAGGGTTTCGCTCGGATGGGCGGTTTGACCTGAAGGGGAAGGCCCTGTGGGGCCTTCAAGACACATGGGATAGTGCTCGGAGCGTTTTCCGATGCTCCGTGTTTACGTGACATAAGCCGGGCGTCAGCACGCCCTCAACCTGCCGCAGGCAATCAGAGTGAAAAGGATGTGCCGCAGCCGCAGGAAGATGTGGCATTCGGGTTGTTGATGACAAAACGGGCACCGATCAGTTCTTCGCTGAAATCTATGGTCGCATTGGCCAGAAACGGCAGGGAAACCGCGTCCACCACGACCTTTTGACCTTCACCTTCAAGGATCAGGTCATCGTCTTTGGGGGTGTCCAGGGCGATCTCGTATTGGAAACCGGAACACCCGCCGCCTTCCACGGCCACGCGCAGGGCCTTGCCTTCGGTGGCGGCACCGATCTCGGACAGGCGTTCAAAGGCGCGCGGGGTGACTTTTGGGGGCAGGTTCATCGCGATACTCCGGGGAGTGTTTGTGATCTGGTCTTGCATTACATATAGAAGCGTCAAGGCGTGGGGACAAGGACCGCAAGACATGCGCAGCTCATTTGCTTCCGATCCGGCAGGAACTCGCGGGCGATTGTTCCCCGAAGAGGAAAGTACGTTCCGGTCCTGCTATCAGCGGGATCGCGACCGGATCATTCATGCCAGTGCTTTCCGACGCCTGAAGCACAAGACTCAGGTGTTCGTGGAACACGAGGGCGATTACTACCGCACGCGGCTGACCCATTCCATCGAGGTGGCGCAGGTGGCGCGGACAATCGCGGGCGCGCTGGGCCTGAACGGGGAGCTGACGGAGGCCGTGGCGCTGGCCCATGATCTGGGACATACGCCGTTCGGCCACACCGGCGAGGATGTGCTGCATGCGCTGATGGAACCCTATGGCGGGTTCGATCACAACGCCCAGGCGATCAAGATCGTCACCTCGCTGGAGCGGCATTATGCGGAATTCGATGGGCTGAACCTTACCTGGGACACGTTGGAAGGCATTGCCAAGCATAACGGGCCTGTCACCGGTGACCTGCCTTATACCCTGTCCGACTATAACGCGCGCCATGATCTTGAATTATGGAGCCATGCCAGCGCCGAGGCGCAAGTCGCGGCCTTGTCGGATGACATCGCCTACAACAACCATGACCTTCATGACGGGCTGAGGGCGGGACTGTTTTCCGAGGACGAGATTGCGACACTGCCCATCGTTGGCACCGCTTACGGCGAAGTCGATCGGCTGTATCCCGATCTGGACAGCTATCGCCGCCGACATGAGGCGCTGCGGCGGGTGTTCGGGGTGATGGTCAGCGATGTGATCGAGACATCGCGTAGTGAATTGACACGCAGCGGTGCCACATCGGCGCACGACATCCGCATGCTGGGCCGGCCGGTGATCCGCTTTTCCGACAGTCTATGGCGGGATCTGCAACAGATCCGGTCGTTCCTGTTCGCACGGATGTATCGCGCGCCCTCGGTCATGAAGATCCGCGACGAGGTCGGGCAGGTGGTTGACGATCTTTTTGCGCATTTCCTCGAAGACCCAAGCCAGTTGCCACGCCATTGGGCGCAGCAGATAAGCGATGCCGGCCAGGACCGCACCCGGTTGGCGCGGATGGTCAGCGACTATATCGCAGGCATGACGGACCGGTTCGCATTGCAGGAACACCAACGGCTGTTCGGGGCTGATTGACGTACGCGCCTGAGGTGGTACATGCGAAGCGTTAATTGAAGGACGCGCCGACCATGAATCTTTTTGCTGATATCCGCACGCTTGTCCTGTCTTCGCTCGACGCGATGGTGTCCGCAGGTGACTTGCCGGAAGGGCTGAATTTCGACGCCGTGACGGTCGAGCCGCCGCGCGATCCGGCGCATGGCGACATGGCCACGAACGCCGCGATGGTGCTGGCAAAACCTGCCGGGATGAAGCCGCGCGATATTGCTGAGACATTGAGCGCGCATTTGTCCGAGGACGCGCGGATCAACAGTGCCGAGGTCGCGGGGCCGGGGTTTCTCAACCTGCGGCTGGCGATTGAATACTGGCAGCAGGTCGCGGGCGCGGTTCTTGCCGAAGGCACCGATTTCGGGCGCAGTGACTTGGGGCAGGCGCGGCGGGTCAACGTGGAATATGTCTCGGCAAACCCGACCGGACCCTTGCATGTCGGGCACACGCGCGGCGCGGTCTTTGGCGATGCTCTGGCATCTTTGCTGGCCTTCGCGGGGTGGGATGTCACGCGGGAATATTACATCAATGACGGCGGGGGCCAGGTCGATACCCTGGCACGGTCGGTATATCTGCGGTATCTCGAAGCGCATGGTCAGGACGTCGCATTTCCGGAAGGTACGTATCCGGGCGATTACCTGATCCCCGTGGGTGCCGCGTTGAAGGCAAAGATGGGCGACAAGTGGGTCGATCAGCCCGAGGATGTCTGGCTGGCCGAACTGCGCAGTTTTTCGACCGATGCAATGATGGAACTGATCCGCGAGGATCTGGCCGCGCTGGGCGTCGAGATGGATGTCTTCTATTCGGAAAAGTCGCTCTATGGGACAGGCCTGATCGAAGCGGCAATCGAGGATTTGCGCGCCAAGGGGTTGATCTATCGTGGCACATTGCCGCGCCCCAAGGGCAAGGCAGGCGAAGACTGGGAACCGCGGGAGCAGACGCTGTTCAAGTCAAGCGCTTTTGGCGATGACGAAGACCGGCCAATCATGAAATCAGACGGAACCTGGGCCTATTTCGCGCCCGATATTGCCTATCATTACGACAAGGTACAGCGCGGGTTTGCGGCATTGATCGACGTGTTCGGCGCGGATCACGGCGGGTATGTCAAACGGATGAAGGCGGCGGTTGCCGCGCTGAGTGAAAATCAGGTGTCGCTGGACATCAAGCTTACGCAGATCGTGAAGCTGTTCAAGAATGGTGAAGAGTTCAAGATGTCCAAGCGGGCGGGCACCTTCGTGACCCTGCGCGACGTGATCGATCAGGTCGGGCCGGATGTGGCGCGCTTTGTGATGCTGACACGCAAGAACGATGCGATGCTTGATTTTGATTTCGACAAGGTTCTTGAGCAGTCGCGCGAGAACCCCGTTTTCTACGTCCAATACGCCCATGCGCGGGTCTGTTCGGTCCTGCGCAAGGCCGCTGAAGCCGGGATCGCGACGGATGACCGCACGCTGGCGGATGCTGACCTGAGCAAGCTCGACCACGAGGCCGAAATTGCGCTCCTGCGCAAGATAGGCGAATGGCCACGTCTGGTGGAAACGGCGGCCCGCGCCAATGAGCCTCACCGGGTCGCGTTCTACCTCTACGAGCTGGCGGGTGAATTCCACGGGCTCTGGAACAGGGGCAACGATACGCCGACACTCCGGTTTTTGCAGGATGGTGACGACCCCACCAGTCAGGCAAAAATTGCCCTCGCGCGGGCCGCGGCGATTGTAATTGCGTCAGGTCTTGGTATTCTTGGGGTGAAGCCGGCGCAGGAAATGCGGTAAACGCAAACGCGACGGTCACAGGCAACCAGATCAGACCTGCATGGGCAATGTATCCGCGCGGGCAGCGAGGCATAAATGGCAGAATATACCACCGATGTAGGTGCCGGAGGGCATGCACCCTATAACGTCTACCGTAACGCACCCCCTCCAGAATCCAACACATTGACATTGTTGACGAATCTGACAGGGGCAGTGGTGTCTCTGGCATTAATCGTGGGGATCGGCGTCTGGGGCTACAAGCTGTTCATGCGCGATGTAAGCGGCATTCCGGTGGTGCAAGCGGTCCAGGGTGACATGCGTGTGCGCCCTGAAAATCCGGGCGGGCAACTGGCACAGCATCAAGGGCTTTCGGTCAACAAGGTCGCCGCTGAAGGCTCCGCGAGCGCTCCGTCCGATACCCTTCACCTCGCACCAGATCCAATGGTTCTGGCCGATGATGACCAGCCTGTAGAGGTCGAGGTGATCGAAACGGTGGCATCCGCGCCACAGCAGGACACGAAAGCACCGGAAGTCACCGAAGACGCCACAGCCAACCGGCTGGAAGACGATGTCGATGCAATCGTCGCGCAATTGACCGGGGCCGCGCCGATAGAGGTCATGGATGATGCACAAACCATTCTGGCCAGTGTCGCAGTCGCAGAAGTCATCGAAGAACCTGTCGCAAGCCCGGTTGCCGGTCTGCGCGCGTCGCTCAGACCTTCTTTGCGGCCTGTTTCGGCCTCGACAGTCATTGCTGCGCGGGCCGTCCCGATTGTTGCCTCCACATCAGACGTCGATCCAGAAAGTATTCCAACGGGCACGCGGCTTGTGCAACTTGGGGCCTTCGACACGCCCGAGGTCGCGCGCGATCAATGGGCACGGCTTGCGGGCCGCTTTGGCGACTACCTTGATGGCAAGCAGCGCGTCGTCCAAGAAGCGCAGAGCGGCGGGCGGACATTCTACCGTCTGCGGGCCATGGGCTTTGCCGATATTGGCGAAGCGCGCCGCTTTTGCTCAGCGCTGGTGGCCGAAAACGCCGATTGCATTCCGGTCGTAACCCGGTGACGCGCTTCGGCGCATGTATCCTTGACGCTGAAGGACTTCGCCTGACAGAGCAGGAAAAAGCGCTGTTTCGGGACGCAAGGCCGTTCGGCTTTATCCTGTTCGCCCGAAATATCGACGCCCCGGACCAGATCCGCGCGCTCTGCGACGATTTCCGCGAAGCGGCGGGGCATGATGCGGTCATAACGATTGATCAGGAAGGCGGGCGCGTCCAGCGGTTGCGTGCGCCTTTGTGGCGTGAATGGGCGGCTCCGTTGGAGTTTGTGCAGGCGGCGGGGGACGCGGCGGCAAACGCGATGTATCTGCGCTACCGCATCATCGCACATGAATTGCACGCCCTTGGCATCGACAGCAACTGTGCTCCGATGGTCGACGTGGCCGGTTCGCAAACCCATGATTTCCTTCGCAATCGCTGCTATGGCGAGGATGCGATGACCGTCGCCGATCTGGGGCGGGCCGCGGCAGACGGTATGTTGGCGGGGGGCGTATTGCCGATTATCAAGCACATCCCCGGCCACGGTCGCGCCACGCTCGACAGCCATTACGACCTGCCGCATGTATCAGCCTCATTTGCCGATCTGGAAGCAGTGGATTTCGCGCCGTTCAAGAGGCTCAATGACCTGCCGATGGGGATGACCGCGCATTTGGTCTATGACGCCATAGATACGGCACCTGCGACCCTGTCGCGCGATGTGATGCAGGTCATCCGCAACGATATCGGTTTCGACAACCTGATCATGACCGATGACATCTCGATGAAGGCATTGAGCGGATCCTTGGCTGATCTCAGCCGTGATGCGCTGGCTGCGGGGTGTGATGTGATCCTGCATTGCAACGGCACCTTAGCGCAACGCGCCGAGGTGGTTGAGGCTGCAGGTCTGATGTTGGACGCTGCACAAGCCCGTGCGGACCGGGCGTTGTCCATGCGCCGGACCCCCGACGATATTGACATTTCCGCCCACGACGCCCAGCTTGAGGCGCTTTTGGGCGGGGCGCGGGATGGCTGAAACCATATTCGAAGAAGACACGGTATCCGTCGCGGACCGGCTGGCCGCCGAGGCGCTGATTGTCGACGTGGACGGGTTCGAGGGACCGCTTGACCTGCTGCTGACACTGAGCCGCACCCAAAAGGTTGATCTGCGCAAGGTGTCGGTGCTGCAACTGGCGCGGCAATACCTTGCCTTTGTTGAACGAGCCAAGACGCTGAGGCTGGAGCTGGCTGCGGATTATCTGGTGATGGCGGCATGGCTCGCGTTTCTCAAATCGCGTCTGCTGTTGCCACCAGACCCGGCAGAGGAGGGGCCCAGCGGCGAGGAACTGGCGGCGCATCTGGCGTTTCAGCTGGAACGGTTGGCGGCAATGCGCGACGCTGCGGCACGGCTCATGGCGCGTGACCAGCTGGGCCGCGATTTCTTTGCCCGTGGCCGGACATCGCAAGTCGAACGGGTGCGCCGGGTCACCTATACCGCGACGTTGCTGGACCTCATGCAGGGCTACGCGCGCTTGCGCACCCGCGATGAATTCCGGCCCTTCGTGATGGATCGCAACAACATTTTCACGATGGAGCAGGCGCTGGATCGGATGCGCGGGCTGATCGGTTACGCAGGCGATTGGGGCGATCTGATGAGCTTTCTTCCCGACGGTTGGGAGGCCGATCCGGCTCGGCGGAGATCGGCAACGGCCTCGACCTTTGCGGCTTCTCTGGAGCTTGTGAAAGAAGGCCACATGGAGATCCGCCAAGCGTCCCTTTTCGCGCCGATTCAGCTGCGCAAGAAAGATTAAATCCATGTCGAAAGATATTGATAAACAAGAAGAAAGCCTTTTTGAAGCGCCCCCGATTGCCGAGCAGGAACGCATGATCGAAGCGGTGCTTTTCGCGACTTCCGAACCCGTCACCCTGCGCGAACTCGAAGCACGGATGCCGCATGGCTGTGACGCTGGCGAAGCGATGGTTCACTTGCGCAAGCGCTATGAGGGTCGCGGCGTTCAGATCATGAAGATCGGCGATGCCTACGCAATGCGAACTGCCGCCGATCTTGGCTTCCTTATGCAAAAGGAAACCGTTGAAATGCGCAAACTCAGCCGCGCCGCGATAGAAACGCTTGCAATCATCGCCTATCACCAGCCTGTCACCCGTGCCGAGATCGAAGAGATCCGGGGCGTTTCCGTGTCGCGCGGGACCGTCGATCAGCTGCTCGAAATGGAGTGGATTCGTTTTGGTCGGCGCAAGATGACGCCGGGGCGTCCGGTTACATTCGTCGTCACCCAAGAGTTTCTGGACCATTTCGGACTTGAGAACGCGCGCGACTTGCCCGGTCTCAAGGAATTGCGATCCGCCGGATTGCTTGAGAACCGACCGCCGCCCGCCACTCTGCCGATTCTGGGTGAGGGCGCGGATGAGGAAGAAACAACCGAAGGCCAAAGCGAACTTTTCGAGGATTAACCCTCAAAATCGCCTCATTTGGTGCTATAAGTAGTCCGAGGCAGATATAAAGGCAGTTCAAATGAACCAGATTATCAACATGATCATGCGCCTCTTTTTGCGCAAATTGGTGAGCAAGGGAATCGACGCCGGTTTCAACAAGGCTGCGTCCCTGCGCAAACCGACGCGGCAGCAGGGTGAAATCGACGATTACGGCAATCCTGTTCAGACGCAGGCGGATGTCCGGCGCGACCGTCAGGCGAAAAAGCAGGCACGGCAAGCCAAACAGTCGATGAAGGTGATGCGACGGGTGTCGAAATTCTAGGGCGCTGCGAAATGCTTTGACAGCTTGAGACCCTGACCCTGATAATTTGACGCGATGCCGGCACCATAAAGCTGTGTCGGGGGCGCGCTCATGCGCTCATATACCAGCCGGCCGACCACCTGACCATGTTCCAGAACGAACGGGGCTTCATGGCAGCGTACTTCCAGCACGCCGCGTGACCCGGCCCCTCCGGCGGAGGCATAGCCAAATCCCGGATCGAAGAATCCCGCGTAATGAACGCGGAATTCGCCTACCATCGCCAGATAGGGTGCCATTTCGGCCGCATATTGCGGCGGGATTGTCACCGCCTCGCGGCTGACCAGAATATAGAACGCGCCCGGATCAAGGATGATCTGCCCGTTGTCGCTGTGGACTTCCTCCCAGAAGTCGCGGGGCGCATAATGTCCCAGAAGGTCCAGATCAATCACGCCCGTATGCGGTTTGGCGCGGTAGCCCACCAGCGTCGTTCCTGGCAGGCGCAGGTCGACGGAAAAGCCCAGGCCTTCGTCGATAAGCGGCGTTCTGTCGACCAGCGGAGTCTTGTCATGCAAAGCGCGCAACGCAGCGTCGTCCAGCGTCGCATCGCCCGCGCTGAACCGTATCTGGTTAAGCCGCATGCCCGGACGCACCAGTACAGAAAACGAGCGCGGACAGATCTCTGCGTAAAGCGGTCCCTGATATCCTGCGCCGATGCGGTCGAATTCGGTCCCGCCATCGGTGATGACTCGCGTCAGCAGATCCAGCCTGCCGGTAGAGCTTTTGGCGTTGGTTACGGCGGACATGCCCTTTGGCAGCGCAAGCCCTTCCATCAGAGGCACAAGGTAAACGCAGCCTTTCTCAAGCACCGCGCCTTTGACGGTCAGATCGACCTCATGCATCCCAAATTCGGCCAGCCTGCTGGCCACCGATTTATTCGGACCGGCAAGAAACGATGCGCGCACACGGTAGGCGACGGTTCCCAGGCGCAAGTCCAGACTGGCGGGTTGAATCTGTGCCGGATCGACTGGCGGATTTGCCGATATGACGCCATCTGCGATCAGACGTTCTATCTGCTGGTTGGGAATCACGCCGGACATGGGCAGCTTTCCTGTGTAAAAAACGCCTGCCCCCGGATGGGAGCAGGCGTTATGGAATGTCGGTTGGTCGGGCTAGCAGGACTCGAACCTGCGACCTTCCGTCCCCCAGACGGACGCGCTACCAGGCTGCGCCATAGCCCGACATGGGGGTCGTCATACCGCATATATGCGGTTGTGCAAGGAAGAAATGCGCGCACCTGCACTTAGGTGCCGGGGCGTCCGCGTTGTGCCGCCATCGTATCGCGCAGCGTGCCCAGACGCGCGAGAAGGGGCCGGATTTGCGCAGCCGTCTCGGTGTCGATGCGGCGCGCGCGGAAGGTCGCGGCCAGAACCCCAGGCAGCGCGGAGATTTCATGTGGGGGCGTGAGTTGCGGCATGCCAATATCGCGCGGTCTCGGAATTTCAGGCTCGGGCGGCGTCGGCTCCGGCTCTGTTTCGGGCGCGGGAGGGATCTCCGGCTCCGTTTCGGGCTGGGGGATATTTTCAGGCTCCGGGGTGGGCTGCACATCCGGTTCGGACGGAATCTCAGGTCCGGGTTGCGGGGGCGTGTCAGGCTCCGGCGTGGGAATGTTTTCAGGCTCCGGTGTCGGTTGTGTGTCTGGCTCCGGTGGTACGTTGCTCGGTTCCGGTGTTGGATCGACATCCGGGGTGTCGGGAATTTCCGGCATCGGCTCGGGCGGCATGTCGGGCTTTGGAGCGGGTGCCGGCTGCGGCGGAAGATCGGGCTCCGCTGCGGACATGGCAGCGGGAGAGTCCAGCGCCACTTCAACGGTTTGCGGCTCTGGTCTGCTGTCGTCGTCTTTTGCTTCCGGCTCACGTACCGGTTCAAATGCAAGAACCACGCCTTCCGGTTCCGGTTCCGGTACGGACGTGGGGGCATGATCGACCGTCGCCGGTCCCATCGCCGACATGGTTAGTTCGTCCAGCGGCATCGACAGGGACGCCACGTGATTCATGCCGTCCTCGCGCAGAATTTTTTGGACACCTTTGATCGTCAGCCCGTCCTCATGCAGCAACTTCTTGATCCCGCCGAGCAAGAGCATGTCCGCAGGCCGATAATAGCGTCGCCCACCGGCGCGTTTGATCGGCTTCACCTGGGTGAATTTGCTTTCCCAAAAGCGCAACACATGTGCCTGAATGCCAAGCCATTCGGCGACTTCTGAGATCGTGCGGAATGCGTCGGGCGATTTGGCCATGGATCAGGTCTTGTTCCCTTGTGCGACGCGGTCCTTCATCAGGTGCGATGGTCGAAAGGTCAGCACGCGCCGCGGGTTGATGGGGACTTCTTCGCCTGTCTTGGGGTTGCGTCCCACGCGGGCAGATTTGTCGCGGACGGAGAATGTCCCGAAAGATGAAATTTTGACCTGCTCACCGCGCACCAGCGCATCGGAAAGTTCTTCAAGAACGGCCTCTACCAGTTGGGCGCTTTCATTGCGCGAAAGGCCGACCTCGCTGAAGACCGCTTCGCTCAGGTCCATCCGTGTTAATGTCTTGTCCGCCATGTGGTTCCCCCCGAAATGTTTCAGACAGCATAGGCCGGGGAAATTTTCCGAGTCAATATCAATGGGTTGTCCAGCAACGTTTGAGCGGAAATACCGTTACCAGCGCAACACGACAGCCCCCCAGGCCAGCCCGCCGCCAATCGCTTCGGTGACAATCAGATCGCCTTTGCTGAGTTGGCCGCGCGCATGACCCACTGAAAGCGCCAGCGGAATCGATGCGGCAGAGGTGTTACCATGGTCCTGCACGGTAACGACGACCTTTTCCATCGGGAGACCCAGTTTTTTCGCAGTACCTTGAATGATACGGATATTTGCCTGATGCGGCACCACCCAATCGACGTCTGCGGCCGTCAGGCCTGCGCGTTCCAACGCGGTTGTGGCTGTCGCGGCCAGTTTTTCCACCGCGTGACGGAAAACCTGATTGCCCTGCATCCGCAGATAGCCGGTGGTGCCGGTCGATGACCCGCCATCGACATAGAGCAAGTCGCGCAGGCTGCCGTCGGAATTTAGATCGGTCGCGAGGATCCCACGGTCCCGCGAAGTTCCGGTGCCTTCCTCCGCCTCAAGCAAAAGCGCGCCCGCGCCGTCGCCGAAAAGGACGCAAGTGCCCCGGTCGGTCCAGTCCATGATGCGGCTGAAGGTTTCCGCCCCGATCACCATGACACGGCGCGCCTGACCTGAAACGATCAGCGCGTTCGCATTGGTCAGTGCAAAGACGAAACCGGCGCAGACTGCCTGAACGTCAAAGGCAAAGCCGCGGGTCATGCCCAATTCGGCCTGTACCGTGGTGGCCGCGGACGGAAAAGTCAGATCTGCGGTGGATGTCGCCACGATGATCGCGTCGAGGGAATCGGGCTCGAGCCCCGCCATCTCCAACGCGTTGCGCGCAGCATTGGCGGCCATTATCGCGGTTGTTTCGGTCTTGTCGGCGAAATGCCGGCGTTCGATGCCGGACCGCGACCGGATCCATTCGTCGGTCGTGTCCAGCGTCGCCTCGAATTCCGTATTCTCGACGATTCGGCGGGGCAGGTAGTGTCCAACCCCTCTGACTACGGCGCGGGTCGTCATATGACAGCGTCCTCCTTGGGGGGCAGGGCCGCTGCGACGCGGGCCGCGAGTTTGTCGTTGAAAGCGTTCTGCGACAAACGTGCGGCCAGCTTGATTGCCGCGGAAACGCCCGTGGCGTCGGCGGAGCCGTGTGATTTCACAACAGTGCCGTTCAGCCCCAGAAACACGCCACCATTGACCCGGCGCGGGTCGATCTTGCGGCGCAGGCGTTCCAGGGACGGATAGGCAAGCATCGCAGCCAACATCGACAGCGGCGTATGGCGGAATGCCTCGCGCAGGCGGATGCTGATCAGGCTGGCAGTGCCTTCGCCGGTCTTGATCGCCACGTTACCGGTAAAACCGTCGGTGACGATGACGTCGGCGCGGTCGCCGGACAGATCGCTTCCTTCGACGAATCCGACGAACTTGTAACCGGCCTCATCGGCATGGTCGCGAATCAGGTCGTAAGCTTCTTTCAGCTCGACCCGGCCCTTGTGTTCTTCGGTTCCGACATTCAACAGCCCGACGGTCGGCGTGGCAACATCCATGCCATTGCGCGCATAGGACATGCCCATCAGCGCAAAGCGCAGCAGGTCATCTGCCTCAGCACGCACGTCGGCACCGACATCCAGCATCACGTTGAACCCGTGTTTGTTGATCGAAGGGTACAAGACGGCAATGGCAGGCCGATTTACACCGGGCAGCTTGCGCAGCCGTATCATTGACAGCGCCATCAGTGCCCCGGTGTTGCCGCACGACACCGCGACACTGGCCTCGCCGGTGCGCACCGATTCTATGGTGGACCACATGGAGGTATCCTTGCCGGTGCGCACGACCTGGCTCGGCTTGTCCTCCATTGTGACGATATCATTTGCGTTGCGAATCTCGCAGCGGTTCTTCAATTCGGGCCGCTTGGCCAGCAAAGGCTTCAGCGTGGCTTCGGGACCGTGCAGAATGAAGGAGATGTCAGGATTGGCGCGCGCAGACTTGGCCATCCCGGCAACAACAGCTGCCGGGCCCTGATCGCCCCCCATCGCGTCTATGGAAATAAGGGTCCGTCCGGCTTTCGCGTGGGTCTGATCGGTCGGTGCCGTCATCGGTGCGAATGCCCTATTTTGCTGTACTGTCGATACCTCAGGCAGCGTCGTCTTCGAGGTCGATTTCATCGACCAGCGCCACGACTTCCTTGTCGTCATAATGACCACAGGACGCGCAAACGTGGTGCGGGCGCTTCAGCTCGCCACAGTTGGTGCATTCGTTCGGGTTCGCAGCAACCAGAGAATCATGCGCGCGGCGATTGTTGCGGCGTGATTTGGATACTTTGTTCTGCTGGACAGCCATGTCTGGTGCCTTTTGCTTCGGGGCCTTTGCGCGCAACTGGTGCGGGCTGGCCGTGTTTCATAAGGTTACCCGTTCGGGCGTGGAGTGCGTTTAGGCCTACGCCCGCCGCTTGTCCAACCTTAATTGGGGTGAGGCGGGCAAAATACTGTGATTCCGGGGAGGTGCAAGCGGGTTTTCCCGCTTTCCTTACTCATCGCGCTTCAGGTTCTCCTTGAGCGCTGCGAGCCCTGCGAAGGGGCGCGCATCCTCGTCCGTCATCGGGGCCTTGCCCGGTTCGGTGAACTGACGCTCTTCCAGCGTCGCGTCGCTTGCACGGGGGTATTCCGGCAGCGCAAGCGCCAACGCTTCGACCATGACGGCAAAAGGATCGATCCACTGGCCCAGCGGCTCGCTGGTGTCGTCTTGCGGCATCTCGGCTTCTGTCTCGTCGGGTTCGTTGTAATCGCTCAGAAACAGGCGCTGCACGTTCTGGTCGATGCGGGTGGTGACGGGATCGAGCGTGACGACGCAAGGCTGCACGACCGTTGCCCCCAACCGCGCGGTCATCAGCCAGTCGCGTTTGCCCTGGGGTTGCAGCTGTCCCTCAAAGGACAGTTTGCGCAAACCGCTCAGGTCGAGTTGCGCCGCGATCTCCTCCAGTTTTGTCTTGTCGGGGCGCAGGGCAAACGTGGTCGGCGTGGCCGCACTGAGGGCCGAGACGCGCAGGGCGGTGTCGCTGGGGGATCTTGCAGACATGTGGACCGTCGCTTTCGTTTCTTGAACCTGAGGGGGTGCTTAGTGTATGCGGGATAAAAGCCAGAAGCGACAAGGGCAAGGGGCAGCATGATGGGCACTACAGGACGCGGGCGATCTGCGGTACGGTTAGCCGGAGCATTGATCATCGTGCTGGGCCTTGGGGCCTGTGCGGTACGCTATACCAATCATGGGTATATTCCGCCGCAAGAAGATCTGAATCAAATCACTGTCGGCAAGGATACGCGCGAAACGGTGCAGACCCTGATAGGGGTGCCATCGGCGGGCAGCATTCTGAATGACAGCGGATATTATTTCGTGCGCAGCCGGTTTCGGGCAGTCGGGCCAATCGCCCCCAAAATCACCGAGCGCGAGGTGGTGGCTATCAGTTTCGACGGACAGGGCATCGTCAGCAACGTAGAACATTTCGGACTGGAACGCGGTCGCGTTGTGCCGCTATCGCGGCGGGTCACGACCTCGGGCGTGGGCAACGATACGTTCTTGCGGCAACTTCTGGGCAACTTGGGGCGTTTCAACCCTGCTGCCTTGGCGAACTGATCGCGGAGTGTCATTCGCCTGACATGATCCGTATGCATTCTGCGCCAGAGGCAGGCAGTGGAGGTGGATGTGTGACGCAGGCAGCGAACGGCAGGTTTCTGGCAAGGCGGGCGGCGTCCGCGCAAGACCTACGGGCGGCGCAGGCTCTGAGGTCGCGTTGTTTCCACACGGCGACCGAGGATAGCTTTGACGACGCCAGCACCCATATCCTGATCGAAGACCGCGCGAGCGGCACGCTTGTGTGCTGCTTTCGCATGGCTTTGCTGGATGGCGCGCATATCGGTCAAAGCTACGCGGCGCAATTCTATGAGCTGAGCGCGCTGGAGCAGTTCGAGGGGCCAATGCTTGAACTCGGACGGTTCTGCATCCATCCCGACTGGCGCGACGCTGACATCCTGCGTCTCGCCTGGTCCGAGATGACGCGTTTGGTGGATGACGCGGGCGTGCAACTGCTGTTCGGCTGTTCTTCGTTCGCCGGCGTGGATGCGGGGCGATATCTGGATGCCTTTGCGCTGCTCAAGGCGCGGCATCTGGCACCGGCGCGGTGGCTGCCTCGGATCAAGGCACCGGATGTCTTCCGGTTTGCCAAAAGGTTGCGGCGCAGGCCGGATGCGAGAAAGGCCGGGGCCGTCATGCCGCCCCTGCTGCGAACCTATCTGCTCATGGGTGGTTGGGTCAGCGACCACGCGGTTGTCGATCGGCGGATGGGCACACTTCACGTCTTCACAGGGTTGGAAATCGGCGCAATCCCGGCGGGCCGCAAGCGGCTGTTGCGGGCGCTAGTCTGAGAGATTTGGTGCCACCTGCGGCGATATTTTCCGCCAGAAGCGTTCGGGCCATTGACGCTATGCGGGCGCGCGGATAGCTGGCAGGCATGGCACGCACACCCTTATTGCAAGTGAACGAGATTTCCCTGACCTTTGGCGGGGATCCTGTATTTGACGACCTTTCCGTGGTGGTTCAACCCGGCGACCGGCTGGCGCTCGTGGGGCGCAACGGATCGGGTAAATCAACCCTGATGAAGGTCATGGCGGGGCTGGTGGAACCCGACAAGGGCGAAGTTGTCACCGGCAAGGGTGTCACCGTCGGATACATGGAGCAAGATCCCGATCTGAGCGGTTTTGCCACGTTGGGTGATTTTGCAGCCTACGGCCTTGAGGCGTCCGAGATGTACAAGGTCGAGCGCGCGGGCGAGGGGCTGAAGTTCGATCCCGCACGTCCAGTGGAAACCGCCTCGGGCGGTGAAAGGCGGCGCGCGGCCCTTGCGCGGCTGATGGCGCAAGAACCGGAATTGATGTTGCTGGACGAACCGACGAACCATCTGGATATTGAGGCGATCGGCTGGCTTGAAACAGAGCTGGCGCAATCGCGCGCGGGATTTCTGATCATCAGCCACGACCGCGCGTTTCTTCGGGCGCTGACGAAAGCGACCTTGTGGATCGACCGAGGACAGGTTCGGCGGCAGGAGATCGGCTTTGGCGGATTTGAAGAGTGGCGCGATACGATCTGGGAAGAAGAGGACCAGCAG
The DNA here is from genome assembly GCA_024637305.1 of Sulfitobacter sp. GTDB lineage: Bacteria > Pseudomonadota > Alphaproteobacteria > Rhodobacterales > Rhodobacteraceae > Sulfitobacter. The sequence goes on from JAGXFI010000150.1 coordinate 16,305, forward strand.
CGCCACAAGCTGAACCGCAAGATCAAGGCCGAAGCTCGCTGGGCCGTCGAGGGGATTTCAGCGCGCCGCAAGCGCAATCAGGGCCGGGTGCGCGCGTTGGGCGAATTGCGCGAGCAGCGCGCGAACCAGATCAACCGGCAGGGAACCGCCGCGATGACGCTGGAGGCCGGGCAGAAATCGGGCCGCAAGGTCGTAGAGGCGATTGGCATCGGCAAGACCTTTGGCGACAAGACGATTCTGCGCGACTTCACGATCACCGTGCAACGGGGCGACCGAATCGCCTTGGTCGGACCCAACGGTGTCGGCAAGACGACACTGCTGAATATGCTGATCGGACGCGAAGCGCCGGACAGCGGGACGATCAAGCTGGGTACGAACCTCGATCTGGCGCTGTTCGATCAGGCGCGCGCGCAGCTCGACGGGGATATGACCCTTTGGGACAGCTTGACGGGTGATCCGGAGATGCGCGTGTCGGGCAAGGCGGACCAGATCCTGGTGCGCGGCCAACCGAAACATGTGGTCGGCTATCTCAAGGAATTCCTGTTTGACGAAGCACAGGCACGCGCGCCTGTCCGGTCGTTGTCGGGTGGCGAAAAAGCGCGGCTGCTTCTGGCCAAGATCATGGCACGGGAAAGCAATCTGCTGGTTCTCGATGAGCCGACCAATGATCTGGATGTCGAGACGCTGGATCTGTTGCAAGAGCTGTTGGGCACCTATGACGGCACCGTCTTGCTGGTCAGTCACGACCGCGATTTCCTGGACCGTGTCGCGGCAACGACCATTGCGATGGAGGGTGACGGTCGCGCAACCGTCTATGCCGGCGGATGGACCGACTACCTGTCCCAGCGGGGGCAGGACGACTTTGCGCAGAGCGTGGTCAAAACCAAGGGCAAGCCCGGAGTGGTCCAGAAGGACAAACCACAGAGCGGCCTGAGCTTTACGGAAAAGCACCGGCTTGAGGCGCTGCCCGCAGAGATTGCGCGACTGGAAGCAGAGATCGCCAAACTCGAAGAGCTGTTAGGCGATCCTGCACTGTTTACCGAACAGCCGGTGAAGTTCCAGAAGGCCAGCGATGCTCTGGTCGCGCGCCACGACGCGCTTTCAGAGGCCGAGGAGGAATGGCTGGCGTTGGAGGAAAAAGCCTCAGCGCATACGTAATGCGCCGTCGAGGCGGATGACCTCTCCGTTGAGATAACCCATCTCCACGATAAACGCGGCCAGCCGCCCGTATTCCGCCGGATCGCCAAGGCGCGCAGGGTTCGGCACATCGGCAGCGAGTGCGGCCTGCACGTCTTCGGGCAGGCTTGCCAGCATCGGCGTCTTGAAGATGCCCGGCGCAATGGTCATCACACGGATGCCGCTTTGCGCCAGATCACGGGCCATGGGCAGCGTTGCACCGACGACACCACCCTTGGACGCGGCATAAGCGACCTGGCCTTTTTGCCCGTCGAACGCGGCGACGGAGGCGGTATTGATGATCACACCGCGCGCGCCGTCCTCGTCAGGAGTGTTGCGCGCCATGGCTTCGGCGGCAAGGCGGGCAACGTTGAAGGTTCCCACAAGGTTGATGTCGATGGTGCGCCGGAAGGCGTCAAGGGGATGCGCGCCGTCACGGCCCACCGTCTTGATCGCAAGCGCGATACCGGCGCAATTGACGGCGACGTCGATCCGTCCCATTTTCTCGATTGCATAAGCGATCGCGGCGCTTACGGACGCCTCATCCGTCACATCGGTGCGGACGAAGTGACCGCCGATCTCCGCCGCGACGTCGGGGCCGCGTGTGTCGTCACGGTCAAGCAAGGTGACTTTTGCACCCTGGGATGCGAAATAGCGGGCGGTCGCTTCGCCTAGACCGGACGCGCCGCCTGTGACGATTGCGGTGCTGTTGGATAATTGCATGGGGTCCCTCCGGATATGAACAGGTGTTCAGATTACATAAGGGATTGGCACACGCAAGCTCAGCCGAGATTCAGGAACGTACCGGCGGTCTGCTTTTCCGCGGCTCCGGCGCGAAGTTTGAAGCGGTTCAGGGTCGGCGTGCGCGGGTCGATCATGCCAAGATCAAGCCGTGCAAAACCCCTCGCCGACAGCCAGCAGCCTGCGCGCCACAAGATCAGGTTATGCGCGTTCAAAGACCGTCCTTCGCGCGTGCTATAGCCGATATGATAGGTTGCGCGCCTGCCATGCAGGAGAAACAGCATCTGTGCGACCGGATGGCCGCGATCATAGGCGACAAAAACCCGTGTCTGGTCGGGGGCGACGGTCGCGAAGGCTGCGGTCAGGCCGGGCGGCCAGTTGGCATAGCCCCTGGCACGCGCTTGTGCCGCGTCACGCACGATCAGCGGGTCATCCGGTGACAGGGGCGTATCGGAGACCCGCAAGGGGCTGTTTTCCGCTGCCCGCAGCTGATTGCGCCATTTGCCGTGAAGTGCGGCGCAGCGGGCGGCCTCAGGCGCTGTCAGGTCAATTTCGGCAAAGCTGAGAGGCGCGCGCAGCCTAAGCGCGCGTGGCATCCGGCACAAAGCCTCCGGCGACAGGATCAGGGGCGTCAGGCGCAGTCCGGCGGCCCGCATCTGCGCACGCAGGTCTTGCGGAGGTGCCGCGCGGGGCAGCATCGCAACGGGCAGGCCCAGCAACCGGCGGTGAAGCAGGGTCAATCCGCCGTCGAGCATTACGGGGTTCTGCCCGCAAAGCCGAAGAGCCGCAGCAAAGGATCGGTCCTGCATCAACGCATGATCGTTGGAAGGCGAGGGCGCGCAATCGAACATGCGGCGATAATGGTCGCCGCATGCTTAAGATCGGGTTAACCGAGTTGCACCAAGGCGTGCCGCTTCCTGCCCGCCGACAGCTTTACCGGAGACGCCAGCGTCGCTGCGTCAACCATTAGCCCCGCGTCCGTCAACGGCTTGTCATCCATCCGCGCACCGTTCTCCGCGATCAGGCGCTTGGCCTCCTTGCCGGAGCTTGCCAGACCGGACCGCACGATCAGTTGCACGATCGACATCCCGCCAGCGACTTCCTCTGCCGTCAGGGTCAGTGTGGGCAGGTCGTCGCCCACACCGCCATGCTCGAACACTTCGCGGGCGGTGGCTTCGGCCGTTGCTGCGGCATCGGCACCGTGCAGCAGCGCCGTGACTTCGTTTGCCAGCCGCACTTTGGCCTCATTGATCTCTGACCCTGCCAACGCGCCGAGGCGGTCACATTCGTCAACCGGCAGTTCCGTATAGAGCTTGAGAAACCTGCCCACGTCCGCATCCGTCGTATTGCGCCAGAACTGCCAGAATTCGTAAGGCGACAGCATATCGCCGTTCAGCCATACGGCACCGGATAGAGACTTGCCCATTTTCTTGCCGTCAGACGTCGTCAGCAGGGGCGAGGTCAGCCCGTATACCTCGCCGTCTATCACCCGGCGGGTCAGGTCGATCCCGTTGACGATATTGCCCCATTGGTCGCTCCCGCCCATCTGGAGGATACAGCCGTAGCGACGATGCAGCTCCATGAAATCATAGGCTTGCAGGATCATGTAGTTGAATTCGAGGAATGACAACGACTGTTCACGGTCGAGACGCGATTTGACGCTTTCGAACGACAGCATCCGGTTGATCGAGAAATGCCGTCCGATGTCGCGCAGGAAATCGAGGTAATTCAGCCCGTCCAGCCATTCAGCATTGTTGATCATCATCGCGTCCGTCGGACCGTCGCCATAGGTCAGATAGGCGCTGAAGACGTTCTTGATCCCTGCGATATTGTCGTCGATCTGATCGGGCGTCAGCAGGGGGCGCTCATCGGCGCGAAACGACGGATCACCCACCTTGGTCGTGCCGCCGCCCATCAGGGTTATCGGCTTGCCGCCGGTCTTTTGCAGCCAGCGCAACATCATGATCTGGATCAGGCTGCCGACATGCAGCGACTTGGCCGTCGCGTCAAAGCCGATGTAGCCGGGTTGCGCACCCTTCAGCAGCGCCTCGTCCAGCCCCTGATAATCGGTGCAATCGGCCAGAAAGCCGCGCTGCTGCATCACGGTGATGAATTCCGATTTGGGATGGTATGTCATGGCTTGCCTCAGGGGTTTATTGCGGGGCAATCTATAGGGGTTGGGCAGGCAAAGGAAAAGGCCATGAATAAGGCCATCGCAAGGACGGGCAGGGTACAAGCCCTGGGGGCCATGTCGGGCACGTCGCTTGACGGTGTGGATGCCGCATTTCTGGAGACGGACGGACAGGAGATTTTTGCTTTCGGGTCGTCGGCCTACAGACCCTATTCGCAAGACGAGCGTGCGGTAATCGCGCGGGCTTTTGGCCAATGGCATGGACCGGATGTCGATGCCGCGGCGCAAGTTGTCGACGCTGCACATCTCGAATTGCTGCAAGGGATGTCCGGCGCGGAAGTCATCGGATTTCACGGTCAGACGCTGGCCCATGCCCCGCGCACCCGTGGCACATTACAGGTCGGTGACGGGGCCGCCATGGCCCGTGCCCTTAGCATTCCGGTTGTCTGGGATTTCCGCAGCGCCGACGTCGAGATGGGCGGAGAGGGTGCGCCGCTGGCTCCTTTCTTTCACCATGCCTGTGCGCGATACGCAGGGATCAAGGCTCCGGTTGCATTTCTGAACCTTGGCGGGGTCGGCAACCTTACCTGGGTTGATCCCTCCGTGCCGCGACCTCAAAACGCCGGGGCGTTGCTGGCCTTTGATACCGGTCCCGCCAATGCGCCGCTCAATGACCTGATGCAGGCGCGGCGTGGGGTTGCCTATGACGAGAACGGGAAATTGGCGGCGACGGGAACGGTGGAGACCGGGGCGCTGGAACTGTTTCTGGCAGAACCCTATTTCGCGCGCATTCCGCCCAAATCCCTCGATAGAAATGATTTCGCCGAGATGGTGGCACTGGTGTCGGAGCTTTCGGATGCTGACGCCGCAGCGACCCTGACTGCGATGTGCGCCGCTGGCGTGGCCGAGGCGATGCAACATTGCCCGACATTGCCAGAACGAGTGCTGGTCACAGGGGGCGGGCGGCATAATCCGGTATTGATGGACATGCTGCGCGCCGGGCTGGATTGTCCTGTGGTGCCGGTGGAGAACATTGGGCTCGACGGGGACATGCTGGAGGCACAGGCGTTTGCCTATCTTGCGGTGCGCGTCGCGCGAGGGATGCCGACGTCCTGTCCCGGCACTACAGGTGTGCGCGCGGCCGTCGGTGGCGGGACAGTCTCGCGACCTTAGCCCGTCTATATACTGCCCGATAAACGCGACAGGCTTGCGACACTGTGATGCGCGGCAAACATCAGACTTCAAAGACGTTTTTCGAAGAATACCAGATGCGCAAGGACGTCGTCGGGAATCGGTTGATACGGCTTGCAGCGGTCAAAGCCCAGCCGTTCGTAAAGCCGCTGCGCCCCGTGCAGATTGCGTGAAGTATCCAGAACGAGCCGATTGACCCCCTGTGCGCGGGCGTGGTCTTCCAGTTGCCGGCAAAGCATTTCGGCGATGCCTTTGCTGCGCGCATCGGGTGTCACATAGACCCGCTTGATCTCGGCGGCATCGTTCAAGGCATGCAACATGCCGCAGGCGACAGGGTCGTCACCGTCCAGCGCCAGCAAGATCAGACCTTGCGGTGCGCCGTGCAGGTCGGACAGACTGTCCATAAGGAGTTGGTATTTTGGCTCAGGGTAGAAGGTTTCTGTAATCCTTCGCTCGATTTCCGACACCGCCATCAGTTCAGCGCGGTACGCCCAGCACAGGCTGCGCACGGCGGCAAGCTCAGAGGCTGTCGTCGCCGCGCGCGAACTGATCATTTCAGGATTGAACGGCCCGCATATTGCGCCGTCTCGCCCAGCATCTCCTCAATGCGGATCAATTGGTTGTACTTGGCCAACCGGTCGGATCGGGCCAGCGATCCGGTCTTGATCTGGCCGCAGTTGGTCGCGACTGCGAGATCTGCGATGGTCGCATCTTCTGTCTCGCCCGACCGGTGGGACATCACATTGGTGAAACCGGCGCGATGCGCCATCTCGACGGCCTCAAGGGTCTCGGTCAGGGTGCCGATCTGGTTGACCTTGACCAGCATCGAATTGCCCGCTTTGCGCGAAATCCCGTCAGCGAGGCGGGCAGGATTCGTAACGAACAGATCGTCGCCGACCAACTGGACCTTGTCGCCCAGCCTTGCCGTCAGGGCCTGCCAGCCGTCCCAGTCATCTTCGGACATGCCGTCTTCGATTGAAATAATGGGGTAATGATTTACCAGAGAGGCAAGGTAATCGACATTCTCTTCGCTGGACAGGATCTTGTTTTCGCCTGATAAAACGTATTTTCCATCCCTGTAGTATTCCGTCGCCGCGCAGTCGAGAGCAAGGTAGATGTCCTCACCCGGTTTGTAACCGGCTTTTTCAATGGATCTCAGAATGAAATCAAGCGCATCACGGGTGGAGCTGATGTTTGGCGCAAAGCCGCCTTCGTCACCGACGCCGGTCGCCAGTCCGGCCTGCATCAGCTCTTTCTTCAGCGTATGGAAAACCTCGGCCCCCATACGGACGGCATCGCGGATATTGCCGGCAGAGACCGGCATGATCATGAATTCCTGAATGTCGATCGGGTTGTCTGCATGTTCGCCACCGTTGATGATGTTCATCATCGGGACCGGCAGGACACGCGCCGATGTGCCGCCAACGTAGCGATAAAGCGGCTGGGCCGAGAAATCTGCCGCTGCCTTCGCGACGGCCAGTGACACGCCGAGGATTGCATTGGCCCCGAGGCGGGATTTGTTCGCCGTACCGTCCAGTTCGATCATGGTCTCGTCAATTTCGACCTGCTCCAGCGCCTCTGCGCCGATCAGGGCATCGGCAATCTCGCCGCTTACCGCGTCGCAGGCATCCAGCACGCCCTTGCCGAAATACCGCGCCATGTCGCCATCGCGCCGCTCGACTGCCTCATGGGCACCGGTGGAGGCCCCCGATGGAACTGCGGCGCGCCCCATGGTGCCGTCTTCCAGCGTCACGTCGACCTCGACGGTGGGGTTGCCGCGACTGTCAAGGATTTCGCGGGCGTGGATGTCGATGATCGTACTCATGAGAGCTCCTTGGGGTGCGCGTTTGCGCGTGTCTTAGCGGGGCACAGGCGCGATGGGAAGGCTCGATAGCGGCGTAAATCGTTGTTTGCGCTCACGGAAGAGAGTGTAGAGACCAGACGCGATGATGATCGTCGCGCCGATGAGGGTTGGCATGTCAGGCTGTTCATTGAAAACCGCAACGCCGATGACGAGTGCAAATATCATGCGGCTGTAGCGGAAGGGCGTGACAAAACTGACCTCGCCCACGCGCATCGCCGCAACGATGCCGTAATAGGCGAAAACGCCGATGAATAGTGCAGCCGCGATGCCGCCGCCTGTGCGCAGATCCAGTGCGACCAAGGGTGTGCCGGTGACCAGCATCAACGCGATACCGGAAGGAATAATGACGAGAAATCCGAGAAAGCTCAGTTGCATCGTCGTCACGGCTGTGGCCGCACGGCGGGTGGCAAGGTCGCGGATCGCAAGACCCAGAACGCCCACGACGGCAAAGATCGACAGCGGTGTGAAGCCCTCCATCCCCGGACGGATGATCAGCAGGACACCCGTGAAACCGACAAGGATCGCCGACCAGCGCCGCCAGCCGACCGGCTCCCCAAGGAACAGCGCGGCCCCCAGCGTGACAACCAGCGGCGTCGCCTGAAGGATCGCCGAAGCAGATGAAAGCGGCGTCAGTGCGATGGCCGTCACAAACGAAACAGTGCCGATGACCTCGCCAAAACCGCGCAACAGGATAGGCCGCGACAACATCGCCGGTTCAAACAACCGCTGGCCCTGCATCAAGACCACTGTCCCGAAGGCGACGGAGCCGCCGGTGCCGAGAATCATCAGAATCTGCCCGACGGACACCGTGTCGGAAACCATCTTGATGAACATGTCCTCGATGGCGAAACCGAGCATCGCAAGCACCATCAAAAGCGCGCCGCGCAAGTTATCCATCGTTAAACCTTTCATCGGAGGGGTCGATGCCTCATGCGCTTTTCCGGTGCGCGGTGCAACCGGCGTCTGGCGAAGGCGCGCGGCATTTGATAGCGAGGCTGCATGAGATGGCCGCAGTTCACCACGCCACTGAATGTCACGGCGCTGACGGTTCTGATCGGATCCGTTGGCGCTGCCATCGGGTGGCTGATTCATGCGCCGATATACGTGCTTTTGGGGCCCGCGGTCATGGTCAGCCTGGCCGGACTGGCCGGGTTGCCCACCGGCATTGCGCCGCAGCTTCGTAATGTGTGCTTCGTGCTGCTGGGCCTGACGGTCGGGGCCGGATTCGACCGCGACGCGCTTGGCACGATGATCCGCTGGCCACTGGCGTTTCTGGCGATATTGGTGCTGACATGGGCCATCATGGCCGCCAGCCGCGCGATGCTGACACGGTTTTTCGACTTTGATCGCCGCTCCGCGTTGTTGGCGTCCGCGCCCGGGCACCTGAGCTTTGTCATCGCGCTCGCGGCGGATACGCAGGCTGATGTCGGACGTGTCTCTGTCACGCAATCGGTGCGGCTGCTGTCGCTGACCCTTGTTGTGCCTTTCATCGCCATTGCGATGGGGGTCGAGTTGAGCGGAAGCATCGCGCCGGCGGGTCAGGCCATGCCCCTGATTTCGGTGGCGGGACTGATCGTTGTCGCGGTGCTGCTTGGGCTTGCCTTCCAGCGGTTGCGGGTTCCCGCGGCGCTGCTGATGGCGGCAATGGTGGTCTCTGGGCTGGGGCACCTGACCGAAGCGACGCCCGGTGTTTTGCCTGCGTGGCTGGTCACGCCTGCCTATCTGGTGCTGGGGGCGCTGATCGGGACACGGTTTTCGGGGATTACGCCCGCGCGACTGACAAGCGGTCTCTGGGCGGGCGTGGCAATCACGGTGCTGGCGGTCGTGTTCTCCGCCGCTATGGCGCTGCCGATCGGAGTGGCGCTGGGAATGCCGGTGGCACATGTGTTGATCGCCTTCGCTCCCGGAGGGCTCGAAACGATGATCGCCATGGGCGCTGTGTTGGGGGTCGTACCGGGCTTCGTCGCGGCGTGCCATATCACCAGGCTGATGGTGCTCAGCGTGCTGGTGCCGGTGATGTTGGGGCGGCGCTAACCTCTACGCTTGAGTCGGACCGAGACGATATTGCCTTCCTTACGCATCTCCAGTTCCGGCAAGTCTTTGACCATGCTCGAAAATTTGGTGTGACCGTAGCTGCGCGTGTCAAAGTCCGGATGCGCTGCCATGATCGCATTGGCAACAGTGCTGAGGTTGTACCATTCATCTTCCTGGTCGATCTTGCTCATCGCGGATTCGATCAGTGGCAAGGCAGTATCCGCGCTTTGATCGGGTTTGGAAGGCTTGCCGTTCTGACCGAGATTTTCGATTAGAATAAACCGGTTACAGACGTTTCTTAAAGATTCAGGAGTTTTCTTTTCACCGATGCCTATGACCGACAGCCCGTCCTCGCGCAGCCGGTTTGCCAGTGCGGTAAAGTCGCTGTCGGACGACACCAGCACGAACCCGTCAAAGCGACCTCCATGAAGAATGTCCATCGCGTCAATGACCAGCCCGATGTCGGATGCATTCTTGCTTTTGGTGTTTGCGGTCTCCTGAACCGCAACCAACCCGAGGCCGAGTATCTTGTCGCTCCACGCGGTCAGCCGTCCGCTCGACCAGTCGCCATAGACGCGACGTAACGCAGGCTCGCCGATGCTGGTGATCTCTCGCAGAACGGCCTCGGCGTATTTCGCAGGGACATTATCCGCGTCGATCAGCACAGCCAGCAGGGGGCGGTCACGGTCGGTCATGTCGTACCTTTCTTCTTGAGCGGGACACCATACAGCTCCAGCCGGTGGCCGCGCAGTTCATACCCCAGTTTTGCCGCGATACGTTCCTGCAGCGCTTCGATGTCGGGATCGACGAATTCAATCACCTCGCCCGAGTTCATGTCGATCAGATGGTCATGGTGGTCGCGCTCCGCATCCTCATAGCGGGCGCGGCCATCGCCGAATTCCAGCTTGTCGAGGATGCCCGCTTCTTCGAAAAGCTTGACGGTCCGGTAAACAGTGGCGATCGAGATGCCGCTATCGACAGTGACGGCGCGGGAATAAAGTTCCTCGACATCAGGATGGTCGTCGGACTGTTCCAGCACTTGCGCAATCACGCGGCGCTGTCCGGTCATGCGCAGACCTTTGGCCTCGCAACGCTTGATGATGGGTTTGGTCATGGGGCCGCGCCTGTGTCGTCAATGGAAACGCTCTTTTAGCCACAATCGCGCCCCCGCGCTACCGGTGAAATAGCCTGCACGGTTGACTTGTCAGCGTGTAGGGGCCATGTGACCCATAGCAAAGCCTTCTGCCGCGTGAGCAGTTGCAGCACCATCCGGTGATCTGCCCCTTAAGGCGCGCTGTTGTTCCCAAAATCACGCGTGGGGCCAAACGCATCCCTGGACAGGAGGCGTGGCATGTTGCCCGCCGCTTGAGATCCGTGGTTTGCGCCAACCCGAAAGCCGCCGGTAAACCCGTGCGGCCATGAAATGAGTTTGAGAATGAGCGATTTCGATATGATGGGCCTGCCTGAACGGCTGGTCAAGACACTGGCCGAAATGGGCCTGAACGACCCGACCCCGATCCAGCGGCAGGCGATTCCGCAGGTCATGAACGGGCGCGACGTGATGGGCCTTGCCCAGACCGGCACCGGCAAGACCGCAGCCTTTGGCGTGCCGCTGATTGCGCATCTGATGGAGCATGGGCAGCGTCCAGCGCCCCGGTCGGTGCATGCGCTGATCCTGGCCCCAACGCGCGAACTGGCGACCCAGATCAGCGTCAATCTGCGCGACTATGCCGCCGGCACGGCGATCAAGTCGGCAATGGTTGTCGGAGGGCAATCAATCAACAGGCAAATCAACAGGTTGGAGCGCGGTGTTGACATCCTTGTCGCCACGCCCGGCCGCCTGCTGGACCTGCTGGACCGCCGCGCCGTGCTGTTGAACGACGCGCGGTTTCTGGTGCTGGATGAAGCGGACCAGATGCTGGACATGGGGTTCATCCATGACCTGCGCAAGATTTCAAAGCTGATCCCAGAAGACCGCCAGACGATGCTGTTTTCGGCCACGATGCCCAAGCTGATGAGCGAGATCGCGGGCAGCTATCTGCGCAGCCCGATCCGTATCGAAGTGTCACCTCCGGGCAAAGCGGCGGACAAGGTCACCCAGGAAGTGCATTTCATCGCCAAGGCGGAGAAACAGTCGTTGCTGATCGAGTTGCTGGCCAAGCACAAGGAAGATCGCGCGCTGGTTTTCGGACGGACAAAACATGGCTGTGAAAAACTGATGAAGAACCTCGTGAAAGCGGGATTCGACGCAGCGTCCATCCACGGTAACAAGTCGCAAGGTCAGCGGGACCGCGCGATTGAAGGTTTCAAGAAGGGGGATGTCACGGTGTTGGTGGCGACGGATGTCGCGGCGCGCGGTCTGGATATCCCGGATGTCAAACATGTCTACAACTATGAGCTGCCCAATGTGCCGGACAACTATGTGCACCGTATCGGACGGACGGCGCGGGCAGGCAAGGATGGTGCGGCTATCGCGTTCTGCGCACCCGACGAGATGGGCGAGTTGAAAGATATCCAAAAGGTAATGAAAATCTCGATCCCCGTGGCATCGGGGCGCCCGTGGGAAGCGATGGATGCACCGGCAAAACCCAAGGGTCGTGGCCGTGGCGGTCGCTCTGGTGGCGGTGGTGGCCGTCCCGAGGGCAGCAGCGGCGGCGGAAATTCTGCGTCAAAACCCGGCGGAGCCCGCAGGCGTCGCCGTGGCGGCGGTGCGAAGCCCGGCGGCACTCAAGCAGCTTGAGCTTCGCCCTGCAAGGCATTGAATAGATTGCGATGTGGCGCGCCTGATGAGGGCGCGCCGCCGACGTTAACGATCCTTACGTATACAGTGATGGCACGCCCAACTGAGCATGTATCTGGTTTACCTTGTCCGGAGCCAAGCCGTACCCTTGTGCCAATTTGTGCAAATATTGCGCCTCGTCCTGCGTATCAAGGTCGATACCGAGCAGAGACATGGCATATACCTGTGCCTCCAGTCCCTCCGGGGTCTGACGCACCAATGCGTCGATATCCACCGGCAAGGCCATCTGCCTTTTGACGAAAGCAGCTTCGGACGCGTCCACATCCCCCAGCTTGTCCAACAGCTTTTGCCGTTCATCTTCGTCAAATTGGCCGTCGGACTTTGCCGCCTGGATCATTGCGGCCAGCATCAATGCCGCAGCGGCTTCCTGATCGCGCGAAGGTTCAATCATCGGTTCGGGCGTTTCGTCGAATTGTGAATTGAGCACTTCGCCAAAGCTGTGATCGTTCCGTTCTGGTGCGCGGTGCAATGTATCGTCGGCTCCGCCAAGCATTCCGCCACCCGAAGCCGCACCCGCCAGCCCGCCCAGCAGACCGCCCAGCCCGCCGCCAGTCGCACCGGCACCGCCAAGCTGTTCGAGCAGGCCGCCCAATCCGCCGCCGCTGCCCTTGGCGCCGCCGAGCATACCCCCCAGCAGATCCCCAAGCCCACCACCGGCGCTGTCGCGGCGCTGACCGCCGCTCGCGTTCTGCGTCAATCCGCCCAGCAGACCGCCAAGGCCACCCTGACTGGTGGAACTTGCGCTTGCACCGCGTTGATTCATCATGGCTTTTGCGCCCTTTGCAACAGCCACACCGATGGCCACCTTGGCCAGTGTTTTCATCAAACTCATCGTGAATATCCCCTTACCATGAATCACTCCGCGATACTCTGGCATGGTTTGACCAGTCTCTTACGGTGAATTTTGCGGCGGTTGCGTCAAGTCGCCGTCGGGGCATTGACTTTGCCAGTGGCGCGCGGCCTGTTGAGCGGATGGAACGCAAGGCACATATGGACATGTTCGGAGCCGTGGCGCTGACGCTGTTCGCGCTGAATTTCGCTTTCAATCAAGTCGTGATCAAGGTGACGTCGGGCGGGTTCAATCCGGTGTTTGCTGCTGGATTGAGATCGCTGGGCGCAGTGATCGTGTTGCTTGTCTGGATGCACGTTCGGGGCATCTCGCTGCGGATACCGCGCAAGGCGTGGCTAGGCGCAATATTGTTGGGGCTCGCGTTCACGGTCGAATTCCTGTGTCTTTTCATCGCGCTTGACCTGACAACGGTCAGCCGCGCGTCGGTGATTTTTTATTCCATGCCGGTGTGGCTGGCGCTCGCCGCACATGTCTTGTTGCCGGGCGAACGTCTGACGTCGATGCGAATGGCCGGATTGTTGCTGGCGATGGGCGGCGTCGCGGTTGCGATGGCGGACAGATCGGGTGTACAGGTCAGTTGGACAGGAGATCTGCTATCGCTGCTGGCTGCGTTCTGTTGGGCCGCGATTGCGCTTTTGGTCCGGGTGTCGGCCGTGTCCGAAGTGCCCCCGGCGCAGCAGCTGATACTGCAAATCGCAATTTCCGCGCCCATTTTTCTGATTCTGTCGCCCTTGTTCGGCCCGCTTGTGCGCGATCTGGAGGCTATTCATCTGGTGGGAATGGCGTACCAGATAATCGCCGTCGCTTCGTTCGGCTTCCTTTTGTGGTTCTGGCTCATGAAGATTTATCCCGCCAATTCCGTGGCCTCCTTCAGCTTTTTAACGCCAGTGTTCGCGGTGATCCTGGGATGGCTTTTGCTGTCGGAGAACGTGGCACCCTCCGTCTGGGGCGCACTTGTTCTGGTCGCGGCAGGTATTTACCTGATCAACCGCAAGCCTAGGTCCCGCAAAACGTAGCGGGCACGATTTCCGACTCTGTCGGCGGGCGTTGCAGGTCGGGATCCGTGTTATCGTATGGCGTAGCAAGGGCTGTTCTCAGCCGCTCAAACGGGGCCATGTCGCCTGCAACGGCGGCTTCTATCATTTGCTCAATGCGGTGGTTGCGCGGGATGATCGCCGGATTGGTCTGTTCTATGAGCGCTTGGGGGTCCGGCTCGGATTGGATGCGCGCCGTGTGACGTTTGGACCAGGCATCGAACGCGTCGCGGTCCTTGAACTGATCGCGCGCCATTGGTTTGCAAAGTTGGCGGAAGGTATTTGCAAAGTCTGCGCCGTCCTGTTGCATCAGGTCCAGCAGGTCTTGGATCAGGGCTGTATCCTCTTGGTGAGGTTGCGAAATTCCGATCTTGGCCCCAAAGCGCGCAAGCCATTCGGCTTCGATCTGCTCAGGCATGGCGTGGACGATGGCGGTCGCCTCTTCGACAGCAGCTTCCTTGTCATCCATCAGGTGCAGCAATGCAGTCGCGAATTGCGCCATGTTCCAGATCGCCATGTTGGGCTGGTTGCCAAAGGCATAGCGGGCTTGTCTGTCAATCGAGCTAAAGACCCGGCCCATGTGGAAATCGTCCATGAACGCACAGGGGCCATAGTCAATCGTCTCGCCGGAAATTGCGCAATTGTCGGTATTCATCACGCCGTGGATGAATCCCACCGACATCCACGCGGCGACAAGGCGTGCTTGCGCGGCGCAGACCGCGCGCAACAGGTCCATCGGCCCATGCGCATCCGGATAATGTCGCGCGATGGCAAAATCGGTGAGGGTCTGCAGGTTTTCGATCTGATCGCGATGGGCAAAGACCTGAAACGTCCCCACGCGCAGATGGCTGGCGGCGACCCGCGTCAGGACAGCACCGGGCAGGGCCGCCTCGCGGTAGACGGGTTCGCCTGTTGCCACCGCGGCCAAAGCGCGCGTTGTGGGTATGCCAAGGGCATGCATCGCCTCACTGACGATATATTCGCGCAAGACAGGCCCCAGCCATGCGCGTCCATCACCACCCCGTGAATAGGGCGTGGGGCCGGACCCTTTTAGCTGAATGTCATGACGCAAGCCGTTGATATCTATAATTTCTCCAAAAAGAATTGCACGCCCATCGCCCAGTTGTGGGTTGAAGGACCCGAATTGGTGCCCCGCATAGAGCTGGGCCAGGGGTTCCGCGTTTTGGGGTATTTTATTACCGCTAAAAATCTGCGCCGCGTCTCCCAGATCCCCTTCTTCGATGCGCAACACCCGTGCAAGATCCCTGTTGAAGGCGAGCAAAACGGGTGCTTTGACCGGGGTCGGGTTCAGGCGGGTATAAAACGCCTCCGGCAGAGCGGCGTAGCTGTTGTCGAAAGGTATCTGCATCACAGGCGTTTTGACATCATCATAAGGTTTTCCCTCGGGGCGAAACCGGCGCGCCGGTATAGTTTCAAAGCTGCGGCATTATCGCGTTCAATACTCAGATGAATAGCCCGCAAACCCGCGCCGGCAAGGGCGCGCGGCAGCGCGACCAGCGCTTCGGACGCGATACCGCGACCACGCACACCCGGCCGGACGAACAGTTCGTCGATGACTGCATCCAGCCCGCCGAATTCGATCGACCAACCGAAAGTGACGACAATATAGCCGATGGGCGCCCGCGGCGGCCCGATCAGATAGGCGCAGCCGTGCGGCATCCCGCCCAGCAGGGGCTCGACCGCTGCAAGGCGCGCTTCTTGGGTCATTTCAATGCCCGCTTCGTCATGAAACGCGGCGACGAGCGGCAACAGACGGTCCAGATGCTCTGGTGCGGCGAGGGTCAGGGCGGCGCTCACAGCCGGCCGATCCGGTCCGTCAACAACGCAAAAAAGCCGTCGGCATCAAGATCGCCCATGAATGTCGCATTCGGGGGCCGGTCGGTCACGCGCCACCAATCGGCTACGGTCATGCCCATCGTGAGTTCCGACTGGGTTTCGATCTCCACGTTGATGTGGCGTCCGTTAAACAGGTCGGGATCGACAAGATAGGCGGTCACGCAAGGATCATGGAGTGGCGCACCGGCGGATCCGTATTTTTCTTTGTCGAAACGTTCAAAGAAATCAGTCATTTCGGCAACGGCAACCCCGGCGGCCGTGCCAAGCGCACGGAAGGCATCGTTGCGGGCTCTGGTGACGAGAGCCTTGTGCGTGACATCAAGCGGCATCACGACAATCGGCGCGCCACATTTAAAAACAATATCAGCAGCCTGCGGGTCGACGTAAATGTTGAATTCAGCTGCGGGCGTGATGTTTCCGCCTTCGAAACAGCCGCCGCCCATCAACACGATCTTGGCGATGCGCTTCGCGATGTCAGGCGCTTTTTGCAAGGCTGTCGCGATGTTCGTCAGCGGTCCCAGCGGGCACAATGTGATCGTGCCGGGGGCGTGGTCGCGCAGTTGATCGATGATGAAATCGACGGCATGCCCGTCCTGCAGCGCCATCGTCGGATCCGGCAGGTCGGGGCCGTCCAGTCCGGTCTTGCCATGCACGTGTTCTGCGGTGACCAATTTCCGCCCCAAAGGCCGATCACAGCCGGCAAAGATCCGCATGTCGCGGTGCCCGGCAAGCTCGCACACGATGCGCGCATTGCGGGTGGTCAGGTCCAACGGCACGTTCCCGGCGACACAGGTGATGCCCAGCACTTCGATTTCATCGGGGCTGGCCAGCGCCAGCAGGATCGCCACGGCATCGTCCTGACCGGGGTCTGTGTCGATGATGATTTTTCGCGGTGTCATCCGGTCCTCCTTGCGCGAACGGGCGTGCTTTGGGTATGCCTGAGCCCATGACCGATGCCAAGCCGATGTATCTTCACGCGGGTGCGCACAGGACGGGGACATCCTCGTTCCAGATGATGTTGTCTGCCAATCGAGCCGCGTTGGAGGCGGCGGGTTTTGATGTAACCTATCCCGGGCGTGACGGGATCGCCGACGGCACGCTGGGGTTGCGGCTGCCCAGTCCGCGAAACGCCGATCAGGTCGCGCGCCGTTTCGCACCTTCCGTGCGTGAGGAGATCGCGGGCAAATGTCGCCCCGACAGCGCGGCCCTCATTCTGTCGGAGGAAAATATTCTCGGGCGGATGATCCATTTCGCATCGGGGCGGTTCTATCCGGCGGCAGAGGCGCGGTTCGAAACGCTGGCGACAGGCACCGGCGCGCCGATCCTGCGTATTCTGCTGGTGGTGCGTGACTATGCCGAACTTTATGTGTCGGCGTTTCGAAAGCGGGCTGAGGACAATCTGGTCGACCCCTTCCTCGACGGACGACCGCGGATGATGAGGATGGACCGCGGGTGGCCGGAGTTGGTGATCGCGATGCAGTCGGTCTTGCGCCCGCGCGAAATTGTCGTGGTGGAGTATCGCAAGAGAGGCCGCAGCACCGATTTGATGCGTCTGCTGGTGCCGGATCTGGCTGCGGTCGACCTGATCGAACCTCAGGCGCGCGTCAATCTCAGTGCCACTGACGCCGGTTTGGAGGTGTTGCAGGCGCGCTATGCTCAGGGCGAAAGCCTGACCCGAGAGCAATGGCAGCAGGTCATCGCGGAGCATCGCGAGGATACCGCGTCGCGGGGAATTTCGGAATTCAAGCCGCGCCAGCTGGCAAAACTGCGTGCGCGGTATGCCGCCGACCTTGATCGGGTGCAGGCGATGAAAGGCGTAACGCTTCTACGATAGGCGGGACACCGCAAACGCAATCACTCACTTGCGTTTCAGCTTCCGCCAGCCTTCTCGTCCCGCTTTATCGCGTCCCAGAGCGCGTCCATCTCTTCGAGAGTGCTGTCGTGTGGTTTCTTGCCGCTTTCGGCAAGGCGGGATTCGATCGCCGTGAAGCGGCGGATGAATTTGGCGTTGGCGCGCCGCAGGGCGGCTTCGGGGTCAAGGCCCAGATGCCGGCCCAGATTGGCCATGACGAACAGCAGATCGCCGAACTCCTCTTCGACGGCGTCTTTGGTGAGCGTATCGCGCGCCTCGACAAGCTCGGCTGCTTCTTCGGTGATCTTGTCGAGAACCTCGGTCGTCGAGGGCCAGTCGAACCCGACCCGTGCCGCGCGTTTTTGCAGCTTCAG
>JAGXFI010000151.1 GCA_024637305.1 Sulfitobacter sp.
GGCAAAGACGTTCATTTGTTTTCGCAGGGTCCGGACATGCCGCAACACCAAGCGGTTGAGCGCCATCAAGGCAACGATCAGGCTGACAAGCCACATCAGCAGCGGGAAGGCCCCGGCGGTCACCTTGAAATAGCTTTCCTGCAACAAGGCGGAGTCCGGATCCCAGATGCTGATCGCATAGACGGCATCGGGAATGACTTGCACGATCGCATAGATGTGGACGTCGCCTTGCGCATCCATGGCTTCAAAGGCGTAGGATGTCTCACTCGCCAGCGCCGCCAGAGCCCGGTCCTTGGGCAATTGCGACAACGCCTCGGGCTTGGCCATTCGGGTCGTCAGGATATCGCCGTCTGTGTTGAAGGTCAGAACGTCAACCGGCGGAGGACCATGCGGCGTATCGCTGTTGAGGCCGAGTGCTCCGTGCGGGACCGACACGGCGGCATAGCCCACAAAGGTTCCGTCCGTTATCAACGGATTGATGGCCACCAGCACCGATGTCATGGAAACCACAGGCGTGGTTGTGCTCAGGATGGCAGGTCGCGGGTCCGACAGGACCGCCTTGAAGGTAGCGCTGTTGCTGAAATCGCGCGGGCCGTCCGCGTTGGAGCACGTAACAATGCCATCCGCCGGTACAAATCCGACGAATGAATAACGGTCAATCGTATCGAGGTAATCTTGCAGGACATCGCGACAATCCCCGCCGTTTTCCGCCAGTGCAGGCAATACGAATGATAACGCCTCGGCCGTGCCAAGCGCCTTTTGCAACACGGCGCGTTCGGCTGTGGCAAGCCGAATGGTTGCGCCAATGAGGGTGGTTTCGATGCGCTGCTGAACCTCTTCGCCCAGCAGGCGTGTCTGAAAAACAGCGATTAAACCGATAGGTAACAAGGCCAGCGAGATCAAAAGCCCGACCCTGAAGGTCAGGCTGTTCACCACCCGCAAAAGTTTGCGCAAGTATTCGTTAGACAGGAGACGCGCCATTCGCTGATATCACCGCCATTGTCGCATCATCGGTTAACTCGAGGCTCTCATCATCGCTCAGGTGCAACAATTCTGCCAGCCGTTTGCGGCCGCGATTGACGCGGCTTTTTATCGTTCCCACCGCCACGCCGCAGGTTTCCGCCGCTTCTTCATAGGCAAATCCTATGGCACCGACCAGTATCAGGGCCTCGCGCTGCTCATCCGACAGCTGGGCGAATGCCTTCTTGAAATCGGTCATTTGCATGTGGCCATCGTGCGACGGTTTCACTGCCAGACTCTCGGTAAAGATGCCTTCGCCGTCCGACACTTCGCGGTTGAGTTTCCGGCGGCTGGAATAATAGGTGTTGCGCAAAATGGTGAACAGCCACGCGCGCATGTTGGTGCCGACCTGAAATTTCTCGATATTGGTCCAGGCCTTCACCACGGTATCCTGCACCATGTCATCGGCAACCGACCCGTTGCGCGTCAAACTCAGCGCAAACGCTCTTAGCGCTGGTAGATGATCAACCAGCTCGTCTCTTGGATCTGAATGGCTCATTTTAAATTACCTGACCCGTCGTCCTGCGCTTTGAGTTTCGCCAATAGATCCTTGAGGCGGTCGGGCAGTTCCTCTTGCAAGACTTCCTCATAAACCTTCTTGAGGCTTTGATCTATTTGCGCCTCTCGTGACGGCTTTTTTACCTCGTCGTTCATACTTTGCTTTTTCATCCGGATTTTTTTGTGCACATAATGGAACCTAACGCAGGTAATCGGCGTTGGGTTCCAGTAAAAGTCAACTAAAGGGAAAAAAATGTCTGAAACGGGTCAAAGATCATCGTCAATCGCCGTGCTGCTGCCATACCTGCGCCGCTACAGCCGTGCATTGACGGGCAGTCAGGACAGCGGCGATGCCTACGCCGTGGCGACACTGGAGGCCATCCTGGAAGACGGATCTGTTTTTGATAATGCCCCATCGCCCAAGGTCGGGGTTTTCAAAATGTTTCATTCCATCTGGACCTCCTCCGGAGCACCAATAGCGGTTGATGAATCAGGGCTCAAGGCCAGGGCGCAAAGCCATCTTGAGAATTTGACGGCCAACACCCGCGAAGCGCTGCTGCTGAACACGATCGAGGATTTCACGTTTCCCGAAATTGCCGCGATCATGAACATCGACCAAGCCGAGGCCGAACATCTGATCGGCGTCGCACGCCAGGAAATGATGCAAAGTGTTGCAGGTCGTGTGATGATCATCGAGGACGAACCGATCATCGCAGAGGATCTGCGCGATATCATCACCGGGCTGGGACATGAGGTCACCGGGATCGCCCGCACGCGGACCGAAGCGGTAGCACTCAGCGCAAAGCACCGGCCCGACCTGATCATGGCGGACATCCAGCTGGCGGATAATTCTTCGGGCATTGATGCGGTCAACGACATCCTGCGCGAGATGTCGCAAGTGCCCGTGATCTTCGTCACCGCGTTTCCCGAACGCCTGCTGACCGGCGACAAGCCGGAGCCCGCTTTTCTGATCGCCAAGCCATACCGTGACGATCAGGTCCAGTCCGCCGTCAGCCAGGCAATGTTCTTTGCATCGACACAGACGCTCAAGGTCTGAGATATCTGGCTGTCTTCTTGAAAGGTATAAGGCCCTGCATCGGTTTTGCGGGGCTTTTTGAGTGATCTGCATCCAAGGTCAGGACCGTCGCAGCAATTGCACGATGATCGCCAAGACGAAGAGCACGATGAAGATGAAAAACAGCACCTGCGCGATACCTGCCGACACGCTCGCCACCCCGCCGAAGCCAAAGACGGCGGCAAGGAGCGCGATGATCAGGAATATGGCTGCCCAGTAGAGCATTAATTTCTCCTCACCGAACGGGTAGGTGGCGTTTCAGGATTAGGCTTACAAACGCCGCGCAAGTCCGGATTGTTCCGTCGCCCAAGCGTGTCCAACAGGGTCATCCAGTCAGAAGACACCGAAAAATACAAAAGATAGGCGTTCAAGCGCGGAAATCGGCGTTTGTCGAAATATTCGGTCGACCTGCGCCGACTTGCATCTAGTATTACTAAAAAGCACCCGAACGTGGTGTGCTTGGCGACAAACAGCACTGGGGCCTGTATGAAAACCATTGATAGAATGAACAAAGTAGAAAATTGGGCGGCATCGGTTCGTGATGGCTCGCTCGATCGCCGCGAATTCATGGCGCTTGCCAGCATATTCGGCGTCTCTGCCGCCGTGGCTGGCAGCATGATCGGCGCGACACCCGCCGCCGCACAGGAAGAGCCTAAAAGGGGCGGCATACTGCGCATCGGCCAGCAGCTTCTGGATATCAACGATCCACGCACCTACGACTGGCCGCAAAAATCCAACGTCGCGCGACAGATTTGCGAACCGCTTGTGCGCTGGGAAGCTGACGGCAGCTTTACCCCGTCGTTGCTGACCGAATGGGAAGTCAGCGATGATGCAAAGACCTATGTGCTGACCGTGCGCGAAAACGCGGTCTGGACCAATGGTGATCCGTTTACGGCCGATGATGTGGTGTTCAATATCCGCCGCATGGCCGACAGCACCGCAGAAGGCAATTCGATGGCCGCGCGTCTTGGGGCGTTGCGCGAGGGAGACGCAACATCGGCCGCCGAAGGGGCCGTGGTAAAGACCGGCGAGTATGAGGTGACGTTGAATCTGTTCCGCCCGGATATCTCGCTGATCCCGTCTTTTGGCGATTATCCCGCGCTTTGTGTCCATCCGACCTTTAGCGGACAATTGCAGGATGAGCCGATTGGCACCGGCGCGTTCGAGCTGGTCTCCTTCGCCATCGGCGACAGAGCGGTGCTGAAGCGGCGCGAAGACGGCAAGTGGTGGGGCGGTGAGGCCTATCTCGACGGGATCGAATTTATCGACCTCGGCAGTGACGACGCGGCCTTTATCGCATCCTTCGATGCCGACGAAATCGACATGAACGACGAGACGCAGAGCAACTCGGAAGAAATCTTCAACGCCATCGGTCTCAACCGGGGTGTGGCGCTGACGGCGACGACTGCCGTGGCGCGGATGAATACGCTGCAGCCACCCTTTGACAACCAGCAGCTGCGCAACGCCGTGCAGTTGGCCGTCGACAACAACATCTGCGTGGAGCTTGCAATTGCGGGTCTGGGAACCGTGGCCGACAATCACCATGTCGCGCCCGTGCATCCGGAATACGCAGAAGTCCCGCGTCCCCCCCATGACCCGGCGAAGGCCCGCGAGATGCTCGAAGCCTCCGGACACACCGGAGAGATAGAGTTGATCTCGATCGACGATGGCGAGCTGAAGGATTTCGCGGACAGCGTCGCGGCGCAACTGCGCGACGCTGGCTTCGAGATTTCGCGGCGTACCTTGCCGGGTGCCACGTTCTGGAATGACTGGACGCAATATCCGTTCTCTACGACGTCATGGGGCGGGCGGCCTTTGGGCGTTCAGGTCTATGCCGTGGCTTACAAGACCGGCGAAGGCTGGAACGAAAGCGCGCATTCCAATCCGGAGTTCGACGCCAAGCTAGATCAGGCGCTGGGTATCTTTGATCCCGACGCACGGCGGCCTCTGATGGCCGAAATGGAGAAAATGCTCCAGGATAGCGGTGTCATCGTGCAGGCGTATTGGCGCGAGCTGGCGATGCACTACACCGACAAGGTCAAAGGCTATACCCGCCACCCGCTGCGCGAGATGCACCTGGAGCGCGTCTGGCTCGATATCTGATCCAGGGGCGCGATCCGGTTTGGTCTGGGTCGCGCCTCAGCGGCCGCGCTCAGATGCAGCGCCCGCCATCAACCTCCATGCAGACGCCCGTTATCATGCTTGCTTCGTCAGAGCACAAAAAGCATGCGGCGTTGCCCATGTCCTCGGGGGTAGAGAACCGGCCCAGCGGGATCGTGGCAAGAAATTTCGCGCGCATCTCTGGGGTATCCTCGCCCATGAAACGCGCGAGCAAGGGTGTTTCCCCCGCGACCGGGTTCAGGGCATTGACGCGGATCCCTGCGGGGGCCAGTTCCACCGCCATCCCCTTGGTCGCATTGTTCATCCATCCCTTTGAGGCGTTATACCAGTTGAGACGCGGTCGCGGGCTTACCCCTGCCGTGGATGCAACATTGAGGATCGCGCCTGCGCCCTGCTTTTTCATCAGCGGCACGATGTGGCGGGCGGTCAGATAGACCGATTTGCAATTCACAGCGAAAACACGGTCGAAGTCGTCTTCTGACACGTCCTCCATCGGCGCGGGCAGATGGGTTACGCCGGCATTGTTGATCAGGATATCGATGCGACCAAAGCTGTCCATCGCCGTTTGAACCATCTCCGCCACTGAGCCACCATCGGCCACATTCGCGGTCACTGCTTCGGCACCCAGTTCTTCGGCGAGCGCCTCGGCCATGTCTGTGTTGAGGTCCGCGATCAGCACCCGCGCACCTTCGGTCACGAATTTTCGTGCAATCCCAGCGCCAAAGCCCGATGCACCACCCGTAACGATCGCTGTTTTTCCGTCCAGTCTCATATCAGATCCTTATCCATGCAATGCTGCCACCGTTTTCAGGGTGGAAAAGCCGTAAAGTGCCTCGAACCCTTTTTCGCGGCCATGTCCCGACAGCCCCGACCCGCCAAAAGGCAGTTCAACCCCGCCACCGGCACCATAGTTGTTGAGAAACACCTGACCCGCGCGCAAGCGCCGCGCCAACCGCATCGCGCGCGCACCATCGCGGGTCCAGACCGATGCGACCAGCCCGAATTGCGTTCCATTCGCGATGCTTAGGGCGTCCTCTTCACCCTCGAAGGGGATGATCACCTGCACCGGTCCAAATATTTCTTCCTGCGCCAGCACGTGATCCGCCGTCGCGCCGGCAAAGAGCGTAGGGCGCACATATGCCCCTCCTTCGGGCGCATCGCCCACAATTTGCCCTTGGGCCACGGTTTCCAGATCGCCACCGCGCGCAAGATAGCCTTCGACGATATCCTTCTGGCGTGCCGAGATCAGCGGACCGACGTCATGATCGGACATCGCAGGGCCGACGCGCAGCTCTGCATAGCGTCTTGCCATCGCCTGTGTCACCTCATCCAGACGGCTCTGGTGTACCAGAATGCGCGAGGACGCGGAACAGGTCTGACCGGCATTCTGGATCCCTGCATTCACCAAGAACGGCAGCGCCGCGTCGAGGTCGGCATCCTCAAAGACAAGCTGAGGGGATTTACCACCAAGTTCCAACGTGACTGGCACGACATTCTCCGACGCCGCGCGCTGGATCAGCTTGCCCACGCCGACAGAGCCGGTGAACGACAGATGCCGCACGCGCGGGTGGGAGGACAGCGCCGCGCCGGCTTCGGCCCCCAAGCCCGGCACGACATTCAGCGCCCCGTCCGGCAGCCCCGCCTGACGCGCGATTTCCGCGAACGCGAGCGCGGTCAGACACGCCTCTTCAGCAGGCTTCAGGACACAGGCATTGCCCGCAGCCAACGCTGCCCCGACGGACCGTCCGATGATCTGCATCGGGTAATTCCAGGGGATGATATGCCCCGTGACCCCGTGCGGTTCGCGCAAGGTATAGACGGTATACCCATCGAGATAGGGGATCGTGGCCCCGTGCAGCTTGTCGGCGGCACCGGCATAAAACTCCATGTAGCGCGCCAAAGCGACGGCGTCGGCCCGCGCCTGTCGCAGAGGTTTGCCGACATCGTGTGCTTCAAGCTCGGCGAGGGTGTCGACATGCTCCAGCACCGCGGCACCGATCCGCGCCAGCATGCGCCCGCGCTCGAATGCGGGCATCCGTCCCCAATCGCCCGCCAGTGCCTGTTCTGCCGCCGCGACCGCGTTGTCGATATCTTCGGCGGTGCCGCGTGCGATCCGACACAAGGTCGTGCCGTCCGAAGGGTCAACGAGCGGCAATGTTTCGCCGCAGGCCGCCGGTATCCACCGACCGCCTATCAGGCAATGGGCGGGGTCGATCCCCAAAATCCGCATACTCATCGGCCCTCCATGTTCCA
>JAGXFI010000152.1 GCA_024637305.1 Sulfitobacter sp.
CTTTTCGTCAAATGTAGTGACGTCTGTTTACCATATTGTAACAATTGCTAAGGCAACAAAAAGTGCAGTTTTGGCGACAATTACCCCGATTCCTGAGGATTGTTTCGAAGACCGCGGGATTCTCGATTCGCACCCAAGTACACAACGGAGCCTTGTTGACGGGCCGCATTGAACATCCAATGCCGATCCGCTAATCCAACTTCATAGCCGCGCCCGAACTTCGGATGTCAACGAACAGGGTCAGGAACAGTGGGATTGCTGCACGTCGTCAGGAGATAACAATGAAAAAATTCACCACCCTCAGCGGAATTGCCGCGCCGATGCCGATGATCAATATCGACACCGACATGATCATCCCCAAACAGTTTCTGAAAACCATCAAACGGTCAGGCCTTGGGGTAAACCTTTTCGACGAGATGCGCTATGATGACGACCGCAACGAGATTGCCGATTTCGTTCTGAACAAACCGCAATATCGCGATGCACAGATTCTCGTGGCCGGCGACAACTTCGGCTGCGGATCATCGCGTGAACATGCTCCGTGGGCCATCGCGGATTTCGGCATCACCTGCGTGATCGCGCCAAGCTATGCTGATATCTTCTACAACAACTGTTTCAAGAACGGCATTCTGCCCATTGTGCTGCCGCAGGAACAGGTAGACATCCTGATGCTCGACGCCGAACGCGGCGCGAATGCACGGATGGAAATTGATCTCGAAGCGCAAACGATCACCTCGTCAGACGGTGAGGTATTTTCCTTCGACATTGATCCGTTCAAGAAACACTGCCTGATGAACGGTCTGGACGATATCGGATTGACCCTGGAAAAGGCCGCGTCAATCGACGCTTTTGAATCACAGGCCGAACAAAGCCGCCCTTGGGTCTGAACCTTTAATATCTGATTGACAGAAAACACGGTTTTTAGTGGGCCGACTCTCGGCACCCACCATATCTTGCGTTTTGCCGCATTCCTGCCAAGAAATTGATGCAAGAACGCACCACCAGCTCCTTCAAAATGCCCCTGCTAGCGTGTCACGTCGTCTTACGGTCTTGAGAAATAAGGCGAAAGAAGGCACAAATTGGGCAAGAATGAGGCAAGCCACCAGAATGGGCGGCATCAAGTTGGAACAAAGGAGCGGCATCGCATCGCTCCGGGCCAGTTTGAAGGGAATCGGGTTTTGATTGCACGGATGGCAGGAGCCGCAGTCCGCGGACTGATGGTTGCGTTGATGATACTCACGCCAGCTTTGGTTTTGCGTGATATCGCAGCGGACTCGACACAAATCGTGGTCTTGGTTGCGCTCTTGGCGTCGTTCCTGACTTTCGTTGAGTATAATTCAAATTTTCCAAGCATTGTAGAGTTCCGCGATGCCCCGCCGTTCAACCGCCTGCGGTTCTTTGCCCTTTTCGGCACGGTCTTCCTGCTTACAGCGATTTTGCGCGGCAAAACCGACCCGACAGCGCTTACAAGTGTATTGACTTCTCTTGGCACGATCGTCGGGAACGCGATAGATTTCCCCTACTCGCCGGTACGCATGGTGGTTCTCATGCTGCCTGACGACGCGGCGCGCGAAACCGTGAATTCGGTGCGGACAGCGGCCGGTTTGGCCTACGTGATTTCACTGATCGCCATGACTGCTTTCCTGATTCTGGTGCGTGTCCTCAACTGGCCTGCGCGTCAGGGGGCGTTCAACGTCTGGGTTAACCTGCCGCTGTTCGATCCCACGGCCGGTGGCGATGTGCTGGATCGGTTGCAACGAGATGCGCGGATCAATATCGCGCTGGGGTTCCTGCTGCCTTTTGTCATCCCCGCAGTGGTCAAACTGGCCGCTGATCTGCGAGACCCGATCACACTGGAAAATCCGCAAACCCTGATCTGGACGATTACCGCATGGGCCTTTCTTCCTGCCAGCATGATCATGCGCGGAATCGCGATGGGCAAGATTGCGGACATGATCCACGAAAAGCGCCGCCGCGCCTATGCGTCAATCCAAGACGAGCATTTGCAAACCGCCTGATCTGCGCAGTCATCGCCTGCGTTTTGGCAGGGGCAGCGTGGGCAGATACGCTACGCGTTGCGGTTTGGAACGCAGAGCTGTCGCGCAAGGGTCCGGGCATTCTGCTACGCGATATTCGCAAGGGCGAGGATGCGCAGGTCGATCTGGTGATCGAATCTTTGGCGACGGTAAAGCCTGACATCCTGCTGCTCCTGAATTTCGACTATGATCTTGAGAACCGCGCGCTGACAGCCTTTGCCGATGCAGCCAGATCAAGAGGCGTCGATTTCCCGCATCAATACGCCGCACGTTCCAACAGTGGTTTGGCAACCGGTCTTGATCTGAATGGCGATGGCAGGTTCGGTGGCCCGGAAGATGCACAAGGGTACGGCGAATTCTTTGGTGCAGGCGCGATGGCGTTGCTGTCTCGGCATCCTGTCGACGAAGGCCGGATCCAGGATTTCTCCGGCATGCTCTGGCGCGATTTGCCAGGCACGCTTTTCCCAATGACCCGAGACGGACCCTTTGCAGGCCAGCAGGTGCATGAGGTGCAACGTCTGTCCTCCAAAGGACATTGGGTGGTGCCGATCGATGTACCGGATATCGGTATCGTAACCTTGCTGGCATTTCACGCGACGCCGCCCGTCTTCGACGGTCCGGAAGACCGCAATGGCCGTCGCAATCACGACGAGGCGGCGTTCTGGCTGCACTATCTTGATGGTGCCTTCGGCGAGCCGGCCACAAACCGTTTCGTTCTGATGGGTGATGCCAACCTCGATCCCGAGCAGAGCGAGGGCCGCAAGGAGGCCATACGTGCATTGTTGGCCCACCCTTTGCTTCAAAACCCGTTTCCGAACACTCCGACAGCAAACTGGCCGAAGCCCGGACCGGGAGAGAGACGGGTGGATTACATCCTGCCTTCCGCCGACTGGCATGTGTCGGGTTTCGGCACCACCGCCCCGTCAGAGGCCAGTCGACACATACTTCTTTGGGCCGATCTGGAACTGCACGCTCCTTGACGCCCCCACGGCCCCGCGCTACGCCGCTGACAACCAATTTGACAGGAGCATTCCCATGGCGAACCCCACCCTTCTGATCCTTCCCGGCGACGGCATCGGCCCCGAAGTCATGGGGCAGGTCACACGGATCATCGACTGGTTCGGGGCCAATCGTGACCTGGCATTCGACGTGGAGACGGATCTTGTCGGTGGTGCGGCCTATGACAAACACGGCACCCCGCTGCACGACGATACGATGGCGCGCGCGCTCAAAGCGGATGCTGTTCTGCTCGGTGCCGTAGGTGGGCCGAAATACGACGACCTTGATTTCAGTGTGAAACCGGAACGCGGATTGCTGCGGCTGCGCAAGGAGATGGATCTCTATTCAAACCTGCGCCCGGCGCAATGCTTTGATGCTCTGGCGGATTTTTCGTCGCTGAAAAAGGACATCGTTGCCGGTCTGGATATCATGATCGTGCGCGAACTGACGTCGGGTGTCTATTTCGGCGAACCGCGCGGTATCTTCGAGGAAGGCAACGAGCGCGTCGGCATCAACACACAGCGCTATACCGAATCCGAGATCGACCGCGTGGCGCGGTCCGCATTCGAATTGGCGCGCCGTCGTAGCAACAAGGTCTGCTCGATGGAAAAGGCCAATGTGATGGAATCGGGCATCCTGTGGCGCGAGGTCGTCCAGCGCGTACACGATACCGATTATCCGGACGTCGAGTTGACGCATATGTACGCTGACAATGGCGCGATGCAGCTTGTCCGCGCGCCCAAGCAGTTTGACGTGATCCTCACCGACAATCTCTTTGGCGACATTCTTTCCGATTGCGCCGCGATGCTGACCGGCTCGCTTGGCATGTTGCCGTCCGCATCACTTGGTGCGCCGAATGCCGATGGGCGGCCCAAGGCGCTGTATGAGCCGGTCCACGGTTCCGCCCCCGATATCACGGGTCAGGGAAAGGCGAACCCGATCGCCTGCATCCTCAGCTTTGCAATGGCGCTTCGCTATTCTTTCGACGCAGGGGACGAGGCGACGCGTTTGGAAAACGCAGTTGAGAAAGTGCTCGCTGATGGCGCACGCACCGCTGATTTGATGGGGCCAGAAGGTGGCACCCCGATCTCCACAACCGAAATGGGCGATGCGATCCTCAAGGCGCTTGACGCAAGCCTATGATACCTTCTTGCCCTTTGCACCGTCACGCGTAATCCTCTCTTTCAGTAAAGGGAGAATTTCCAATGACTTTCGCAAAGACCATCACCGCGGCGGCGGCCATCGCCGTCGCATTCACCGGCACCGCTATCGCGGAAACCCGCGTCACATTCAAATCAGCCAAGACCGGCTCGTCCTACTACCAGATGTCCGTCCAGATCGCCGAAGCGATGAAGGCGGGCACCGGTGGCGACATCTCTGTTACCGTCGAGGAAAGCCAGGGGTCGGTGCAGAACGTCATGGAAGTGCGGGCGCGTGCCGGCGATTACGTGTTCACGACGCCACCTGCTTTGGTAGGTCTCGCGCAGGGCGGAAAGGCGATGTTCGAGGGCAAGGGCGATCCCGCTTTTGACGAGATCCGTGCGCTGTTCCCAATTCCGTCGCTGACAATGCATTTCGTAATGTCCGAAGACAGTGGCGTCGAAACCCTCGCCGATCTCGAAGGCAAGACCATCCTGCTGGGCAGCGGTTCGTTCGGTGCCACCGAAGGGGAGAAATATCTCGGCCTTTTCGGCCTTGAGGGCAAAGTCACGCTGGCAGATTCCGAACTGTCAAACGCCGTGAACGCGCTCAAGAACGGTCAGATCGACGGCTTCGTGACAGCGGGTTCATACCCTGCCCCCAACGTGATCGAAGCGGCCGCCTCCACTGGTGTGCGCATCCTCTCGATGTCCGATGAGCAGATCGCGGAAACCAAACGCACCAAGCTGGTGATTCCCGCCGGCACCTACGCAGGACAGGACGCGCCAATCAACACGACATCGCTGCCCGTCGTCGCCTATGCGACCACAAAAATGGATGAGGACACCGCCTATCAACTGACCAAGACCTATTGGGAAACCAAGGCTGACATGGCCGGTGACGCCAAATGGTGGGAGGGCGTGTCTCCGGAGATGTTGAGCACCATCACCACACAGATTCACCCGGGCGCGATTCGCTATTACAAGGAAATCGGCGCGCCCCTTTCCGACGCACATATGTAAGCCAGCAATATGTCCAGACATACCGGCTCCAGGCTGTGGATCGGCCTGGGGGCTCTGACCTGTGCGTTTCACATCGGGCTGATTTTTTCCGGCTTGGTGCCAAACCTTGTGGCCCGCCCCCTGCACATGGCGCTGGTTCTGCCGTGGGTGTTTGCCTATGGCACGACCGGTCGACAAGCGTGGATCGGCTGGTCGATTGCGGGGATCGGTATCGCGGGCTGCCTCTGGATCGCGTTCAGCCACCAGATGCTGCGCAATCAGTACGGCTTTCTGGAGAACAGCTTTCAGGTGGCCTTGGGCGTCACGCTTCTGATCCTCGCCATGGAGGGGGCCCGGCGGATGATCGGTTGGCCTCTGCCTCTGGTTGCGGCCCTGTCGCTGCTGTACGGCCTTTATGGCCAATACGTGCCCGGCGAATTCGGCCATGCGGGGACTCCCCTGCGTAGTTTCCTTGGTACTCTCACAATCGCAGAAGGTGGTCTCTGGGGCAGTCTCACAGGGGTATCGGTGGGCGTCGTTGCGATCTTCGTCATCTTCGGGGCGATACTCAATGCAGGCGAAGCCGGCCAAGGCTTCATGAATGTCGCATCCGCCGCTGCCGGGCGTCTGACCGGCGGAGCGGCCAAGGTCTCGGTTTTATCCTCAGCGCTCTTCGGTTCCATTTCCGGTTCCGCTTCGGCCAACGTCGCTTCGACCGGCGCGATCACCCTGCCAGCCATGCGCAACCTCGGTTACCCGAAACGGCTGGCCGCCGCAGTAGAGGCCGTCGCATCTTCGGGCGGACAGATCATGCCGCCGCTGATGGGCGCGGGTGCCTTCGTGATGGTCGAACTGACCGGCGTTCCCTATTCCCAGATCATGCTGGCCGCACTCCTTCCTGCCATACTCTATTTCGCGGCTGTCTGGATGGGCATCAACGCCTATGCCCAACGCTATGAATTGCGCGGCGTGCCAGAGGATCAAAGACCGACACCCCGCGCAGTCATCATCACCTCCGCCTTCTTTCTTGTCCCGTTCACCGTGCTTCTGGCGGCGATGTTTGCCGTTGGCTTTACTCCGCAATACGCAGCCGCACTTGCGATCTTTGCCGGACTGGCCGCGCTGTTTTTCGACATCGCGCCGTCCTTCAACTGGCGTCTTGGCTTGACCCGCCTTGCCGGTGCCATGTTGATCGCAGGCCAGCAGGTCGCCATGATCGCCACCATAATTCTGTGCGCATCCATCATCATCGGCGTGCTCGGTATCACCGGGCTTGGGGTCAAGATCACCTCCGTCATACTGTCAGGCTCCGGCGGATCGCTGTGGCCCGCACTTTTGCTGACGGCTCTGGCCTGCTTACTGCTGGGGATGGAAGTCCCGACGACAGCAGCTTACGTCATCTGCGTCTCCGTTGCAGGACCTGCGTTGATCGATCTCGGGCTGGAGCCGTTGCAAGCGCATCTGTTCGTGTTCTGGTTCGCGCTGCTCTCCACAATCACACCGCCCGTGTGCGGTGCGGTTTTCATCGCGGCCGGCATGATCGGAGAAAACTGGCTCAAGGTCGCCCTGACTGCAATGGCACTTGGAATCGGACTCTACATCATCCCGCTCGCGATGATTGCGAATCCCAGCCTCATCCGCATTTCATCAGAACCCCTCTGGGCGGCATTGGCGATGCTGCGTGTCGGCTTCGGCCTTGGCTGTCTGTCCTACGGGTTGATCGGGCGCAAACATGCAGTTTGGCGCACCGGTGCCATCCTCGTCGGGACCACCGTGATTTTCGGCAAACTCCTGTGGTGATCCCGACTGGATTCGAACCAGTAACCTGCCCCTTAGGAGGGGGCTGCTCTATCCAGTTGAGCCACGGGACCACGGGGGCGGTTTAGACCAACCTGACCGCTTTGTCATCGTAGTATTGCGCAGCGCTTGATCGTGGCCTGCGCTTCGCGGTAACTAGAGGGAGTTCAGTAAGGATTTTGCATTTGTCCACATCCACCAAACGCCCCCTCACCTTGCGCGATGTGTCGGAGGCGTGCGGCGTCTCCGAAATGACCGTCAGCCGGGTTTTGCGCAAACGCGGCGATGTGTCCGACGCGACTCGCGAAAAGGTATTGGAGGCAGCAAAGACTCTTGGCTATGTCCCCAACCAGATCGCCGGTTCGTTGGCCTCGCAGCGCGTAAATCTGGTGGCGGTCATTATTCCGTCGCTCAGCAA
>JAGXFI010000153.1 GCA_024637305.1 Sulfitobacter sp.
GGGCCTGATCGACGGCGGCCATGGCCTGCTGAACCCCGAAGGCCCCGAAGCCGGCGACATGCCAAACCTTTTCGTCGCTGAAAACGGTGTCGGCGAGATGGAAGCGTTCAACCAGTATGTCTCGCTGAACGAAGGCGATCAGAATCTGCTGGACGACAACGGCTCTGCCCTGATCATCCACGAAGCGGGCGACGACCATATGACGCAACCCATCGGCGGTGCAGGTGCGCGGGTTGCCTGCGGCGTGATCGAACCGGCAAGCTGACTGTCACGACGTCCGCGGGGATAACCGGAGTTTTCAAAAACTCCGGCCCGGAAAATTCGAATTTTCCGCCTCTCTTTACCGAGACAGCATCGCACGCAGTTCGGTTTTCAGAACCTTGCCGTAGTTATTCTTCGGCAGGGTGCCGACCCGGACGTAAGCCTTGGGTCGCTTGAACCGCGCGATGTGCTCCAGACACAGCGAATTCAATTCCGCATCTGATGCATCGCCCACAATGAACGCCACGATTTCCTCGCCCCACTCAGGATGCGCGCGTCCCACGACGGAAACTTCCTCCACGCCTGCGTGCAACAACAGGACTTCTTCCACCTCTCGCGGATAGACGTTGGACCCACCGGTGATGATGACATCCTTGGACCGATCATGCAGCGTCAGATAACCTTCGTGGTCCAGACTGCCCATATCACCGGTCATCAGCCAACCATCGCGCAATGCTTTTGCGCTGGCTTCCGGATTTCCCCAATAGCCGGGCATCACCGGGCTGCCGCGCACCATGATCTCGCCGGTCTCTCCCGCCGGGGCCGTACGGCCTTGCGCATCCGCAATCCGCACCTCGACGACGGATTGCGCACGCCCGACCGATCCCAGCCTTTCGCGCCAGCGCGGGTGGCTGCGGTCCGCCACATCCGCACGGCTCAATGCGGTAATCGCCATCGGGCACTCGCCTTGCCCGTAAATTTGCACGAAACGCGGGCCGAAATGTTCCACCGCTTCGATGATGTCGGCATTGTACATCGGCCCGCCCGCATAAACGACCGTCCGCAGACCGTCGCCATGGCTCCCTGATGCCTTCGCCGCCTGCGTCAGCCGCTTGACCATGGTCGGGGCTGCAAACATATGCACCGACCCAAATCGGGCTGCGAGGTCAAGCAGTTCATCCCCATCAAACCCGCCGGACGCCGGGCAGACATGCCGTGCGCCAGCTCGGACATGCATGAAACAATACAACCCCGCCCCGTGGCTCAAAGGAGCCGCATAGATCGCGGCATCCTCGGCACGGACTTCATCGACATCCGCTGTATAGCTGAGCGCCATGGCCTGCAGCATGCCGTGGGTAATCATCACCCCTTTCGGCGTGCCGGTCGTGCCGGAAGTATAGAACAGCCAGGCCATATCCTCGCTTGCACGCTCGAGCGGCGCAATCAACGTGGGACTCTCTTGCATTGCGGCAAAGACTGGCGATGAGGTCAAAATGCTAACAGCACCGTGAAACGAAATATCCTGATCCACAAAACAGACGCGCGCACCGCTGTCGCCCAGAATGAACGCGGCTTCGCGCGGATGCAGTTTCGCATTGATCGGCACAGCCACGGCCCCCGCATAGAGAATCCCGTAAAGAGCGATAAGATATTCCGGTGCGTTCTTCATGAAGATCGCGACGCGGTCGCCCTGCCCCACTCCACGCGCGCGCAAATTCTGTGCGACACCTGATGCGGCGCTATGAAAGGATCCGTAATCGGCAACACAGCGATGCCCCCGGAAAAGAGCAGGCCGCGACCCGTCATGCGCCGCGCTACGCACCAGCCAATCGGCGATATTCACTCCGTACCCCTCCGGCTCAGTCCTACATCGCGTAAACTCGCGGCTTTCAATGGCAAAGCCCATGACCTATAACAGGCCAGAGCAACGGGCGGCAGAATAAGAACAAGCCGCCCCCTTCGCAACGGTCGAGGATTACATGACGAACAGAAACCATGACGCGGACGTCGCTTTCATCAAGGCGCTGGCGGAACTGTTGAACGAAAACGATCTGACGGAATTGCAGGTCAAACGCGACTATGCCGAGGACGACAGTCTGAATGTCCGCGTCTCGCGCAAACCGCCACAGCAGATATTCGCCGCGGCGGCTCCCACTCAGCAACCGATGTCTGCTGCACCCGCAAGCACCCCTGCCGCAGCACCTGTGGCCGACAGCGGTCAGACCGATCCGGCCAGTGACCCCGGTGCCGTGACATCCCCGATGGTCGGCACGGTCTACATGCAGGCGGAACCGGGCGCGCCGTCCTTCATCAGCGTGGGAACGATCGTGGCCGAAGGCGATACGCTTTTGATCGTCGAGGCGATGAAGACGATGAACCATATTCCCGCCCCCCGCGCAGGTACCGTGAAACGTATCCTCGTGGACGATGGTGCGGCCGTCGAATTCGGTGCACCGCTCGTCATCCTCGAATAAGGAACGCGACATGTTCAAGAAAATCCTTGTCGCCAACCGCGGAGAAATCGCGCTGCGCGTGATACGGGCTGCACGCGAGATGGGCATCGTCTCCGTCGCTGTGCATTCGACGGCTGACAGCGACGCTATGCATGTGCGCATGGCGGACGAAAGTGTCTGCATCGGCCCACCTTCGTCGCAGCAATCCTATCTCTCAATCCCCGCCATAATCGCCGCCTGCGAGATCACGGGCGCGGAGGCGATACATCCCGGCTATGGCTTTCTGTCGGAAAACGCAGGCTTCGTTCAGGTCGTCGAAGACCACGGCCTGACCTTCATCGGTCCCACCGCTGAACACATCCGCATCATGGGCGACAAGATCACCGCCAAGGACACGATGAAAGCCTTGGGCGTGCCTTGCGTGCCGGGGTCGGACGGCGGTGTTCCGACGCTGGAGGACGCAAAACGCATCGGCGAAGAAATCGGCTATCCGGTCATCATCAAGGCCACGGCTGGCGGCGGTGGCAAAGGTATGAAGGTGGCACAGTCGGCAAAAGATATGGAACGCGCCTTTCAAACCGCACGCGCGGAAGGCAAATCCAACTTCGGCAACGACGAAGTCTATATCGAAAAATACCTGACCACGCCACGTCATATCGAAATTCAGGTTTTCGGCGACGGCAAGGGCCGCGCCGTGCATCTGGGGGAACGCGACTGTTCCCTGCAACGGCGTCACCAGAAAGTATTCGAAGAGGCACCCGGTCCGTCAATCAGCGAAAAAGAGCGCGCCCGGATCGGCAAGACCTGCGCGGATGCGATGGCCAACATCAATTACATCGGCGCAGGCACCATAGAATTCTTGTACGAGAACGGCGAATTCTACTTTATCGAAATGAACACGCGCCTTCAGGTCGAACATCCGGTGACCGAAGGGATCTTTGGCGTCGATCTCGTGCGTGAACAGATCAGGGTGGCATCCGGGCTGGAGATGTCGTTCAAGCAAGAAGACCTGAAGATCAATGGCCATGCCATCGAAGTCCGCATCAACGCAGAGAAACTACCGGATTTCCGCCCCTGTCCGGGCCGAATTACACAGTATCATGCACCCGGCGGTCTTGGCGTGCGGATGGACAGCGCTTTGTATGACGGCTATTCGATCCCGCCCTATTACGACAGCCTGATCGGCAAGTTGATCGTGCATGGCCGCGACCGTCCCGAGGCGCTGGCGCGTCTTGGCCGCGCCTTGGGCGAATTGATCGTAGACGGCGTCGATACGACCGTGCCGCTGTTTCACGCGCTTTTGCAGGAACCCGAAATCCTGTCCGGTGATTACAACATCCACTGGCTTGAGCATTGGCTGGAAACCCATCTAGGCAACGTCTGAGAAGAATGTCCGACGCGATCACGCCGGAGTTGCTGTTGCACGGCTACAGCGTCGGTATCTTTCCAATGGCCGAACACCGCGACGACCCGGAGATCTTCTGGGTCGACCCGCGCCGTCGCGGTGTGATGCCGCTGGACGGGTTTCACATCTCACGTTCCCTTGCACGCGCCATGCGGCGCTGCGACTGGAAGGTGACTGTCGATCACGACTTTGAGGGTGTGGTGGATGGTTGTGCAGACCGTGCAGATACGTGGATAAACCCTGAAATCCGCTGCCTTTACAGTGCCTTGCATGACCGTCAACAGGCTCATTCACTGGAGCTTTGGGAAGGGTCATCCCTGATCGGCGGCGTTTATGGCGTGACACTGGGCGCTGCATTCTTTGGCGAAAGCATGTTTTCGCGCCGGACCAATGCCTCCAAGATCGCGCTGGCCTGTCTGGTGGACCGTCTCAGGCAAGGCGGTTTTCTGCTGTTCGACACGCAGTTCCTGACCGATCATCTGGCATCTCTTGGCGGCATCGAAATCACCCGCGCCGCGTATCACGCACTCTTGGAACGTGCCATCGCAGCACCAGCGAGCTTCCTCGGCCCGGCAGTCGCGGGCCCTCAGGTCGTCATACAGCGCAGGACCCACACGTCGTAACGCGGATGCTCCATCGCGCTGAGCGCAGGTGCCGAGGCGATCATCCACCCAGAAAAAAGCAATCCTGCCTTCCCCGTTTCAACGATCTCCAGGTTTGCATAGGCATTGCCTGCCGGGTTTCCCGCCGGATACCGGCAATCCCGCAAAGTGATCTGCAACCGCCCCAAACGGGCGCTCTGACCGGTCCCCAGATCAATGTCGCGCGCAGTTCCCGATGTCTTGTCGAGCATCCGCAAAACTGCACCAGGACCAGACACGACATTCTGTGCCTGCGCGGTCGCGCCAAGAAACACCAAA
This sequence comes from Sulfitobacter sp., assembly GCA_024637305.1. Lineage (GTDB taxonomy): Bacteria > Pseudomonadota > Alphaproteobacteria > Rhodobacterales > Rhodobacteraceae > Sulfitobacter. Next base: position 4,761 of record JAGXFI010000153.1, read on the forward strand.
ACAATCAATAGCTTGCGCATCAATCCGCCCCCTGTCCGCCAACAAACTTCAACAGCAGAGATATAAGGCTGACCGCTCCTTGGGTATCCGTCACAGTGGCACCGGCATCGAAGAATTCAGGCGACCCTCCCGGCATGACTTCTATGTAATTCCCACCCAACAGCCCTTCGGACGCAACGATCACCGCACTGTCGTCGGGGATTCGAGTCGCTTGCGCGATGACCAGCACCGTGTCGGCGCGGTATGTTTCGGGATTGAGGGTAACACCCCGCACCGATCCGATCGTCACACCGGCAAGCCGGACATCAGTCCCGACACCCACACCTTCAAGGCTGCGGAAACTCGCGTTCAAAGAATAATGCATGCCGCCGTTTCCCAGCCCCGCAACCTGAGCGGCATAGACGCCGAATCCGATCGCTGCTGCCAGAACAACGCCGCCCACGATTGTTTCGGTACGTTGGGTGGCCATTCTGGCATCCCTATTCCGGCTTCCAGGCCTCGTAATCGCCACGGTCCGCAGGTTCGGCGCGGCGGATGGAGCCGGCCGGCGCATAGGCCAGCGGCGTTCCGGTCAGGTTTTCCTGATGCGGCTTTTCCCAGGTCCGATGAACCAGCGGCAGCTCCGTCGGCGGCTCGTCCCATGTGCGGTGCAGCCAACCGTGCCAGTCGGGGTTGATCCGGGTTGCCTCGACTTCACCATTGAAAATCACCCAACGGCGGCTGTCATCGGCGTTTCGATAATAGATGTTGCCTTGACTGTCTTCGCCCACCTTGTTCCCCTTGCGCCACGTAAACAGCTGGGTATTGAGCGTTTGCCCGCTCCACCAGGTCACCGAGCGTTTGAGAGTGTTGAAAAAGCCCATAGGAACCTCCGGATGGTTTAGCGCTTCTTATGGCGCAGATCCCCCGTAAGGTCCAGCGCTGAGAGTCTGGCAAAATATTCAAAACAACCGCTTTTCATCGCAAGATCAGGCGCACGAAAAAGCAGATTCGGACCCGCGTATTTCCAACAGCGGTCAGACGATCAGGCACCAAGATATGCCGTCACCTCGATCTCGATCCGGTATTTCGGGTCGATCAGGCCGCATTCGATCATCGTGGCTGCAGGCGGGTGCGCGCCGAAAGTGTCCGACAGAATCGGCCAGCACGCTTCGAACTCCGCGGCGTCGGGCAGCATGTAGGTCACGCGCACGACATCGTTCCAGTTGGCACCTGCCTGTACGAGCGCAGTGTGGATAATCCGGAGCGCATCCTGGCATTGGTCGGCGACGGTTTCCCCTTGCCCGACGGTGCCAGCCACATGAACGAAGCCGCCCGCCACAACAACGCGGCAATATCCGATCTTTGCCTCAAACGCGCCGCCGGAAGAAATCCGGCGGATCGCCTGTTTAAATGCTGTGTCGGACAACGGTTTTCACCTTTTGGTTTTGCGTGCAATCAGTCAGCGCTGATTTCGCAGGTCATCAACCTGCTGTCGCGGATTCCTTTTCAGCCTCGGCGTGGATCATCAATGGTTTGGCGTCCGAATTCACCGCTTCTTCATTGACGACAACCTCGGTCACGCTATCCAGCCCCGGCAGTTCGAACATCGTGTCCAGCAGGATGTCTTCAAGGATCGACCGCAGGCCGCGCGCACCCGTTTTACGCAGAATCGCACGCTTCGCGATGGCCGAAAGGGCATCATCAGTGAAGGAAAGTGTGGTATCCTCAAGTTCGAACAGGCGCTGGTATTGTTTGACCAGAGCATTCTTGGGCTGTGTCAGAATGGTAACCAGCGCGTCCTCGTCAAGATCTTCCAAGGTGGCCAGAACAGGCAGTCGACCGACGAATTCGGGGATGAGGCCGAATTTCAGAAGGTCTTCAGGCTCCAGATCGGTAAAAATCTCACCAATGCCGCGATCGTCATTATCACGCACATCTGCGCCAAAGCCCATGGCGGACCCTTTTCCGCGCGCAGCGATGATCCGGTCGAGACCGGCAAACGCGCCACCACAGATGAACAGAATGTTCGTGGTATCCACTTGCAGGAATTCCTGCTGCGGATGCTTGCGCCCGCCCTGTGGCGGCACAGAGGCGACAGTGCCTTCCATCAGCTTGAGCAGAGCTTGCTGCACGCCCTCACCCGATACGTCACGGGTGATCGACGGGTTCTCGGACTTGCGTGTGATCTTGTCTACTTCGTCGATATAGACAATGCCGCGCTGCGCGCGTTCCACATTGTATTCAGAGCTCTGCAGCAGCTTGAGGATGATGTTTTCCACATCCTCACCGACGTATCCCGCTTCGGTCAACGTTGTGGCGTCCGCCATCGTGAACGGCACATCAAGGATACGGGCAAGCGTTTGGGCCAGCAATGTCTTGCCGCAGCCGGTCGGGCCGATGAGCAGAATGTTGGATTTCGCCAGCTCGATATCGCCGCCTTTTTGCGCGTGGTTAAGACGCTTGTAGTGGTTGTGCACGGCCACGGACAACACCCGCTTGGCCTTCATCTGGCCGATCACGTAGTCGTCCAGCACCTTGCAGATATCCTTGGGTGTCGGCACCCCATCGGTGGCCTTGAGCCCGGACGCCTTGGTTTCCTCACGGATGATGTCCATGCACAGCTCTACACATTCGTCGCAGATGAAAACGGTTGGTCCCGCAATCAGCTTGCGCACCTCATGCTGGCTCTTGCCGCAAAAGCTGCAATAAAGGGTGTTCTTGCTGTCACTGGTGGAATTATTCGCCATGTTAACCCTTTCAGGCCGAAAGAAATTCGGGAGCCCTGCACAGGCTTTCCCTAAACTCGTCGTCAAACTTAGGCCACCCGCCCCCGGTTCACAATCGCAAAATCCGTGAAAAAATTCCGGGGCGGCGGCGTTTCGCGTTATTTGCCCTTCTTGTCCTTGCCAGCATCGGGATCATCGGCCTTGCCGCGGCTCTCGACGATTTCATCGATCAGACCCCAATCCCTGGCTTCTTGCGGCGACATGAAGTTATCGCGCTCCAGCGCGTCCTCGACCTTTTTCAGGGTCTGGCCGGTATGTTTTACATAGATTTCATTCAAGCGCGTCTTGAGCTTTTGGGTTTCCTGCGCGTGAATCATGATATCGGTCGCCTGGCCCTGATAGCCACCGGAAGGCTGGTGAACCATAACTCGGCTGTTGGGCAACGAGAACCGCATGCCTTTTTCGCCTGCCGTCAGCAACAGCGACCCCATCGATGCAGCCTGCCCGATCACAAGCGTACTGACCTTGGGCTTGATGTACTGCATCGTATCATAGATCGACAGACCGGAAGTCACGACACCGCCGGGACTGTTGATATACATGGAGATTTCCTTGGAAGGATTCTCTGCCTCAAGGTGCAGCAACTGGGCGACGACCAGCGTGGACATGCCGTCATGCACGGGCCCCGAGATGAAGATGATCCGCTCCTTTAGCAGACGCGAAAAAATGTCGTAGGCACGTTCGCCCCGGCTGGTCTGTTCGACCACCATGGGCACGAGGGTATTCATATAGGTGTCGATGGGATCGTTCATGTCGCCTGCCTTGATCATGTCTTCGCAGGACCATACCCGCAAAAGTGTTACTTACAGGTTAGTCTCGTGCAAAAGGGGGTTCAAGGGGGGCAAGCCGCTTGATTGGTCAAGGCGCAGAGTTATCGTCGCCAAACCAACGACCGGCCTGCCACACTTGAGTTACATGCCCTTTCGCTTTTGTGCTGTGACGGCTGTCATATTCCTGTGACAGAATCGCCTTATGAAACCATCATCCCGCAGTCCATATTCCGGCAGTGGCACGGTCGAAATCTGAATTTAATCAAGTAATTTCAGCAATTCCGGCCCCGCCTCTCTGGCGGGGTCTATTCCATTGGGGACAGGCAATCCACCATCGACGTTGCCATATTTTCAAGCAGCGCAACATAATCGGTGCCATCGCCCATCGGATCCGCGATGAAGACTCGCAGACCGGTGTCCCCCGCAATCGTGTTCAGCAGATCCGTGTTCTGCTGTGGTTCGGCAAGCGCGCAGGTGATCTGTTCATCGCGCACCATGTCGCGCAAACGCGCAATCTGCTGTGGACCGGGCGTCGTCGCATGACCATCGAATACAGCACCGGAAGTTTCCACACCAAAGCGATGTTCGAAATAATGGAAGGCATCATGCAGAACAATGAACGCGCCGGGTTTCAGGGTGGCAAACCGCGCAGAAACGTCGGCGCTCAACGCATCAATATCGCCTCCCAACTCATTGGCATTACTTAGATATGTTTGAGCATTAGCCGGATCCATCTGGCCCAAACGCTGGGCAATTGCCTGCGCAAACAGCGCCCCGTTCACCGGGTCTAGCCATACGTGCGGGTCGATGTCCCCTGCGTGAGAGTGCGCATCGCCGTGGTCGTGCCCGTCAGCGACGTCGTCGTCCCTGAATGCAAGCATCGTCGCCTGCGGCACATCGAGAAGCGACATGTGCGTCCCGGCCGCCAGACTATCAATCGGCCCTTCCAGCCAGCCCGTCAACTGTGGCCCGATCCAGATAACCAGATCGGCCTGCGCCAGCGCACGCGCTTGCGAAGGGCGCATGGAATAGTCATGCGGGGACTGGTTCTGCCCCAACAACACTTCCGGTTCGCCCACCCCATCCATCACAGCGGAAACAATGGCCTGCACCGGGGGGATGTCGGTCATGACACGCGGCGCATCAGCCAGCGCAGGCGTTGCGATCAAAGCGAGAAGAAACAAACCGAAGCGCATGGGGTATCCTTTCGTGAATATGTGGGCTTGCTAGCCCAGATGTTATAACATATCAATAGCACTTCGCAGAGGAGACCCAGATGCCCCGAACCATCGGCTTTGCCAAGCACGATCATGATGACTGCGTCCAGACTGCGCTCGCGCGTGCCGACATGCATTGTGCCAACGCCGGACTGCGCCTGACGCCGGTGCGGCGGCGCAGCCTTGAGATCCTGTTGGCAGAACACCGCGCGCTGGGAGCATATGATCTGCTGGCGCATCTGTCAGCCGAAGGCCTCGGCGCACAGCCGCCCGTGGCCTACCGCGCGTTGGATTTTCTGGTGCGTGCAGGATTCGCCCACAAGATCGAAGCGCTGAACGCCTATATCGCCTGCGCGCATCTTGGGGTGAATCACACGCCTGCATTCTTGATCTGCCGCAGCTGCCGGTCGGTCGCGGAAACCGATACCGCCCCCGCGCAGGGACGTCTGGGAGACGCGGCAAAAGCGGCAGGGTTCACCATCGAGCGGACGGTAGTGGAGGCCGAGGGCCTGTGCCCCGCCTGCCAGCCGGAATCCGCATCATGAGCCTGATCGCCACGCAGGGTCTGACGCTTGGATATCGCGGCAACACAGTGCTGCGCGATGTCAACATATCCATAGAGCGCGGCGAGATCGTCACAATCGTTGGGCCGAACGGATCCGGAAAATCGTCGCTGCTGCGCGCGATCATCGGGGCGATGTCCCCTATGTCGGGTCAGGTTCAGCGCGCGCCGGGACTTCGGATCGGCTATGTCCCCCAAAACCTGAGCATTGACGGCACGCTGCCGCTGACGGTGTGGCGGTTTTTAAACCTTCCCGCGCGCGCGTGTCGGGCAGACGTGCAATCGGCGCTTGAGACCGCAGGCGTAAAGGGCCTTGGAAATCAACAGATGACGCAGCTGTCAGGAGGTCAGTTCCAACGCGTATTGCTGGCGCGGGCGCTGCTGGCGCAGCCTGATCTGTTGATCCTCGACGAGCCGACGCAAGGATTGGACCAGCCCGGCGCTGCCGCGTTCTATGCCCAGATCGAACAGGTCCGCCGCGCCCGTGGCTGCGCCGTTCTGATGGTCAGCCACGATCTGCATGTGGTCATGGCCGCATCGGACCGCGTCCTGTGCCTGAACGGGCATGTCTGTTGCGAAGGAACGCCGCAGGTTGTGGCAGATGCGCCCGAATACCGCGCGCTTTTTGGAACCGGCACAGGTGGGACGCTTGCGCTTTACCGCCACGATCACGACCATGACCACCACCACGACCACGGTGTGCATTGATGCTGGACGATTTCATGATCCGCGCAGGGCTTGCGGGCCTTGGCGTCGCATTGGCCGCCGCCCCGTTGGGCTGTTTCGTCGTTTGGCGGCGCATGGCGTATTTCGGCGATGCCACCTCACATGCCGCGATCCTCGGCGTGGCTTTGGCACTAGCCACTGACCTGCCGGTATTCGCCGGCGTGCTCGTGGTCGCATTGGCGATGGCGCTTTTGCTGGCCGGGTTGTCGGGGCGCTGGGTCAGTTCCGACGCTTTGCTGGGCGTCCTGTCGCATGCGGCGCTGGCGCTTGGGCTGGTGGCGATATCCCTGATTGATGACGTCCGGGTGGATCTGGAAGGCTATCTCTTTGGCGAAATCCTCGCCGTGACGGCCCGGGATGTGTTGATCATATGGACCGGTGCCGCGCTGGTCTGCAGCTTGCTGATCTGGCGCTGGCAAGGCTTGTTGATGGCGACACTGTCGGCTGATCTCGCAGTCGCAAGCGGCATGAACCCGCGCCGCGAGTCGCTGATCCTGACGCTGGCGATGGCTGTCACCGTCGCCGTGGCGATTAAGGTCGTCGGGGCATTGCTGATCGCTGCGATGCTGGTGATCCCGGCGGCGGCTGCACGTCCTCTGGCCCGCACCCCCGAGATGATGGCCCTTTTCGCATGCCTGATCGGAGCCGCCTCGGCGCTTGGCGGGCTTGGGGGGTCTTTTGCCTTCGACACACCGACGGGACCCAGCATCGTGGCCCTGGCGGCGGGGCTGTTCGCCCTGTCTGCGGCCTTTGCCCCGCTGATCAGGCGGGCGGAATGACGGCGGTCGCCTCGATCTCAAGACATGCCTCGTCTTCGATCAATCCCGCCACGACGACCATGGCCATGGCAGGGAAATGCCTGCCCATGACTTCGCGGTAGGCGCGGCCCACTTCGTCTTGCGCGGCAAGGTATTCGGCCTTGTCCGTCACGTACCATGTCAGGCGCATGATATGTTCCGGTTTGCCGCCTGCCGCCTCGACCACCGCGCGGATATTGCGTAAGGCTTGCACCATCTGGCCTATGAAATCATGGGTCTCGAATTTCTGCTCCGCAGTCCAGCCGATCTGGCCCCCGACAAACAGGTGTCCGTCCTCTGACAGCATGCCGTTGGCATAACCCTTGGCCGGTGCCCACCCTTCGGGCTGTATGACGCGATGTCCCATGATCCGTTCCTCTTTCCTGCTGGGCGCTCAGACGCCCAGATACCTGTCTGCTATGTCCGCGCCTACGTCGCGCATCGCGCCTGACCAGACGGTCTTGCCGCGTTCGATGATGACAGCGCTGTCCGCGATACCACGCAATTCGCGCAATGATTTGTCGACGACAATCATCGCCATACCGGTTTCCGCCTTGAGCAGCGCAAGCGCGGTCCAGATATCCTGACGCACCACTGGTGCCAGCCCTTCCGTCGCCTCGTCGAGCAACAGCAGCGTCGGATTCGTCATCAGCGCGCGCCCGATTGCCAGCATCTGTTGTTCGCCGCCCGAAAGGCTGGAAGCAACCTGATCGCGACGCTCGCCAAGGCGTGGGAAAAGCTCTACCACGCGGGCAAGATCCCAATGCCCGCCGCGCGCGGCAGCGATCAGGTTTTCATGCACCGTCAACGGCCCGAAACAACGCCGCCCCTCGGGAACCAGCCCCAGACCGGCGCGCGCGGCGCGGTGGCTGGGCAGTCCCCCGATATCCTGTCCATTGAAATGCACCGTCCCGCCGGAATGGCGCAACATGCGGCAGATCACCTTGACGGTCGACGTCTTGCCCATGCCGTTGCGGCCCATCAACGCGCAGACTTCGCCGGGTGCCAGCGTCAGGTCGACGCCGAACAATGCCTGCGTACTGCCATAGCTTGCCGTAATGTTTTTCAGCGACAACAGCGTCATGCGGTATCCTCCGCACCCAGATAAGCCTCGCGCACCAGCGGATCCGCCTTGATCTGAGCCGCCGTGCCGGTGGCGATGATCTGGCCATACACAAGAACCGATATACGGTCCGCCAACGCAAAGACCGCGTCCATGTCATGTTCCACCAGCAGGATGGGTGCCTGCGTCCGCAATCCGTCAAGAAACCCCGTCAGGCGTTTGCTGCCCCCCGCGCCAAGCCCCGCCATCGGCTCATCCATGACGAACACTTTCGGGCGCAGTGTCAGTGCCACGGCAACCTCCAGCTGGCGGCGCTGTCCGTGGCTCAGCTCGGAGGTGCGCGTTGCAGCGTGATCGGCCAGAGCCACACGCTCCAACGCCTCCATCGCAGGTGCCTGAAGATCGGTCCTGGCCAGAACCGGCCGAAAGAAACGCATAACCCCGCCGTCGCGCCCCAACGCGCCAAGCATCACGTTTTGCAGAACCGAATACTCCATCGCCAGAGATGAGATCTGGAACGTCCTGCCCAGCCCC
>JAGXFI010000154.1 GCA_024637305.1 Sulfitobacter sp.
TGACGCGTCTCCTATGATGCTCGCGGTTTTTCCACGAAGGTTTGTTGCGGGTCCCAGAGCTTCGGTCTGTCTGTCGGGCCTGCCGCAGCAGCCCACCGGAGGTAGCATCCTCTTTGGCTTTGCATTGTGCCAATGGCACAAGGATCCGAAGCCGCAAAGCGATTCCAGACAAGCGGGGTATAGGCAGGATGGCGGGGCGGATCAAGGGCGGAATCCGGGTGATGGTTTGATCCACGTCAAGGCGATGCGGCCACCCTCATGGTTATGGTCTGATCGGAGCAAAGATCGCAGGACCGACCGGATCCTCAGCTTTGAGCAGGGTGCATTCCCTCACAGCCACAAGATGCGGTGCCGATGACCTTTTCACCACGCCGCTTCGTCCCAAGACTCGAAAACCTTAAGGAGAAAAAATGTCCCATACCCCACACGAACTGGCCGAAGAATTTCCCGATGACGTAAAAAAGATCGCTGATTTGCGTCAGGCCGACACGCATTTTGCGAAAATGGCCGAGAATTATCATACGATCAACCGCGCCATTCATCGTGCCGAAACGGATGTCGAGCCGACAAGCGATGATCACATGAGCCAGATGCGCCGCGAGCGGTTGGCGCTGAAGGATCAGATCGCCGCGTACCTGCGAGGAGCGGCCTGAAGAGACGGGCGTCAACTCAATGCTATGATGCCCAACACCACCAGAAGGAACAGGACCAGCACAACACCGATCAGGAATTTAGCCCCTGTCAGCGCGACGCCGGAGATGCTGCCAAACCCGAGTAGCGCCGCAACGGCGGCGATGATGAGCAGGATCAGGATAAGCTTGAGCATGGTCGTCTCCTTTTGATTGAAGAGACAACGCGGGGGGGCCTATCGGGTTCCCCCGTCTGACTTGTCGCGAAGCGCCCAAAGATCGGGGCGACGTTCACGGGTCAGCGCCTCGGATGTTTCCCGCCGCCAGCGAGCTATTTCGGCGTGATTTCCCGACATCAGGACTGGTGGAATTGCCCGACCCTGCCATTCTGCCGGCTTGGTGTATTGCGGATGCTCAAGCAATCCTGCGGAATGACTTTCCTCAACCGTGCTGTCCGCATTGCCCAACACACCGGGCAGGAGGCGCACCGTGGCGTCGATCATCGCCTGTGCCGCCAGTTCGCCGCCGGTCATCACGAAATCACCCAGCGAAATCTCGGTGATGCCATAGTGTTCGATGACCCGTTCGTCGACGCCTTCGAAACGTCCACACAGCATCGTAACGCCCTGACAATGCGCGAGGTCACGCGCCATCGCCTGATCAAAACGGCGGCCGCGCGGAGACATGTAGAGGATCGGCCACCGGCCGGAGGCACGTTGCTGGACAAACTCGATCGCCGGACCCACGACATCGGCGCGAAGGACCATCCCCGCGCCGCCACCGGCAGGGGTATCATCTACGTTGCGGTGTTTGGTCAGGCCATGCTCACGCAGGTCATGCGTGTGCAATTGCCAAAGCCCGTCTTTGAGCGCCCGACCTGTCAGGCTGGCCCCGAGCACACCCGGAAAAAGTTCCGGGAAAAGTGTGATGATATGGGCCTGCCAGACATCCGCATAATCCGGGGCGTCCTGCATCAATTCACGCGGTTCGAGCGACGGCGTCACCCGTTGGCGGCCGTGGGATTTGAACGGCGTGCTCATGCGGAGTTCGCTTCCTTCAGGATCGCGCGTTTTGCGATGCTGCGCGCGGCGCGGTCATGGTAACGGCGGTTTGCTGCCAGCAATGCATTCAGCACGTCGTCAGGCAGTCTCACATTGGCATGGGGCACCGGTTCCAGCGTGCTGCGCAGATCGTCGGGGATATCCGCCAGGTCCAGTAGCGGATCAGCGGGGCCAAGTGGCAGACCCGCGCAATCTTCCAGCGCGTTCGAATACACAGGGCAGGGGATACGGCTGGCAACGTCCGCGACCATTCCGCGCAGATCGGCGGCAGCGGCGTAGCGATCGACAAATTCTGAAAGCTCCATCGTCATGGGCGAAGTCCGGACGTGTTCCCAATAGGCAGAGGGCAACCAGGCTTCGGGCGCGCGCGTGGACAGGTAAATCGCGAATTCCGCCTCTGGGAAAGCTTCGTGCGCGGTTTGCCACATCATATAAGCAAGGATGGGTGCTGCGGAATAGTCCGCCAGATGCCCGCGGCCCGGCAAATGTCCCGACAGTTCCTCTGCCGAGATGACAAGCGTCCGGCGGGGCATGCCGGGCAATTCCGCCAACATTTTTTCGAACTCCAGTTGCGCCTTGGTCAGGGTGACCGGATCGCGCCATGTCGAATAACCCCGTGTGGCATGGAGCAGGTCTTTCATCTGACCCGGCAACCGAACGGCGACGTATTTCTTCATCGCCTTGCGGTTCTTGCGCAGGACGGCCTGAACGGTGGATGTTCCCGTCTTGTGAAAGCCGGCATGAAGGATGATCGTGCGCGGCATCACTCTCCCTTTGCGGATGGCTCCGGCATGATCCCTTCGGGCGGATCCGCAACGATGCGCCGGGTGGCAAGGTCCACGGTCGGCACCGCCGCTTTGGTAAAGGGCAGGAACGTCGTCGCAGAAGTTCCCGCCAGTTGCAACTCCAGCAGATCGTCCGCACCGTGGTTCTGCACTGTTTTCACGCGACCAAGCAGCGTACCACCCGTGTCATAGACATCAAGGCCAATGAGATCGGCATGGTAGTATTCGTCATCGGGCAACGACGGCAGCTGCTCGCGGCGGGCGAACAGTTGCGTTCCGCGCAGGGCGTCCGCCTCTTCCTTGGTGGCGACTTCTGCGATACGTGCAGAAAAGCCGTTCTTGATGGGATGCAAGAGGGCGAGGGCGAATTGGCGTGTGCCGGTCTCGTCCGTCAAGGGGCTATAAGTCTCGATATCTTCTGGGACGGCGCAAAAGCTTTTGACGCGCAGTTCACCGCGGACGCCATAAGAGCCCGAGATGGCCCCGACACAGACTTTTTCCGCAGGTAGTTCCGTCATCGCAGCAGCTCCGGATTAAAACTTATGGTGCCGTTACCAATGTCATACCAGCATAGAACCGGATGCCAAGCGTTATGACCAGACGGCATGAGGCACCTCATCCACGGGATTGCTGCGACAGTGGCGCAGGTCACGCAACCACCGGCAGAGGTCGGTCAGCCCGACACGAAGGCTGTTGCAAAACAGCTTCATGCCGGGCAGGCCTTTTTTATTCCGAAGCGGCTTCTTCTGCGGGCGCTTCCTCGGCTGGCGCATTGGCGGCCTCGGCTGCGGCTGCGGCCTTGGCGGCTTTTTCTTCGACGCGTTGCTGAGCTTTCTTGCCAGGTGTGCCTTTCTTGGGGTTGGCACGATCTGTCTTGGGCGTTGCACCGGCGGCTTCGAGCATACGCGCTACGCGGTCGGTAGGCTGTGCGCCCTTGTCCAGCCAGTGCTGTATGCGCTCCAGATCCAGCTTTACGCGGTCTTCGCTATCTTTGGGCAGCAAGGGCGCATATGTGCCCAGCTTTTCGACGTAACGCCCGTCGCGGGGCATGCGGCTGTCGGCAGCGACGATACGGTAGAACGGGCGTTTCTTGGAGCCGCCGCGGGCGAGACGAATTTTCATGGCCATGATGGGATGTCCTTTTTGGATTTGTGTTGGGCGTAGTGCCCGTATTCACGATTGATGTTGATGGTGATGCCGAATGACTTCGGCGATGATGAAGTTGAGGAACTTCTTGGCGAATTCGGGGTCGAGGTCGGCCTCGCGCGCCAAATCTTCGAGCCGCGCAATCTGGTCCGCTTCGCGGGCCGGATCGGACGGGGGAAGGTCGTGCTCAGCCTTGAGTTTCCCCACGGCCTGAGTGTGTTTGAACCGCTCGCCCAGCGTATAGACAAGGATCGCATCCAGCCGGTCAATGGAGGCGCGATGATCCTTGAGGAGGGCGGCGGCAAGGTTAGAGGTGTCGGTCATGCGGCATCCTTGGGGTGGCGGTAGACGTGGACGTTGTGGTCCAGAAGAACGCCGTCGCGCTCGTGAATTGCGCCAAGCCGTCCGGCCAAGGCGATCGACCGGGTGTCTGCCGGGCCGATATAGCTGATCACCTCGTCGAGATTTTGCTGCTGCGCCGCATGTGATCGGGCAGCCTTTGCCGCCTCGAAAGCCAGCCCCTGGCCTTCGAACCCGTCGAAGTTGTGCCACCCGAGTTCGGGTTCTTCCCAACCGTCATTGTAGATCATTCCGACGCGACCTGCAGTTTGACCGGTATCTTTGTGTTCCAGCATCCACATGCCATAGCCGCGCAGCGCCCAGTGACCGTAAACATTGAGAAATCCGCCCGAGCCGCGCGCGCGGGAATAGGGGCCTCCCACCCATTTGGCACGTTGTGATGCACTGAACGCGGCGAATGGCTCGAAATCCGTTTCGCGGGGACCCCGCAGGATCAGGCGTCCGGTCTCCACGACGGGAATATGATCGGATATAGTAATCACTTCTTCTTGCCGAAACCGCTGAGGCCAGCAGGCAAGCCTATACCGCCGCCCATGCCGGGCATCTTGCCGCCCATCTGGCGTGCGGCAGCCTCAAGCGCCTTGGGATCCATGGAGGTAGGGTCCATGCCGCCTTTGCCGAACATGCCTTTCATGGCTTGCTTTAGCATGCCGCCTTTGCCCATCTTGCCCATCTTCTTCATCATGTCGGACATCTGACGCTGCATCTTCATCAGCTTGTTGAGATCGCTGACCTCCATGCCCGCGCCCTTGGCGATCCGTTTCTTGCGGCTGGCCTGAAGCAAGGCGGGGTTGGCACGCTCTTTCTTGGTCATGGACTGGATCAGGGCGATCTGCTGTTTGATGATGCTATCGTCCAGACCTGCTTCTTCGACCTGCTTGGCCATCTTGCCCATGCCGGGCATCATGCCCATCATGCCCTGCATCCCGCCCATCTTGATCATCTGCTCAAGCTGCATCTTGAGGTCGTTCATGTTGAACTGACCCTTCGCCATGCGCTTCATCATCTTTTCGGCCTGTTCGGCCTCGATGGTTTCCTGAGCCTTTTCCACCAGCGCCACGATGTCGCCCATGCCGAGGATGCGGCCCGCGATACGCTCTGGCTCGAAGGTCTCAAGCGCGTCCATCTGTTCGCCAAGGCCGACGAATTTGATCGGCTTGCCGGTGACGGCGCGCATCGACAGGGCTGCACCGCCGCGACCATCGCCGTCCATACGGGTCAGAACGACCCCCGTGATGCCGATGCGTTCGTCAAAGTTTTCGGCCGTATGCACCGCATCCTGACCTGTCAGGCCATCGACCACCAACAGCGTCTCGCGCGGATTGGCCACGTCGCGGACCGCCTTGACCTGCTGCATCAGCTCTTCGTCGATGCTGAGACGTCCTGCGGTATCGAGCATATAGACGTCATAGCCGCCCAGGCCCGCCTGCGTCTTGGCGCGTTTGGCGATCTGTACCGGATTTTCACCCGCCACGATGGGAAGCGTATCAACGCCGATCTGCACGCCAAGGATCGCCAGCTGTTCCATCGCTGCCGGGCGGTTGACGTCGAGCGAGGCCATCAGCACGCGCTTGCCGTCGCGCTCCTTGAGACGCTTGGCCAGCTTGGCGGTCGTGGTTGTCTTGCCGCCCCCCTGCAAGCCGACCATCAGGATCGGTGCGGGCGGGTTGTCGATCTTCAAGGCACCCGGTTCGCCTTCGCCCTTGAGCGTGTCGATCAGCGCGTCATGCACGATCTTGACGACCTGCTGCCCCGGCGTGATGGATTTGGTCACGGCCTGTCCGGTGGCCTGATCCTGCACCGCTTTGACGAAATCACGCGCCACAGGCAGCGAAACGTCCGCCTCCAGCAAGGCCACGCGGACTTCGCGCAGGGCGGTTTTCACATCTTCCTCGGACAACGCGCCCTGTTTCGTAAGGCGGTCGAAAACGCTGGAGAGGCGTTCGCTGAGATTCTCAAACATGGCGCAGTGGCCTTTCGTCGTCGGTTGCGGATGCCTTCAATCTAGGAAGGGCCGCGTAAATACACAAATGCCCCAGTGGGCGCGACGCGCTGACTGGGGGCGATCCCGACAGAATGCCGGGACCGGAAGGCAATGCTTCCGGGGTTTCGGGGGCGTTTAGGCCCTGCGCGAGGCCGAGTCAAGCGGGGCTGGCCAAGGGAGGGTGCCCAACGGCGCGGCGTTCGTCCCTCAGGGGTTGCGCCTGCGAAAAGAACAGCCAAGATGCCGGCAAAAATGTTCGAAGCCGCACAGGAGACACATGTGGACAACTGGGACGAGGTCAAGACCGCCTATCAGGTTGCCCGCCTTGGCAAGGTAAGTGGCGCGGCAGAAGTTTTAGGCGTTCATCATGCGACCGTGATCCGCCATATCGACGCGTTGGAAGCGCGTCTCGGCGTCAAGCTGTTCCAGCGTCATGCCCGCGGTTATACGCCCACCGAGGCAGGCGAGGAACTGCGCCGGGTGGCACAGGCGACGGATGACCAGTTTGGCCAATTGGCTGGGCGGATCAAGGGGCGCGGCGCGGAAGTTTCGGGCGATCTCGTCGTGACATCGCTTGTGTCGCTGGCGGGGCGCATGGTACCATTGCTCGCGTCATTTCAGGCGGATTACCCAGATGTCGTCGTGCGATTTCTGACCGGCAACCGCCTGTTTCGCCTGGAATACGGTGAGGCGCACGTGGCAGTTCGTGCAGGTGCGCCCCCCGAACAGCCCGACAACGTCGTCCAGCCGCTCGCGACATTGCAGGTGGGATTGTTCGGCAGCAAGGAGTACGTGGCGCAGTTCGGGCTGCTTAAGGCTCCCGATGATTTCAGCGGCCACCGTTTTGTGGGGCATGACGACAACGCGAACCGTGCGCCGTATTTCATCTGGATGGACCAGGCCATCCCGCGCGGACAGGTCACGTTCCGGACAACCGACATGCGCGCAGGGGAACACGCCGTCAAGGCCGGTGCCGGCATCGGGTTTTTTCCATATGAAGATGGGTTGAAGGATCCGGATCTGGTCGAGTTCGCCCCGCCTCGCGAGGCCTGGTCGGCGCAGCTATGGCTCGTGACGCATGTCGATCTGCACCGCACGAATAAAGTTCAGGCCTTGCTGAAGTTCCTTAAGGAACGGGCGAAAGAGGGCGCAATTTGACCCCACAGGCCAAAGGGCATCTGGCGATGCTGTTGTTTTCGGCGCTCGTTGCCGGATCCTTTTCTCTCGGCTCGATGGTGGCCAATGACATTGCGCCCGCGGCTTTGAACGGCGTGCGTTTCCTGCTGGCGGCAGTTCTCGTGGGGGCGATAGCGTTCGGCACGCGCGGCGTGCCAGCCGGCAGTTTCAGCGCGCCTTGGCGCTATCTGTTGCTTGGCGGCCTGTTCGGGGCCTATTTCGTTCTCATGTTCGAGGGACTGAAAACCGCACCGCCTGTCAGTGCTGCAGCGGTGTTTACACTGGTCCCCATGATGGCCGCGTTGGTTGCATGGTTTCTTTTACGGCAGGTGACGACGCCGCGCATGGCGCTGGCGCTTTCCATTGGCGGGGCCGGTGCAGTTTGGGTGATCTTTCGCGGCGAGGTCGGCGCATTGCTACGGTTCGAGGTCGGACGCGGCGAGGCGATCTATTTTGTCGGCTGCATAAGCCACGCGATCTATACGCCGCTGGTGCGCAAGCTCAACCGCGGGGAAAGCGCGACGGTGTTTACGTTCGGCACGCTTGTGGGGGGGATGATTGTGGTTGGCGGTTATGGTCTGCCGGACATTCTGGCGACCGATTGGCCCGCCTTGCCGGGTATGGTGTGGGTCACATTGATCTACACTGCGGTTTTCGCCTCTGCCATGACCGTTGTCCTGTTGCAGTTTGCGACGCTGCGGCTGCCGTCGGCAAAAGTGATGGCCTATACCTATCTGACGCCGACATGGGTCATTGTCTGGGAAATGGCGTTGGGCAACGGTGCTCCTGGACCGATCGTCCTTGGAGGCGTCGCGTTGACCGCCATTGCGCTGTTGCTTTTGCTGCGCGATGACAGCATCGTACGGTCGACCGGATAAACGCGGGAACCTTTTGTGGACAGTGCGCGTTCTCTTCCGAACCAAGCAAGTCATGGACCCTAAATGCGCAATATCATATATCTCGTCGGATTAATTGTCGTTGTCATCGTGATCCTGCGACTGCTCGGCGTGTACTAGCGCGCAAATTTGCGCCCTAAGTTTTTTCAATAAGGAAAGGAAGCAATCATGCGCGGGATCATTTACCTCGTCGGTCTGGTCGTCATCGTTTTGGCCATCATTTCATTCGTCCTCTAAGCAGGGCGGAACCCTCCCCCTGATGGTCAGGTTCGCCTGAAGCAGATGGCCGCAGCTACTCCGCTTCAGGCAACTCTACCGCCAGAAACCGTTCGAAATCGTCAAGGTTCACTGGATCGAACTGGCCAAATCCCTGCATCCAGACCGATGCGTTTCGCAACGCATCCGGCTCTAGCTTGCACCACTTTACCCGCCCCCTTTTTTCCTGCGTAATCAGCCCCGCCGCGCATAATATGCCGAGGTGTTTTGAGATCGCGGCAAGCGACATGGCGAACGGCTCTGCCACGTCGGTAACGGCCATGTCATCTTCCAGCAACATCGCAAGAATGGCGCGCCGCGTCGGGTCCGCCAACGCGGAAAATGTAGCATCCAGCATGTCAGTCATAATGTGTGAATGTGCCCATCGGGTGCCAAACGTCAACCAAATGGTTGAATAACGTTTGCGCGCGCCTGCGGGACATTAAGTTCCAATGGCTGCACATGTTCAAATACTTCTTCCACATAAATCATTGAAAACAGATACTTGCCTGACCGCTCTGAACAGTTGACTCTGTCGGTCCGCGACAGTAGCTACTCCGATCAGAACATCCCACTTGGGGGGCGACGTGATCGAACGGGAAAGCGACGAAAAGTTGCGACAGCTCGAGGCGCGGATTGCGGCGGCCAAGGGCGCGCAGGCTCCCAAACCAAGGATGGATGAGCATTATTCTCAGGCGCAGCTTGCCTGGCGGATGGTGATAGAGCTTGTGGCCGGTCTGGCGATCGGTTTCGGCATCGGATACGGGCTGGATTACCTTTTTGGTACGCTGCCCATCTTCATGGTGCTGTTCGTGATGTTGGGTCTGGCGGCCGGGGTAAAGACGATGCTTCGCTCTGCCAACGAGATCCAGAAGAAAAATCTGGCCGAACTGGCTGGTGAGGAAAAAGCGCCCGAAAAAGGCGCGCAAGACGAGGGAGCCTGAAATGGCGACAGAGACAAACGGCGCGGAAGAAGGCGGTCTGGTCTTCCATCCGATGGATCAGTTTATCGTCCAACCGTTCTTTGGCGATGGCGCGGTGAATTGGTACACGGTGACGAACGCCACCGTGTGGACGGCGCTTGCCGTTCTTGCGGTGTTTGCGCTGCTGGTTCTGGGCACGTCCAAGCGCGGGATCATTCCCGGCCGGATGCAATCGGTTGCCGAACTCGCCTACGGTTTTGTCTACAAGATGGTCGAAGACATCTGCGGCAAGGAAGGGGTCAAATACTTCCCCTACATCATGACGCTGTTCATGTTCATCGTCTGCGCTAATTTCCTGGGCCTCATCCCGACTGCCTTTACGCCGACGTCGCATTTTGCGGTGACGGTGGTTCTTGCGATGATGGTTTTCCTGACCGTTACGATCCTCGGCTTCGTCAAGAACGGCTCGGCGTTTCTGGGGTTGTTCTGGGTTTCCTCGGCACCTCTCGCGCTGCGGCCCGTTCTGGCGATTATCGAATTGATCTCGTACTTTGTGCGCCCGGTCAGCCACTCCATTCGTCTGGCAGGCAACGTCATGGCCGGTCACGCAGTGATCAA
The DNA here is from genome assembly GCA_024637305.1 of Sulfitobacter sp. GTDB lineage: Bacteria > Pseudomonadota > Alphaproteobacteria > Rhodobacterales > Rhodobacteraceae > Sulfitobacter. Next base: position 9,834 of record JAGXFI010000154.1, read on the forward strand.
GGTTTTCGCAGGCTTCGCGGCCATCGCGGTAATCAGCCCGGTTTCCGTCGTCGCAATCACGGCGATGTACGGTCTCGAAGTTCTGGTGTCCTTTATCCAGGCATATGTTTTCACCATCCTGACATGCGTGTACCTCAAGGACGCGCTGCACCCAGGTCACTAACGGAAGGCGGGTTTCCCGCCCTACTAAAACTTCCAA
>JAGXFI010000155.1 GCA_024637305.1 Sulfitobacter sp.
CGATCTGGCCGCTCGTCCCTCGCATCACGACGGGTTTGATGACCATGAACATGACGACTTTGACACTATCGTCGTCCCCATGCCGGAGGTGGAGGATATCGACACGCTGATCGCCAGTATCGAACGCCTGGCGACCGAACAACAGGTGCTTCGCGTCAAAGGCTATGTCGCGGTCAAGGGCAAGCCGATGCGTCTGCTTGTCCAGGCTGTCGGTGCGCGTGTCCGTTACCAGTTCGATCGCCCGTGGGGCAGTTCGCTGCGTGCTGGTGCCTTGGTGGTGATCGCCGAGCATGATCACATCGACGATGCCAAAATCCGCGAAACGCTGGGTGCCTGAACCATGCATGTCGTCTTTCGCGAAAGCCATGGGCTGGAAGATACCGAGGCACCTTTCGATCCGGGCCAAACGCCTGCCGATCTTGTGGTGCTGTCGTTCTCTGACAGCGACCTTGGCGCGTTCGCGGCAGGTTGGCATCGCGGCGGCGGGCCTGACGGCAAACTTCCGACGCTTCGGCTTTGCAATCTGGTTGCTTTGCGTCACCCCGCATCCGTCGACAATTACGTTGAGCAGACGCTCACGGGCGCAAAAGGTATCCTTGTTCGCCTGATTGGCGGTGAAAATTACTGGCCATATGGCATAATGCAGGTTCAGGACTTTGCCCGCCGCAACGGGATCGCTTTGGCGGTCCTTCCTGCTGACGGTCGTGAAGACCCCGCCCTCGACGCGCATTCCACGCTGCCGGTATCCACCCTTCGCCGATTGCAACATCTCTGCGATGCCGGCGGGGCGGTCGCGGCACAGGCGGCGCTTGCGCAAATGGCCTTGGCGGCCGGTCTTTATTCCGGCCCGGTGCTGGGGGCCAAGACGGTGCCGGAGAGTGGGTTTTACGACCCTGACAAAGGGTTTTTGCCGCTCGCCGAAGCGGGTGAAGATACTGTCGTCGTGACCTTTTACCGCAGCTACCTGACCGCAGCTGACACCGCGCCGGTTGACGCGCTGATCACGGCTCTGCGCGCCGCCGGATTCACCGCTATCGGTATGTTCGTCCCATCTCTCAAACCCCCCTCCGCGCGACAGTTTCTCAGCGATGCCCTGGTTCAGGCCGAACCGGTTGCCATCATTAACGCAACTGCGTTTTCCGGACGCGGGGAGGACGGCACATCCCCCCTCGATGTCGCTGGATGTCCGGTGTTTCAGGTCGCCCTGTCCACGGCGCGCCGCAGCGAATGGGCCACGGCCGAGCGCGGCCTGTCTCCTGCCGATCTTGCGATGCACGTCGTCCTCCCAGAAGTCGACGGACGCATCTTTACCGGTGTCGTCAGTTTCAAATCACCGCAGAAAAAGGACACGGACCTGCAATTCTCGCGCTTTGCCCACCGCGCTGATGCCGGTCGGATTGCAAAGGTCGTGGCGCGCGTCAAGGGCTGGCACCGTCTGCGCCTGACGCCCGCTCCGGAACGCAAGATCGCGCTGGTACTGTCCACCTATCCGGGACGGGAAGATCAGATCGCCCATGCCGTCGGCCTCGATGCTTTGGCGAGTGTAGAAGATCTGCTGCTGACGCTCGCCGCTTCGAATTATGCGGTCACGCCTGCTCTCGGTTTTGGCAAGACCCTTTGCCACAACCACATCGACTGGCCGTTGGAAGCGTATTCCGCTGCGTTAGAGACGCTTCCACAGGCTTTGCGGGATGATTTGCAATCTGCATGGGGTCCGGCCGAGAACGATGAAATGGTTCAGGACGGTGCCTTTCGCTTCCCTGCCCAGACCTGCGGGAAAGCGCTCGTCGCATTACAGCCCGAGCGTGGGATCATCGCGGCGCGCGATACCGATTATCACGACCTCGCCCGCGTGCCGCGACATTCGTATGTGGCATTCTATTTGTGGCTGCGCGCACAGGGAATGCATGCCCTGATACACATGGGCGCGCATGGAACGCTTGAATGGTTGCCAGGCAAGGCTGTGGCCTTGTCGGATAATTGCTGGCCCGAAGCGCTGACCGGAGACCTGCCTGTAATCTATCCGTTCATCGTCAACGACCCCGGTGAAGCCGCACAGGCCAAGCGTCGTATCGGTGCTGTAACACTGGGTCACGTTCCACCACCAATGGCACAGTCGACCGTGCCCAACGCCCTGCTGAGGCTGGAGCGGCTTCTGGACGAATATTCAACTGCTGACGGGCTTGATCCCGCGCGGCGCGACCGGCTGATCGCGACCATTCGCGAAGAGGCTCAAATTGCCGGTGTAGAGACTGATCTTGGCTTGGACGCAGCTGCCAGCGCGGCTGAGGCGATCACCCGTATCGACCGCTTTGTCTGTGACATCAAGGAAAGCCAATACGGCGACGGGTTGCATATTTTCGGCGGTGCCGAGGGCGAGAATGACGGACTTCTCGCGGCTCTTGACGGGCGGCGCGTTGCCTCCGGTCCTTCCGGCTCGCCTTATCGCGGACGGACGGACGTGCTGCCGACGGGACGGAACCTCTATTCCGTCGATCCGCGTGCGGTCCCGTCGCGCGCAGCCCATGCCCAAGGTGTGAAGCTTGCCGAAGAATTGCTTCGGCGGCATTTGCAGGACAAGGGCGATTGGCCGCGCGGTCTGGTCGTCGATCTCTGGGGCTCTGCAACGATGCGTACCGCTGGTGAAGAGGTCGCGATGGCGATGCATCTTGCGGGGCTTGTACCGAAATGGGACGAGGGATCAGATCGCGTGTCAGGGTTCGAAATTCTGCCGCTGACCTTGCTCGACCGGCCGCGTATTGACGTGACTCTACGTATCTCGGGCCTGTTCCGGGACGTGTTTCCGACGCTTGCCCAGATATTCGAGGCGGGTGCGGCGGCTCTCGCTGAACGGGATGAAGCCCCGGATATGAACCCCTATCTTACGCGGGCATCTCGCGTTTTTGGTCCCAAGCCGGGTCTTTACGGCATGAACATGGAAAGCGTGCTGCAAGATTACACCGATGAAGGCCGCAGCGCCGCGGGCGAGGCATGGCTGAAAGCATCCGAATGGGCGGTCAATGCCCAAGGTGAAACGCTTCAGGACCGCGCAGGGCTGGAATCGCGCCTGCGCAAGGCCGACGGGTTTGCGCATGTTCAGGACCTGCTGGAAACCGATGTCCTGCTCGCCTCGGACTACGCCAGCCATGAGGGCGGATTTGCCGCTGCGATGGCGCATCTGGGCGCAGCCCCGGCCGCACTTTACCATGTGGACAGCACGCAGATCGACAAGCCGCGCGCCCGCACAATGCCCGAGGAAATCGCCCGTGTCGTTCGCGCCCGCGCGGCCAATCCGGATTGGGCAACCGGTATGATGCGGCACGGTTTTCGCGGAGCGGCAGAGGTGGCGGCGACACTCGACAACCTCGCTGCCTTCGCGCATCTGACGCGCGACGTGCCGGGACACTTGTTCGACCTCTATTTCGACGCGACGCTGGGCCGTGAGGATCTGGTCGCCTTTATGGAGGCAGAGAACCCCCTGGCCTTGACAGAGATGCGCGCGCGTTTTGCGGCGCTGCGTGACGCAAGCCTATGGGTGACCCGCCGAAATTCGATTTCTGCAGCATTGGATGCAGCTGAATGACCGCAGCACCCGAGATAAAGGGCTGGTGCCCCGGTGCCTTGCGCCCGATGCTGTCCGGCGATGGATGGGTTGTGCGCGTGCGACCCTATGGCGGTCGGTTGAAATCAGCGCAGGCAGATGGGCTGGCATCGCTTTGCGCCGCGCATGGTAACGGTCTGATCGACCTTTCGAACCGGGCCAACATCCAGTTGCGGGGGGTGCGCGAACAAACGCACGGGCAACTCCTTGAGGGATTGCGCGCGCTTGGACTGCTTGACGACGCAGTAGAGCTTGAAAGCCGCCGCAACATCGTGGTGCAGCCGTTCTGGCAAGCCGGTGACGATACCGCGCTGATTACGGATGATCTGGCAATGCTGCTTGCGCAAGACGGTCTGCCAACCTTGTCAGGCAAATTCGGCTATGCGGTCGATGCAGGGCCTGTGCCGGTGCTGTCCTCCACGCCTGCGGATATCCGGCTGGAACGGAATTCTACAGGCAACCTCATCGTCGTCGCTGAAGGCTCTGACATGGGCAAAATCGTGTCCAGATCGCAGGCTGCCCGTGAAATGATCGCGCTGGCGCTATGGTTTGCCGCCAACAACGGCACACACACACGCATGGGTACTTTGATAGCGGACGGCAAAGCGCTGCCCGAGGGGTTCGATACGCTGCGTCAGAAGTCGATGTGCCGACAAGCGCCGGGCCTGAATGATGCAGGCGCGTTGGTCGCCCTGGCTTTCGGTCAGATGACGAGCGTGGCTCTTTCCGGTTTGGCCAAACACGGCGACTTGCGAATGACGCCCTGGCGGATGGTTCTGATCGAAGGTGCCTCCCGAATGCCGGTCATCGACGGGATCATAACAACCCCCGACGATCCGCTATTGCGCGTCGTGGCCTGCACTGGTGCGCCCGGCTGCGCACAGTCGCTGGGCGACACACGGATGCTCGCGCGGCAACTCGCACCACACATTCAGGCACCGTTTCATATCTCCGGTTGCGCCAAAGGCTGCGCCCATCCGCGCGCGGCTGCCCTGACGGTCACGGCCACGGCGGACGGCTATGACATCATCCGCAACGGGACCGCAGCGGACATTCCCGACCGCAAGGGCCTCACCCCCGACACTCTGACAAAGGCGATCTGATGCCCCATACTTACATCACTGACGGCGCGGAGATTTACCGCCAGTCCTTTGCCACCATCCGCGCCGAAGCTGACCTTGATCGCTTTACCCCGGAGGAAGAGATCGTCGCCGTTCGCATGATCCACGCCGCCGGAATGGTCGGTTTAGAGACGCATATCGCCTTTACCGATGGCATGGCGATCGCCGCCCGCGCGGCACTCGAAGCGGGCGCGCCGATTTTGTGCGACGCCTATATGGTCAGCGAAGGCATCACCCGCAAACGCATGCCGGCGCATAACGAGATCATCTGCACCTTGCGCGATGAACGCGTACCGCAAATGGCCAAGGACATGGGCAATACCCGCTCCGCCGCTGCACTCGAATTGTGGCGTCCGCATCTGGCAGGCGCGGTTGTCGCCATCGGTAACGCTCCAACGGCGCTGTTTCATCTGCTCAATATGCTGGAAGACCCCGAAACTCCGCGTCCCGCCGCGATCATCGGTTGCCCGGTCGGCTTTATCGGTGCCGCTGAAAGCAAGGACGCGCTGATGGCGGAACCGCCGGTTCCCTCGATGATCGTGCGCGGGCGTCTGGGCGGGTCGGCAATCACAGTGGCAGCGGTCAACGCGCTTGCCAGCAGGGTGGAGTAGTCGCATGGGCAAGGTGATCTGCGCAGGGCTCGGCCCCGGCGATCCTGAATTGATGAGCGTCAAGTCGGACCGCGTCATTCGCGAGGCAAGGCATCTGGCCTTTTTCCGCAAGAAAGGGCGCGCGGGGCAGGCACGCAACATCGTCAAGGATATGCTGCGGGAGGACGTGATCGAGTATCCGATGGAATACCCAGTCACGACAGAATTGCACTTCGGATCGGAAGAATATCGTGCGCTGATGGTCGATTTCTACGCGGAATGGGCGGCCACGCTTGAAGCGCTGGCGCAAGATCATGATGTCGTCGTGCTGTGCGAGGGTGATCCGTTCTTTTATGGCTCTTTCATGCATCTGCACACCCGGCTCCAAGGCAAGGTCGCTGTCGAAGTGCTGCCTGCGATCCCCGGTATGGTTGGCTGCTGGAACGCGCTTGATACGCCGTTTACATGGGGCGACGATGTGATGACGGTGCTCATGGGAACCCTTCCCGAAGAGGATCTGGCGCAGCATATGGCACGCGCCGATGCGCTGGTCATCATGAAAACGGGCCGCAATCTGCCCCGGGTCAAACGTGCGCTGGCAACGGCGGGACGGTTGAACGACGCGTGGCTCGTCGAAAAAGGCTCGATGCCCGATCAGCGCGTGGCGCGGCTGGCAGAGACTGATGATGCCGATTGTCCCTATTTCGCTATTGTTCTGGTTCACGGACAGGGTCGCCGCCCGGAGGCCGAAGAATGACCGGATGGGTTGCCATAGTCGGGCTCGGTCCGGGCCGCGAGACGCTGGTGACACCGGAAGTCCGCGACGTGCTGGCGGAGGCGACAGATGTGATCGGCTACATTCCCTACGTCGACCGTGTCGCGCCGCGTGACGGTCTGACCTTGCATCCAAGCGATAACAGGGTCGAATTGGACCGCGCCACCCATGCACTCAGCCTCGCGCAGCAAGGGGCGCGGGTGGCCGTCGTCTCGTCCGGCGATCCGGGCGTGTTCGCGATGGCGTCCGCCGTGTTCGAGACGCTGGAGAGCGCGCCGCAATTTGCCGATGTCGAAATTACCGTGCACCCAGGCATCACCGCGATGCTCGCCGCTGCCGCAACTGCAGGTGCGCCTTTGGGACATGATTTCTGCGCAATCAATCTTAGCGACAACCTCAAGCCGTGGGACATGGTGGAACACCGCCTGCGGATGGCCGCCCGCGCGGATTTTGCGATGGCGTTCTACAACCCCCGCTCGAAAACGCGCCCGCATCAATTTACTCGCGCGTTGGAAGTACTGCTGGAGGAATGCGGGCCTGATCGGCTTATTACTTTCGCACGCGCCGTCAGCACATCGGACGAAGAGCTGAAAACCTTAACCTTGGGTGACGCGACATCGGAAATGGCGGACATGCGCACTGTCGTTCTGGTCGGTAACTCCGCCACCCGCAGGGTTGGCAAATACATCTATACCCCGCGCAGTGCCTCATGACCCAGCCAGCGCATAACAGTCTCTATATCGGGGGCTATGAGGGTATCGGGCAAGAAGGGACGCGCGATCATGATCATCGCGATCCCCAGTTTGCGCGCCACTTCCACCTTGGCGACAGCACCACAGCCGCCTGCGTTTTTGGCTACCACATGGGTGATCCCATGGGCCTGCATCAGTGCAGTATCGTCCGCAGTGTCAAACGGTCCGCGCGCGATTACAACGGTGGCGTTGGGAAGCGGCAAAGGCGTTTGCGGCGCGTCAACGAGCCTCAGCAGATAGTGATGCTGCGGTTTCTGCGCGAACTTGTGGATGTGCATTTTCCCGATGGCCAGAAAGACATGTGCTGGCGTGTCGGGCAGCGCCGCGCAGGCCGCCTCAATAGTGGCAACGTCGTGCCAGTCGTCGCCGCTGTGCGGCTGCCAGGCGGGACGTTCCAGCCGGATCAAAGCCTGTCCCTGCGTCGTGCAGGCGAAATGTGCGTTCGTGCTCATTTGCGCGGCAAAAGGATGGGTGGCGTCGATCACATGGGTGATCTTCTCGCGCCGCAGATACGCCCGCAACCCCGCAACACCACCGAACCCGCCGACGCGCGTGGGTACGGGCTGCACTACAGGCGCATTTGTCCGGCCAGCGTAGGAGAAAACAGTCTCTATTCCAGCCGATTTCAAGGCTTGGGCCAATTGGCTGGCCTCTGTGGTACCCCCCAGAAGAAGGACGCGCATGATGGGTAATCCCTGGCTCAGCATTATCGGTCTGAACGAGGATAGCCTTGCGGGCCTGCCCGCCGCAAGCCGGCAAGCATTGGACGCGGCAGATGTCGTGTTTGGCGGCCCCCGTCATCTGGAATTGGCAGAGGCCGGGGTGCGGGGACGGCCATGGCCGGTGCCTTTTACAGTTGATCCTGTGATCGCCCTGCGCGGGCAACGCGTCGCAGTGCTCGCCTCCGGCGACCCTTTTTGGCATGGGGCAGGCGGCAGTCTGGTACAGTATCTGGCACCAACTGAATGGCGTGCCTTTCCTGCGCCTTCAACATTTTCACTTGCGGCAGCAGCCTTGGGTTGGCGCATGGAAGAGATCACTTGCCATGGATTGCATGCAGCCCCTTACAACCGCTTGCATGCGGTTTTGGCCCCACATGGGCGGCTGATCTGCCTGTTGCGCGACGCAAATGCTCCGGCGGAGTTCGCCCGATGGCTGGTCAACGCGGGCTGCGGGGGCGCGGATATTACGGTGCTTGAGCGATTGGGCGGGCCGAAAGAACGCCTGCGTAATTGCCGTGCGAACAGTTTTGATATAGACGATATAGTCGCACCTGTTGCTTGCGCGGTTGAACTGCCGGGCGGTATCGGATTGCCGCGCACTGCAGGCTTGGCGGATGATCGTTTTACTCACGACGGACAAATCACCAAACGCCCCGTGCGTGCGCTGACCCTCGCCGCGTTGGGCCCACGCCGTGGGGAGCTGTTATGGGACATCGGTGCCGGATCAGGCTCTGTATCGGTGGAATGGTGTCTTGCAGGGGGCCGTGCAATCGCGTTCGAACAAAATGCGGCGCGGTGCCAAAACATCTCTGACAATGCGAACAACTTCGGTATCGAACACGTTCTGAGCGTGATCGAAGGCGACAGCACCCAAAACATACCAAAACAGCCCTTGCCCGATGCGGTGTTCATAGGCGGTGGTGCGCGAAAGCCTTTGTTAGAGTTTCTTTTTACTCTCCTACCTTCCGGCACGCGTCTGGTCGCGAACGGCGTAACCCTGGAGACCGAAGCGCTGCTTGCCGAGGTCCATGCGACCCGAGGCGGCGACCTGTTGCGGATCGAACTGGCACCGGCTGTACCGCTTGGCGGAATGCGCGGCTGGACCCCGGCGCGTCCCGTCGTCCAGTGGAGCGTCACGCTATGAGAATTGCCGGCATCGGTTTCCGGGGCGCAGCAGAGCTTGTGTCCCTCCGCGATGCCCTGAAACGGGCAAATGGCGACAATCCTCTGGATGCGGTGGTTACCGAGTCCGCGAAATCCCGTACCGGCGTTTTCCGCGCCCTTGCGGCAGAACTTGGGGTGCCGGGACTAGGCGTACCGGCGGAAGATATCGCACGGATGATCACCCCGACGCAGTCAGAGCGCATACAGGATCGTTTCGGCACCGGTTCGTTGTGCGAAGCGGCAGCGCTCGCGGCCGCCGGGCCAGAGGCGCGGCTGGTTGCGGACCGTGCTGTCTCGGGCGATGGTATGGCGACGGCTGCGATTGCCGAAACGAAAGGACAAGAAACGTGACGGTACATTTCATCGGTGCAGGGCCGGGGGCACCAGATCTGATTACCCTGCGGGGCCGTGACCTGATCGCGGCCTGCCCAGTGTGTCTCTATGCAGGGTCTTTGGTGCCTGACGCGCTGCTTTCCCACTGTCCTGAAGGTGCCCATATCGTAAACACCGCGCGCCTGTCGCTGGACGAGATCATGGCGGAAATTGCGCAGGCTCATGCAAAGGGCCAGGATGTCGCCCGCCTTCATTCCGGCGACCTTTCGGTCTGGTCCGCGATGGGCGAACAGCTGCGCCGCCTGCGGGAGATGGAAATCCCCTATGACGTCACGCCGGGCGTCCCCAGCTTTGCCGCAGCAGCTGCCACGCTCGCGGCGGAACTGACGCTGCCGGGCGTGGCACAATCTGTCGTGCTGACACGCACTTCCGGTCGGGCGACCGCAATGCCCGAAGGTGAGACGCTTTCCAATTTCGCACGTACCGGCGCGACGCTTGCGATCCATTTGTCCATACATATTCTCGATCAGGTCATCGCGGACCTTACCCCGCATTACGGTCCCGACTGCCCTGTGGCGGTGGTCTGGCGCGCCAGTTGGCCGGATGAACGTGTCGTCAAGGCGACTCTGTCGACCCTGCAAACAGCAATCGGAGCAGAGATGGAGCGGACCGCGCTTATCCTTGTGGGCCATGCCATAGGTGCCGAGGACTTTGGCGAAAGCAGGCTCTATGCAGGCGATTATGACCGCCGTTTCCGCCCGGTCGGGACCGAACCACGCTTTCCGGAGGAAACATGATCCCGCCCGGCCTGCTCATTTCCGCGCCGTCTTCCGGGACAGGAAAAACGACCCTGATGCTGGGGCTTTTGTCCGCTTTGCGCGCGCAAGGTGTCGAGGTGCAGCCCTTCAAAAGCGGCCCGGATTATATTGATCCCGCGTTTCACACGGCCGCTTCTGGGCGGGCGTCTTTCAATCTTGATAGCTGGTCGATGGACCGGCAACGAATTGACGGTCTGATCGGAAACGCGGCCGGGGCCGAGCTTGTGCTTGCCGAAGGGTCAATGGGCTTGTTCGACGGTGTCGCCATCCCCGGAGCCAGCGGCAACGGTGCGAGCGCGGATATTGCCGCGATGATGGGTTGGCCGGTGGTTCTGGTTCTTGACGTATCAGGGGCCGCGCAATCGGTGGCTGCGACGGCGCTTGGGTTCAAGCTGATGCGTCCGGACGTGACGCTTGCGGGCGTGGTGCTGAACCGTGTTGCGTCCCCGCGGCATGAAACCTTGGTTCGCGTCGGGATGGAACAGGTCGGCGTCAAGGTTTTTGGCGCGCTGCCGCGACGCAAGGAAATCGAAATGCCAGAGCGGCATCTGGGTCTTGTTCAAGCCGGAGAACAGAAAAACCTGCCGCAAATACTGGACGATATGGGTAGTTTCGTCGCCGAACATGTCGATTTGCAAGCCTTGCGCGCCGCCGCGTCGGGCACGCTGCGAAATGCGCCGCCCCCCGCGCAGATCTCGCCGCCGGGGCGACGTATTGCGCTGGCACAAGACGATGCTTTCGCCTTTGTCTATCCGCACCAGATCGCTGGATGGCGCGCGGCGGGTGCCGAGGTGTTGCCGTTTTCGCCGCTGGCGGATCAGGCACCTGATGAAAATGCCGATGTCTGTTGGCTTCCCGGTGGTTATCCCGAACTTCATGCTGGCAAGCTCGCAGCGGCAGGGACATTCCGTGACGGGCTGCGCGCCTTCGCGCAAACGCGTCCCGTACATGGTGAATGTGGGGGCTATATGGCAATGGGGGCTGGCATCGTCGATGCCGATGGAACAAGGCATGAGATGGCTGGGCTGCTGGGTCTCGAGACAAGTTTTGCTAAGCGCAAAATGCACTTAGGCTACCGCAAGGCCGATCTGAACGCGCCGATCCCGGGTCATCCGGCGAAGGCGGCGTTGCGGGGTCACGAATTTCACTATGCCAGCATCATCTCGGAACCCGACACCCCGCTTGCCCGAATTACCGACAGCAATGATCTGGAAGTGCCTGAAACAGGATCGTTCCGCCGGTTTGAAGGCGGCGGTCAGGCGACGGGCACGTTTTTTCACCTGATCGCAGAGGCACCATGACCGGCTTCGTCTCCTTTGTCTCTTCCGGTCCGGGCGACCCCGAACTTCTGACGGTCAAGGCGGTCAAGCGGCTGGAGGCAGCGGACGTCGTGTTGTTCGATGACCTGTCGTCGGGTCCAATCCTGAGCCATGCGAGGGCGGACGCCGACTTGATCGGTGTCGGCAAAAGGGCAGGGCGGGCATCGCCCAAGCAGGATCATGTCAGCCGCGTTTTGGTCGAATACGCGCAAGCAGACCTCAAGGTCGTCCGCCTGAAGTCCGGCGACAGCGGTATGTTCGGCAGGCTCGAAGAAGAGATCATCGCCCTGCGCGCCGCCGGCATCCCGTTCGAGATCATCCCCGGCGTGACCAGCGCGTCCGCCGCAGCGGCGACTGCCGGTATTCCGCTGACCCGGAGGCTGACCGCGCGGCGGGTGCAATTCATTACGGGTGCCGACGTCACCGGTGCGCTTCCTGCGGACGTGAACATCGCAGCGCTGGCGGACCCACTCGCGACGACGGTGGTCTATATGGGGAAACGGACCTTCGCGGGGCTCGTCGTGCGCCTGATCGAATACGGAATGCCCGCCGACACACCTGCCATGCTGGCCGAGGCGGTCTCGACACCGGCCGAACGGGTTGAGCGATACACCCTGAAGACACTTGCAGCGCATCTTGAGACGACTTCAAGCACGACGCCTGCGCTGATTTTCTATGGACCGTTGGCGGAATTCGACGCGTGAGGATGTATGTCTGCACCATGTGTTCGCTGGGTCAAAACGGCTTTCTGAAGACCGCTTCGGACGCGATGGACGGCATTGAAGTGCAGGGCATTGACTGTATGTCGGGCTGCACGCGGGATCAGACCGTTGCATTCCGCGCGCCGGGCAAGGTGGCCTATTTGTTCGGCGATATCACGGCGGATGATCTGCCCGAATTGCGCGACTTTGCACGGCTCTATGCGGCCTCGACGGATGGGACGTTCCCGGATGCCCGTGTTCTGGGTGGACTGCGTCACAAGGCGCTGGCGAGGATTCCGGGATGAAACTGACCTTGATCGGGATCGGAACCGGCAATCCAGAGCATCTGACGCTGCAGGCGATCCGCACGATGAATGAACAGGATCTGATCCTGATCCCTCACAAGGGCCAGGCAAAGGATGATCTGGCGCAGTTGCGACGCAATATTTGCGCGGATGTAATCACGAACCCGGACACCAGACTGGCCGAGTTCGATTTACCCATGCGCGATGAGACGATTGCGGATTATCGGCAACGCGTAGATCGCTGGCACGATGCTATCACGCAGGTCTGGATGGAAACGATCGCGGCGCATGGCGCAGGGAACCGGGTCGCGCTGCTGGTCTGGGGTGATCCGTCGCTGTATGACAGTACGTTGCGGGTCGCCGGTCGACTGCACCCGGTGCCACAGATTGAAGTTATCCCTGGCATCACCTCTCTTCAGGGCCTGACTGCGGCGCATGCGACTGTGCTGAACGAGATCGGCGCGCCCTTTATCGTCACCACTGGCAGACGCTTGCGCGAC
>JAGXFI010000004.1 GCA_024637305.1 Sulfitobacter sp.
GCGGTCGGCTTGGCTGCCATGTTCTCGCTGTTCATTTCGTTCGCCCATTCGATCAGCTTGGCCGCGGCCATGATCGCGTTCACGCCCGTATGCAGCAGCGACGAATGCACCTCAAAGCCGATCACATGGGTGTTGAAGCCTACGCCGCCCTTGTGGCCCGTGACGGCCTGCATCGTGGACGGCTCGCCCACGATCACGGCAGAGCCTTTGGGCACCACACCCTGCATTGCCGCAATCATTGGCGGCGCGCCGGTGCAGCCGACCTCCTCGTCGAAGCTCAGCGCAATCTGAAGCGGCCGCTTCACCCCGGCGTGATGCGCTTCAACCAAAGCCCAAAGCGCCAACGCGTCGAATCCCTTCATGTCGCAGGTGCCACGCCCGTAATAGCGTCCGTCACGCTCTACGACCGAGAAGGGATCGCTCTCCCAGGGCTGGCCATCAACGGGAACGACATCGGTATGCCCCGACAGCACGATTGCGCCGTCCTGGCGTGGTCCGACATGCGCGAACAACGCATGCTTGGGCTGATCGGGATCGACATAGCGGTGCGATTCGATGCCATGGCTGTCGAGATAATTCGCGACCCAGTCGATCAGTGGAATATTGCTGTCCCGCGACACAGTGGGAAAACTGATCAGCTTTTCCATGAGTTCAAACGGGCTGAGATGCGTGGCCATAGTTCTTTTCCTCAATAACCGCTGTCGGTTTCCAGAACCAGATGCCCCGGCTCTACCTCGCGGTAGACGGACGGTTCCGCCTTGTAGGTTACCGGATGGATCGGCGACGGAATCGGTTTGAAATTCAAGTCCTTTTCCGACTTGCGCTGGCGCGGGTCGGCGATTGGCACCGCCTTCATCAAGGCCTGAGTGTAGGGGTGTTGCGGATTTTCGAACACCCTTCGCCGCGATCCAAGCTCGACGATCCGGCCCAGATACATGACGCCGACCTGATGGCTGACCCGTTCAACCACCGCCATGTCGTGGCTGATGAACAGGAACGACAGGTCCAGTTCCAGTTGCAGCTCCATCATCAGGTTCAGCACCTGCGCCTGCACGCTGACGTCCAGTGCCGATACCGCCTCGTCCGCGATGATGAGCTTGGGGTTGAGCGCGAGCGCGCGCGCGATTGCGACACGTTGGCGCTGACCGCCGGACAGCTCATGCGGATAGCGGCGCATGAAACTGCGCGGCAACTCCACCCGGTCGAACAGCATCTCGACCCGCTTGCGGCCCTCTTCACCCTTGAACATGCCGAAATTATGCATCGGCTCCGCCACCTGATCGCTGAGTTGCATTTGCGGATTCAGAGATGCGAAGGGATCCTGAAAGATCATCTGCATGTCCAGACGCGCGGTGCGCAGATCACGCTGGCTCAACGCCATGATGTCCTTGCCGGCAAGATTGATCTCGCCGTGGAGAGGCTCCACCAGTCGCAGGATCGACCGCCCTGCCGTGGACTTGCCACAGCCGGATTCGCCCACGAGACTCAGCGTCTGGCCTTTGTTGATCGAAAAAGACAGATCCTCGACCGCATGAACATTGGCCACGGTGCGCCGCAGGAACCCGCCCGTCACGGGGAAGCGTGTCGTCAGGTGTTTGACCGACAGCAGCACCTCATCAGTGCCCTTGATCGGCACGATTTCCTTGTCTTTGGTTCCGAGCAGTTTCATCGGCTCCGGATAAGGTTTTCCGGTCATCTCGCCCAGCTTGGGCACGGCGGCCAGCAGCGCCTTGGTATAGGCGTGCTTTGGATTCTCGAAGATTTCCTCGACCGTGCCTTCTTCGACCTTGTTGCCGCGGAACATCACGACCACGCGGTCCGCCATTTGTGCGACCACGGCCATGTCGTGCGTGATGAACATCACGGCGGTGCCGGTTTCACGCTTCAGGCGGTCGATCAATGCAAGGATTTCCGCCTGAATGGTCACATCCAGCGCAGTGGTTGGTTCATCGGCGATCAGCAGCCGCGGCTCGCAGGCAAGCGCCATCGCAATCACGACGCGCTGGCGCATGCCACCAGAAAGCTCGTGCGGATATTGCTTGAGTCGCCGCTCTGGCTCAGGAATGCGGACCTGGCGCATCAGTTCAAGCGCCCGCGCCTCCGCCTGCGCGCGGTTCATCTTCTTATGCAGACGCAAACCCTCGGTCAACTGCTTTCCCACAGTGAAGACCGGGTTCAGCGCCGTCATCGGCTCTTGAAATATCATGCCGATATCGTTGCCCCGAATGGCCCGCATCTGGTCCTGTGGAGCCTGCGCCAGATCGACATTGCTGCCGTCCGTGCGATCAAAAAGCATCGTCCCGCCCGCGATCTCGCCGCCGCCGTATTCGACCAGCCGCATCAGCGAAAGCGAGGAAACCGATTTGCCCGACCCGGATTCGCCGACCACACAGACGGTTTCACCCGGATTGATGTCGAAAGACACGTCCTCGACTCCGACGACAGGCCCGTCTTTGGTCTGAAACTCGACCCTCAGCCCGTTGATGCGGGCAATTGGCCCCGCCTCCGAATGATCCAGCATATCCAACCCCGTTGCCTGCGATTGCCTGAGCTAAGGCCAACGGGGGGCCGGTGTCAAACACCGCGCGGCACACAGCCCGGTTTCCGTGGATCAGGCACTCAGAAGGGTTGCAATTTTCTGTGAAACTGTTTCGATAGCGCCATGCGGTCCGGGGGGCGAAGGGTAAAGTCAGGAGTTTGTCGATTTCTTCGACGGATTTGCCGGCAACATATCTCACCCCCGAGCGATGCAAACGATGCCGGACGAAAACCGGCGTAGAACGTGGCACATCAAAGTGCCCAACAAGGAGTATACGATGAAAATGAAATCCATTCTTCTGGGAGCCGTCGCGATGACGGCCCTCGCGCCGATGGCGTTCGCCGAAGGGCACGAGGGCGAGCGGGGCCGCGATGGCCAGGTCAACATCATCTACTGGCAGGCACCCTCGATTCTGAACCCGTATCTTTCAGGCGGCACCAAGGATCTCGAATCTGCGTCACTAGTTATCGAGCCGCTGGGCCGCTATGACGAAACCGGCGCACTCGTGCCGTATCTCGTGGACGAAATTCCCACGGTCGAAAACGGCGGCGTAAGCGAAGACCTCACGTCGATCACCTGGAAGCTGTCCGAAGGCATCACGTGGTCCGATGGCACCCCTGTGACCTCCGCCGACATCGCGTTCACGGCGGAATACTGCATGCACCCCGAAGGCGGTTGCGCGCAGGGTGCCAAGTTCGATGGCGTCAAGGAAGTCGAGATCGTCGATGACCGGACGGTTACCGTGCACTTCAACGAACCCAAACCAAACCCCTACGGTCCCTTCATGGGCGCGCAGTCACCGATCATCCAGAAGGCACAGTTCGCCGAATGTCTCGGGGCCAAGGCACCTGAATGCACCGAAGCCAACTTCAACCCGATCGGCACCGGTCCTTTCGTCGTGACGGATTTCCGTCCCAATGACGTAATCCAGATGGTGGCCAACGAAAACTTCCGCGAGGAAGGCAAGCCAGCTTTCGCCTCGCTGACGTTCAAGGGCGGCGGCGATGCAACTGCTGCGGGCCGCGCGGTTATGGAAACCGGCGAATTCGACTACGCTTGGAACCTGCAACTGGCACCTGACGTGCTGGCCAAGCAGGCCGAAGGCGGCATGGGGACACCGATCTCCGCATTCGGCACGCTGGTCGAACGGATCGAGATGAACCTCACCGATCCGTCGCCCGAGCTGCCCGAAGGCGAGCGGTCCACCGTGGCGCATCCGCACCCGATCCTGTCGGACTTCAAGGTGCGCAAGGCGCTGTCAATGGCAATCGACCGTCCGCTGCTGGTCGAAGTCGGCTATGGTCAGGCCGGTCGCCCGACCTGCAACCTCGTCCCCGCTCCGGCGCTTTATGCCACGGACAACACCGAATGTCTGACGCAGGACATCGAAGGGGCAAAGGCGCTTCTGGACGAAGCCGGCTGGACCGATACGGACGGCGACGGCATCCGCGACAAGGACGGCAAGAAACTGTCCCTGCTCTATCAAACATCGACCAACGCTGTCCGTCAGGACTTTCAGGCGTTGATCAAGGATTGGTGGAACCAGATCGGTGTCGAAACCGAACTGCGCAATGTTGATGCCTCTGTATTCTTCGGCGGTGATCCCGGTTCGCCCGACACGTTCCAGAAGTTCTATGCGGACGTGGAAATGTACGCCAACAACTTCGACGGCACGGACCCGCAATCCTATCTTGCGGCCTATCGTTGCGGTAACGAGCCAAAGCCATCCAGCCAGTGGCAGGGTGAGAACATCAACCGCTTCTGTAACGAAGATTACGACAACCTGCTGGACGAACTGTCCCGGACGGGTGAGCTTGAAAAGCGCGGCGAGATCGCCAAGCGCCTGAACGAGATCATCACCAAGGACACAATGACGATTGTTCCACTGGTGGATCGTGGTCGGGTATCGGCAAAGTCCAACACGCTTGGCGGTGTCGTCCTGAACACCTGGGACTCCGAGCTGTGGAATGTGGCCGACTGGTACCGCATGAAGTAAGAGCGGCGGCGGGGGGGTCCCCGCTCGCCCTCGATCTGTAAGGCGGGGATTTCCCCGCCTTACGTTTCCGCACATAGCCCCCATCTGAAAAGGTTCACTTGATGCCGCTGGATGTCTACCTCGCCTACCCCGGAACAGTCTCGGTTGTTTTCGCGGTGCCAGCCCATCTCGCCGCAAATGGTCACGTTTTGGACGGCGTATCTGGTGGTTGACGCCACTCTTTTCGTCATCTACGCAGCCGCGTCCGCCCGAACCAAGGGCAAGCTGGCCAACCGCAGGAACCTGCCCAACCGGCTGTCGGGCACGATGATGTCGGGTCCGAAGCCCGGCCAGGAACGAAGGAAGCACATGAACGCTGCCCCCCTCCCCCCAGCCATGACGGAGCCCCGTACATGCTGACCTTCACCATACGACGGCTTGTGCTGTCGATACCGACCCTGCTGTTCATCAGCCTGGTAATCTTTGGCCTGTTGCAACTCGCCCCCGGCGATCCGATGGCGCAGGTGCCTCTGACCGTCCCGCCTGAAGTCAAACAAAAGATGCGCGAGGCGCTCGGTCTCGGCGAAGCCTGGTACGTCCAATACTGGAAATGGCTGGTGCAGTTTTTCTGGGTTGAGCCGCTGGTGTTCTTCGACTGGCTGTTCGGCACCGAGTTCTCATCCGGGATGCAGCGCGTGATAAGCTGGCAAACCCGTTCCCCGGTGATGGATATCGTCGTGCAGCGGATGCCGCAGACCTTGTGGGTCGTGGGACTGGCCTATGTGGTCGGCATTCTCATCGCGATCCCCATCGGTATCTACTCCGCGTATCGCCACTATTCCCTGTTCGATCAGACCGGAACTTTCATCACGATGATCGGGTTTTCGATCCCGCCATTCTTTACCGGTCCGCTGCTGATCGTGATCTTTTCGGTCTATCTGGGCTGGCTGCCGTCGATCTACGACACCACTCATGTGGTGCGCGACTGGGAAAGCTTCAAAGTGCAGTTTTTCCAGATGATCATGCCGGTGATGGTGCTTGCGCTGCAGACCACTGCGCAGATCAGCCGCTACATGCGGGGCGCGATGCTTGATAATCTCAACCAGGACTACGTGCGGACTGCGCGGGCCAAGGGCCTGCGTGAAAGCGTCGTTGTGATGGTCCATGTGCTGCGCAACTCCATGATCCCTGTCGTGACCGTCATCGCGCTGGGGATGCCCGCAATCTTCGGCGGGGCTATCATTACCGAGAACGTTTTCAAGGTGAACGGCATTGGCCAGCTTCTGCTGACCGCGCTCTTTGCCAACGATCTGCCGATGGTCATGACGCTCACGTTCATCTTTGCCATCCTGATCGTGCTGTTCAACTTGGTCGCCGATGTTCTCTACGGCCTGCTTGACCCGAGGATCCGCTATGACTGAGCAACCGATCCCCGCCAGCCCCATCGAGGGCGATATGGAAACTTTCGGCGCGTTGGCCGACAAGGAACCGCAAAAGCCGCCGCGGGCGCAGTGGAAGGATGTCTGGGACCAGTTCCGCAAACACAAAGGAGCCGTCTTTGGCGGCGGCTTTCTGATCTTCATCACGCTTGCGGTAATCTTTGGTCCCTACATCTGGAACGTGGACCCGAAAACGCTCGACATCCGCAACAAGGACTGGCGGCCGATCTATATCCTGCTGTTTGATGCCGATGCCAAGGCCGGATGGGCGCATCCGTTCGGCACCGACCAACTGGGCAGGGACATCATGGCGCAAATGATCGCCGGGGGGCGCGTGTCGATGGCCGTGGGTTGGCTCGCGATGGGGCTCGCGCTTGTCATCGGCACTGCCGTCGGCGTCCTGGCGGGTTACTTCAAGCGCATGGATTTCTGGCTGATGCGATTCACCGATCTGGTGCTGTCGCTGCCGGTGTTGCCGTTGGTTCTGCTGGCCGTGACACTGTTCCGCCAACCGCTTAGGGCGGCGTATGGACCGGAAGGCGGCATGTTCATCCTGATCGTCGGGGTCATCGCCCTGACTTCGTGGATGCAGACCGCGCGGATCGTGCGGGGGGACATCCTCGCGCTGAAAGAGCGCGAATTCATCCTTGCGGCCCGATCCATCGGAACCACGCCGGGCAAGATAATCCTGCGGCACCTCCTGCCCAACGTGATTTCACCCATCATGGTCTCCGCCACATTGGGCCTGGCTGTCGCGATCATCACCGAGAGTGCCCTGTCGTTCCTTGGCGTCGGCTTCCCGTCCGACTTTCCAACATGGGGCAAGCTGCTGGCGGATGCCGTAGACCGCATGCAGGAATATCCCGAACGTGTTCTGCTTCCGGGTATCGCGATCTCGCTGACGGTACTGAGCGTGAACTATCTGGGCGACGGTTTGCGCGACGCGCTGGATCCTCGGATTCGAGGGCGCTAGACACGGTATCTGCGTGGCGGAATGCGTCCGGCAAAGCCGGCTGCGCCGCCACGCAAGAACCAAATGCCCTCCGCCATTTGCTTAACCCGGTGCACGCGCCATCTGTTTCGGGATGGAAAATAAAGACAGCTTCAACACCTGAAATCTGACCCGGGGTCCCGTTTCGCGCACATTTATCGCGATTTTCGCGCCCATGGGTTTGGGTATCTTTGCCGCTCTCAGCGCGGGCCTTGCCGATGCGTATTTGCTCGGACAGGTCGGAGCATCCATCATAGCCGTAGTCGCGTTCATTTATCCGGTCACGACCGCCATCACCTCTCCGAGCATCGGACCAAGCGCGGGCCAATGCAATCAACCCCACCGAAATAGCCAGCTTGGGCGGTCTGATCGCGACCCGCGCGGTGGGGTTGCTCAGGCTCGATCTGAAGTTTGTCGATACCCCTTGGACGCATGATCCACAGAGGAGGCTAGGGTGACAACAGGAAACACAAGGGCCGTCAGTCCGTTTCGTGACGCAACCGTCGGATGACAAGCCACACCAGTCCGACCACAGGCAATGTGATCAGCGCAACAAGGACAGCCTTGTCCAACCCCAGAACCGGCCCCGCGGGTGCAAGCACATAGGCCGCCAGCGACACGGCATAATAGCTGATCGCCACCACCGACAAGCCCTCGACGGTACGTTGCAGCCGCAGCTGCAAATCCGAACGCTTGTCCATGCTGGCGAGGATCTTCTGGTTCTGGGCTGACCGTTCGACATCCACCCGTGTCCGCAAGAGATCGCTGGCACGGACGGCCCGCGCCGACATTGCCTGCAAACGCGCTTCTGCGGCCTCGACCGTCCGCATCGCAGGCTCGTACCGACGCATCATGAATTCGCCAAAGCCCTGACGGCCCATGAATCGCATCTCACGCAGCGCAAGGATCCGCTGGTTCACCAGCGCAGCATAGGCCTTGGTCGCGGCGAAACGATAGGCTGTGCGGGCGCTCAACTGTTCAAGCGCGACAGAAACGTCCAGGAGATCGTGGAGAGTCTCTTCTACCCGTTCCGAGGGACCGCGCATGGCCCCTGTCAACGAGACGAGCTGTGCGTCCAGCGCACCAAGCTCGGTGCCGAAATCGCGCACTGTGGTGAACCCGAGCATCGACATGGTCTTGTAGGTCTCGACCTCGCACAGGCGCTGCACGATACGGCCAATGCGTCGCCGTCCCGTGTCGGGTGCCACGAACAAGGCGAACCGCAAGTGCCCTGCCGGATCAATGCGAAAGTCCCCTGCAACAACGGCGGCCCCTTCAAGCACCTCGGCCACCGCAAGGCTTTCCGCGACGAACCAGTCCTCAAGCAGCGGCGCGATTTCGTGCGGCGTTTCCGGTTGCGGCATGACCCGCAACAGCGCCGAGGTAATCCGCGGGCCGGGTGCTGCTTCCTGCCAGTCTTTGGGAAAGACTTCGAACTCCGCCGGATCAAAGGGTCGCGCACTCAGCGTGTCGATGAAAACGGTATAGGTCACGAACTCCGTGTGCTGTTCCCATTTCAGATGAAACTTGCCCATCGAGCCGAAATAATGCGTGGCCCCTGCCTCGGGCTTGGGTGCGCCGTAATGTGCCAGAAGCGCGCCCAGATGCGCCAGATCGGCCTTGCGGTCAGGCGAACGCGCGTCGCATTTAATCGCAAGATAGACAGCGACAGTCGATGTCGCGACAGCCGGAAAGGGCCGCGCGTGTAGCTCCGAATTCAAGCGGGTACGCAGAGGATGGTCTAGGATTGGTGCCATGGCGGGTCCATCGGATGTTCGGTGATCTTTTCCCTATACGGGCTCGCCTTGCACAAAGAAAGAAAAAATCTATCGTTTTCAGTAGGTTGACGGCATACCGTCGCATACCACGTCTAAAGAGCATGAAAAAGCCTCCGACGCTTTCGGGCCGGAGGCTTTGGTTCGTACAGCGTAACGCGGAGGCGTCAGTCGATCAACGGCAGCAGCTTTTCCAGCGACGCCTTGGCATCGCCATAGAACATCCGCGTGTTTTCCTTATAAAACAGCGGATTCTCGATCCCGGAATACCCCGTCCCTTGCCCGCGCTTGCTGACAAAGACTGTCTTGGCTTTCCAGCATTCAAGGACCGGCATGCCAGCGATCGGGCTGTTGGGATCGTCCTGCGCCGCCGGATTGACGATATCGTTCGACCCGATCACGATCGCAACATCCGTGTTGGGAAAATCGTCGTTGATCTCGTCCATCTCCATCACGATGTCATAAGGCACCTTGGCCTCGGCCAGCAGCACGTTCATGTGACCGGGCAAGCGCCCCGCGACGGGATGGATGGCGAAGCGCACGTTTTTGCCCTGCGCGCGCAGTTTGCGCACCAATTCGGCCACGCCTTGCTGGGCCTGCGCCACAGCCATGCCATATCCGGGGATGATGATGACGCTGTCCGCCTCGTTGAGCGCCTGCGCCACACCGTCCGCTTCGATAGCAATCTGTTCGCCCTCGACGGCCATCTGTTCGCCGGCAGGGCCGCCAAACCCGCCAAGAATGACGGAGACAAAGGAACGATTCATCGCCTTGCACATGATATAGCTGAGGATTGCACCAGAGGAGCCGACCAGCGCCCCCACCACGATCAGCAGATCGTTACCCAAGCTGAACCCGATCGCCGCAGCCGCCCAGCCGGAATAGCTGTTGAGCATGGACACGACCACCGGCATATCCGCCCCGCCGATCCCCATGATGAGGTGGTAGCCGATGAACAGAGCGGCCAGCGTCATCAGGAACAGTGGAAAGAACCCGCCGGTGTTGAAATACCAGATCAGACAGATCAGCGACAAAGCCGCCGCCGACGCGTTGAGCATATGTCCGCCCGGCAGCTTTTTCGCCGCCGAATCGACGCGCCCCGCCAGCTTGCCATAGGCGATGACGGAACCGGTAAAAGTCACGGCACCGATGAAGACACCAAGAAACAGCTCTACCCGCAGGATGTTGATCTCAACGGTCGTTTTCTTGGCGATCAGTCCTGCGAACGTACCCAACGCATAAGGATCGCCCCCTGCAGCGATATAATCCGCCACGCGACCGACCTCGAAATGCGCGATAAAGCCGACGAACACAGCCGCCAGACCCACAAGAGAATGCATCGCCGCGACCAGCTCAGGCATCTGGGTCATCTGGACCCTCGTGGCCAGTTGATACCCGATGGCACCGCCGCCCGCGATCAGGATTATCGACAAAAGCCAATATCCCGCACCCGGTCCGATGAGCGTGGCAAGAACCGCAAGCGCCATACCCGCGATGCCGTACCAGACGGCGCGCTTGGCGCTTTCCTGCCCCGACAGACCGCCGAGCGAGAGGATGAACAAAACTGCCGCGACGACATAGGCCGCTGTTGTGAAACCGAAATCCATGATCCAGCCCTCCTTAAGATTTCTGGAACATGGCGAGCATGCGCCGTGTCACGAGGAAGCCGCCGAAAATGTTGATCCCACACATGAAGACCGACACAGCCGCCAGCAAGATGACCAGAAACGATCCCGACCCGATCTGCATCAGCGCGCCCAGAATGATGATCGACGAGATCGCATTCGTCACCGCCATCAGCGGCGTGTGCAAGCTGTGCGCGACGCCCCAGATCACCTGGAAGCCGACAAAAACCGCTAGTACGAACACGATGAAATGCTGCATGAAGCTGGCAGGGGCCACAAGCCCCACCAACAGCAGCAGCGCACCGCCGATCGCGAGCAATGTCACCTGGGATTTCGTCTGCGCCTTGAACGCTGCAACTTCCTGAGAGCGTTTTTCTTCGGCTGTCAGTTCCTTGACGGGCTGTTTTTTCGGCGCTGCCGCAATCGCGGCGATCTTGGGCGGTGGCGGTGGAAAGGTCACGTCGCCCGCATGCGTAATGGTGGCACCCCGGATCACGTCGTCTTCCATGTTGTGATTGATCACACCGTCTTTTTCCGGTGTCAGATCCGTCATCATGTGGCGGATGTTGGTCGAATAGAGCGTTGAGGCCTGCGCGGACATCCGGCTGGGGAAATCCGTGTAGCCGATGATGGTGACACCATTTTCGGTCACGATTTTTTCGTCCATGACCGTCAACTTGCAATTGCCGCCCTTTTCCGCCGCTAGGTCGACGATCACCGATCCGGGCTTCATAGCCTTGACCATGTCTTCGGTCCAAAGCTCAGGCGCTTCGCGGTTCGGAATCAGCGCCGTGGTGATGACGATGTCGACTTCGGGGGCCAGCTCGCGGAACTTGGCAAGCTGCGCCTCGCGGAACTCGGGGGAGGACACGGAAGCGTATCCGCCCGATGCGGACCCGTCTGCCTGCTCTTCCTCGAAATCGAGATAGACGAACTCCGCCCCCATCGATTCCACCTGCTCGGCAACTTCGGGCCGCACGTCGAACGCATAGGTGATCGCGCCCAGCGACGTGGATGTCCCGATCGCCGCCAATCCCGCAACGCCAGCACCAACCACCAGAACCTTCGCCGGGGGCACCTTGCCCGCAGCGGTGATCTGTCCGGTAAAGAACCGGCCAAAGTTATTGCCGGCCTCGATCACCGCGCGATACCCGGCGATATTCGCCATCGACGACAGCGCGTCCATCTTCTGGGCGCGGCTGATGCGCGGTACCATGTCCATCGCGATGACCGTGGCACCCTTTTTCGCCGCCGCGTCCATCAGATCGGCGTTGCCTGCGGGGTTGAAAAACGAAATCAGCGTCTGGCCTTCGCGCAGTCGCTTAACCTCCGTGTCCGAAGGGGGGCGTACCTTGGCGACGACATCAGCCGCCTTGAAAAGAGCCGCCGCAGTCTTGACGACCTCGACACCCGCCGCCTTATAGGCTGCATCGTCGAAACCGGCCATTGCGCCGGCCCCTGTCTCGATCACGCAATCATGCCCCAGCTTCTGAAGCTGCGTCGCACTCTCCGGCGTCATCGCCACGCGGGCTTCGCCCTCGAATGTTTCTTTCGGCGTTCCGATCTTCACGCTGTCTCCCCCGTTCACAGTTCATGTACGCGTTGGCCGCGCATAATATTCTGAATTCGTAGCGTGCGCCGCGCCGCAGCACAAGCGCGGCGACGTCGCTGAACGCCCTCAACGGGCTCACTTTCACCTGTTTGCGCTATCAAGTCCAAGGATGACCAAACACCAAAAAGGCGGGCCATGACGCCCGCCTTTACGATACCGCGAAAGATCGGTGGTGCCGGCTCCTAGAGGCCCGGTATCAGCTTGAGCACACCGCGCCGCTCAAAGGTCGCGCCACGGTCGGCCCCGAACGCAATCGTGCCGCCAAGGCCCACGAACATCTCGCTGTCCGAAAATCCACCGGCACTGACCTTTGCGGATCCGATTTCGAGATGCAGGTTGGTTGACGCCGACACGTCCCGATCAAGCCGTACTGCGAGGGTCGATATATCGCCGAAATCGTCGTCGAACTTGTCGTAAGATGCGCCCAGACCCAGACCGTTATCCAGCGCATAGCGCCCGGACAGACCGAAAAGCGTGCTGCTGCCACCGTCGTAATCCACGCCGGCAAGGTAGCCTTCGAATTCCGTCCGACCCGACTCGTGTCCCGCTTCGACCCCGAAGATGTCAAAATCATCGCCTTCGGTGCGCTCGTTTGTATAGAAAGCACCGAGCGAGGTCATTTCATCGAGATGATAGATGCCGTGCAGCCCATAGGTCGTGCCGTCCACATCCGTCTCGCCAAACCTGTCATGCCCCAAATCGAATTGCAGGCTGACATTCCTGTCAAAACCGACTTCCAGTGAGCCCTCGATGCTCAGACGGCTGAAATCTGTATCATCGGCGAACGCCGAATAGGAAAGCCCGACGGAGCCCCCGGTAATTTCGGCGGCCTGCACCGCGGGCGCGCAAAGAAATGAGACGCCCATCACGGCGATTAAATGAGTTTTCATCGTACTGCTCCAATGTTTTTTTTGCAGGCGCTGTTTCGCGGCACCTTGGCCAAAGCCTACTTCGACAGATTTGCAAGAACAATTGCGAGCTAGGAAACACGCGCTCTGAAATTTCCGATCGTCACGTAAATACAACGCCTTGACTTGCGGTCCGACTGCGGACGCGCCAGCATGGGGTAACTATCAAAAGGGAGAGATGAACCATGGACCTCAAAGGCAAACACGCGCTGGTCACGGGCGGCGGAACCGGCATCGGCCTCGCCATCGCGCGGGATCTGGCGGCTGCAGGCTGCGCCGTCACGATCACAGGCCGACGGCAGGAGGTGCTCGACGATGTGGCGTCCGCCGGTATGGTCGGAATGGCGATGGACGTGCGGAACGAAGATCAGGTCGTGCAGACGATCGCCGCCGCCGTTGACGCGCGCGGCCCGATCCAGATCTGCGTACCAAATGCCGGCATCGCAACCGGCAAGGCGCTGCATAAGACTGACCTGTCTTTCTGGCGCGACATGATGGCGACCAACCTTGACGGTGCTTTCCTGACCATTCGCGAGTCGCTCAAATCCATGCGCGAAACCGATTGGGGACGCACGGTTGCGATCTCTTCGATGGCGGGCCTGCGCGGTCTGCCGGGGGCCGCGTGCTATACTGCGTCCAAGCATGGTCTGATCGGCCTGATCCGATCGCTTTCCGAGGATTACATGGGCAAGCCCTTCACCTTCAACGCGCTGTGCCCCGGGTATGTCGATACGGAAATCGTGACCCGCAACACCGCATCCATCGCCCAGCGCGCCAAGCTGTCCGAGGCCGATGCCCGCGCCGTCATGGTTAACGCGAACCGCCACAAGCGCCTTATCGCGCCCGAGGAAGTCAGCGCGACCGCCATGTGGCTTCTGGGCCGAGGCGGTGACAGCGTCAACGGGCAGGCGATCGAGATCGCGGGTGGACAGATGTAGCGGCGTCAATCACCGTAACCCATCGTAAACCATCCTTGGGCTAAAACGTATTTGTCTTAAATACCGTTCAAATGCCAAAGGATGCCCCCGATGTTCACACGCTCCAGAATCAATGACACCGTGCCGACGCGCCCATCCCTGACGGGAACGGATGCTCTGACGCAACAGAATGCGACCAAGCTGCCATCCTGGATGTCGCCCGCTCAGACACCGTCGCCTGTCAGACTGGACGAAAAACTGGGCGTGGTCTGGTCCAGTCGCCGCAGCCGTGCGAAAACTGCCGGCCCTGCTGCCGGCTAGACGGCTTTCAACGCCTGCTGCGATCCGCGCGTGGCCCAGGCCCGCGCGGCATCTCCGAATGCTTCGAACAACGGGCGCGAAACCGGATCACCCGCCGCGTTCCACTCCGGATGCCACTGCACAGCCAACAAAAAGCCCGGTGCGCCCTCAATATAGATGGCTTCGGGGGTGCCATCTTCGGCAAAGCCGTCCACGATTACGCGGCTGCCCGCAACCTTGATGCCCTGTCCGTGCAACGTATTGGTCCGCACCACGGGTGCGCCCATCAGCCGATGAAACACGCCGCCATCGCTGAATGTCACGTCATGGCGCAGCTCGAATTTCTCTTCCATCGTGCCGTCAGGCGGCATTCGATGATTCATCCGGCCCGGCAATTCGCGGATTTCGGGATAGAGCGATCCGCCCATCGCGACGTTCACTTCCTGAAAGCCGCGGCAAATGCCCAGCATCGGTTGTCCACGGGTCAGGCATTCGCGCACGAGACCCAGTGCTATCGCGTCCCGTCCGCGGTCAAAGACGCCATGCGCCTCCGTTTCCGCTTCGCCGTATTCTTCAGGATGCACGTTCGGTCGTCCGCCAGTCAGCAGAAACCCATCGCAAACGTCCAGCAGCTCTCCCACGGAGATGAGCGCAGGATCGCTGGGCACAATCAACGGCACGCAATTCGACACAGCGGCAATCGCCTCCGAGTTCATACGGCCGCCTGCATGTACCGGATATTGGTCATTCAACAGATAGCTGTTGCCGATTATGCCGATCACGGGTCGTTTCATTGCAGATGGCTTTCCTGACAGATGCTGAACCGCAGCCTAGCGCCTCATAACGTGGGCCTCAAGCCTCGCCCACCAGCTTGGCCGCAGCAATACCGGCCAACGCCGCTTCGGCGTCATTGTCGGAAGTATCGCCCGTAACCCCGACAGCGCCGATAACGTTGCCTTTGGCATCGCGCAAAAGCACACCGCCGGGAACCGGTATGACCTGCCCGCCATAAACGCCGTTCACGGCAGCCATGAAATACGCCTGTTGCTCGGCCCGCGCCATTTGCGCCTTGCCCGCCATGCCCAACATCACCGCGCCATACGCCTTGCCATGGGCAATCGCGAAGCGTCCGGGTGCCGCACCATCCTCACGCTCGAACACCTGAACATGGCCGCCCGCGTCCAGCACAACGACCGACAGCGGCTTCAGCCCCATCTCGCGCCCCTTTTCCAGCGTCTTGCGGATGATCGTCCGCGCTTTCGTCAATGATACAGCCATGATTTCTCTCTTTCTATTTCCGTCTCAGCCAGCCGCTTTCAGTTCCAGTCGCCGCGCGTGCAACACCGGTTCGGTATATCCCGACGGCTGTTCTGCCCCCTTGAGCACCAGATCGCATGCAGCCTTGAATGCAATACCGTCAAAATCAGGTGCCATCGCGTGATACAGAGGATCCCCTGCATTCTGGCGGTCCACGACCGCTGCCATCTTGCGCATTCCTGCCATCACCTGATCTTCGGAGATCACACCGTGATGCAACCAGTTCGCCAGCGCTTGCGCTGAAATCCGGCAGGTCGCGCGGTCTTCCATCAGGCCCACGTCATTGATGTCAGGCACCTTGGAACAGCCGACGCCTTGATCGACCCAACGCACGACATAGCCCAGGATGCCCTGCGCATTGTTCTCGATCTCGCGCGTGATTTCGGCATCCGACAGGTTTTGGCCTGACATCACCGGGATCCGCAGCAATGCGTCAAGAGTTCCGCGCGCGCCCCCCGCTGCGATCTCGTCTTGCCGCGCAAGAACATCGACGTGGTGGTAATGCGTCGCATGCAAAGTGGCGGCAGTGGGGGACGGAACCCAGGCACAGGTCGCGCCGGCGCGCGGGTGGCCGATCTTGACCTCCAGCATTTCGGCCATTCGATCGGGCATGGCCCACATCCCCTTGCCGATCTGCGCGCGGCCCTTCAAGCCGCAGGCAAGCCCGATATCCACGTTGCGGTCCTCGTAGGCGGTGATCCAGTCGGCGGATTTCATATCCCCCTTGGGCACCATCGGCCCTGCTTCCATGCTTGTGTGGATTTCGTCGCCGGTTCGGTCAAGAAAGCCGGTATTGATGAACGCCACGCGCGCCTTGGCCGCGCGGATACACTCCATCAGATTGGCACTCGTGCGCCGCTCCTCGTCCATGATACCCAGTTTGACGGTATTAGCAGGCAGACCAAGGACGCCTTCCACGCGGCTGAAAATTTCGTCGGCAAACGCGACCTCTTCCGGTCCGTGCATCTTGGGCTTGACCACATAGACCGATCCCGCGACGGAATTGCGCAAGCCATCCGTCTTTTTCAGGTCGTGCATCGCGATCAGCGTCGTGATCATCGCATCCATCAACCCCTCGCCGATCTCAAGCCCGTCGCGGTCCAGAATCGCGGGGTTGGTCATCAGATGCCCGACATTGCGCACCAGCATCAGCGACCGGCCCTTTGCCTTCGCTGGCTTGCCATCGCGTGTCGTGTATTCGCGGTCCGGGTTCAGCGCACGGGTTACCGTCTTGCCGCCCTTCTCGAAGCTTTCGGAAAGATCGCCCTTCATCAGACCCAGCCAGTTGCCATAAGCGACGACCTTATCTTCGGCATCCACCGCCGCAACGCTGTCTTCGCAATCCATGATGGTGCTGAGTGCGCTTTCAAGCCAGATATCGGAAATCCCTGCCTTGTCCTGCGCACCAATCTGCGAAGATGGGTCCACATGGACTTCGATCAACAAACCGTTCGCGCGCAGGATCACACGGCCTTCCGCCGCGCCGACAAATTGTTCATCGTTCTGCAAAGCAACAGACAGCGCGCCATTGTCCACTGACAGCCCGTCGATATCCGCCCATGAACCCTGCGCCAGCGGCACGACCGCATCCAGATGGGCGCGCCCCCAAGCGATGACGCGTGCGCCGCGTTCGGGGTCGTACCCGCCGCCCTTGGGCATGTCGCCCAGCGCATCCGTTCCATAGAGCGCATCATAAAGCGACCCCCACCGCGCGTTTGCCGCGTTCAGCGCAAACCGGGCATTAGTGATCGGCACCACCAGCTGCGGCCCCGGAGTTTCGGCAATCTCGGGATCGACCCCGGTTGTCTCGATCTCGAACGGGGCACCTTCGGCGACCAGATAACCGATTTCACGCAGAAAAGCCTCGTAAGCGTTGGCATCATGCGGCTGACCGCGCCTTGCCTTGTGCCAGTCGTCTATCTGGCGCTGAATTTGTGCCCGCTTGTCGAGCAACGCGCGGTTCTTTGGCCCCAGATCGTGTACCAAGGATGAGAAACCGGCCCAGAATTGATCCGGCTCGACCCCCGTTCCAGGCAAGGCATGATCGTCAATAAAAGCGGCAAGCGCGTTGTCCACCTTCAGTTCATGCTTTTCCATTCTGTCGCCCATGCTGGTCTCTCCCGATCACTTGTTGGACGGCAAATTGACGCAGCAACACATGAAAGGCAATCCGCTTTATGTGGATTGGTAAGAAAATCTTACCAGATCGAGATCAAGTATGAATGAAAATCGGCCAGCTTCTTTCCGCGCCAAGCGCCCGAATGGGATGCGGCTGACACCGACGCAATATAATGGGGCAGATCAACCGATCCGCCCCGAATCTCGCAGTATCGCCTGTCGGATCAGTCGTTGGTGCCGGGGACTACCGGATCGACTGCAGGGACTGTCGCTGTCGGCTCTACCGCCTGATCGGTGTTCGTCACCGCATCCGCAGTAGGCTCGCCGCCGTAATATGCACTGTAAAGCACAATCAGCAGCAGCATCAGCACGCCAAAGATCATCGCTCCCTTGATGCCCAGCAGTGCCGGTTTGTGACGGCGTTCCTGTTTTTCCACATTTGTGTCTGGTGCAGACATGTCTACTCTCCTTTCACGGGTTCAGTGCCCGCGCCTTGCAGGCCCCTCGTTGCAAGCATAACGTCGCCAAAAGAATATTGTTCCATCATCCGCAGGAGAGAACCATGCGCGACGCCGCCCCTCAGACGACCTATCTGGCCGATTACACACCCTTCGGCTGGCTGGTAGAGAGCGTGGATCTGCATTTCGCGCTTGCCCCCCATGCCACCCGCGTCCGCAGCACAATCCGTTTTGTCCCCGATCGCACCGCGCCGAAGCAGGAATTCTTCCTTCATGGCGAGGGGCTCGACCTTATTTCGGCCCGCGTAGACGGTGCGCCCGTCACACCCGACGTAAAGCCCGATGGCTTGACCTGCGTCGTCCCCGAAACCCCTTTCACTTGGGAAGCCGAAGTGGAGATCGACCCCGCGAGCAACACCGCGCTGGAAGGGCTGTACCAATCGAACGGCATGTATTGCACCCAATGCGAGGCTGAAGGGTTTCGAAAGATCACGTTCTATCCCGACCGCCCCGACGTGATGAGCATCTTTACGGTCACCATCGAAGGACCCCACCCCGTTTTGCTGTCCAACGGCAACCCGGTCGAAACAGGCGAAAACCACGCAAAATGGCATGACCCCTGGCCCAAGCCCGCATATCTTTTTGCGCTGGTAGCGGGCGATCTTGTCGCCCACACAGACAGCTTCACCACGAAATCGGGGCGCGATGTAACGCTGAACCTTTATGTCCGCCCCGGCGACGAAGGCAAATGCGCCTTCGGGATGCAGGCGCTCAAGGCATCGATGCGCTGGGACGAAAAGGTCTACGGGCGCGAATACGATCTGGACCTTTTCAACATCGTGGCGGTGGACGATTTCAACATGGGCGCGATGGAAAACAAGGGTTTGAACATCTTCAACTCTTCAGCCGTTCTCGCCTCCCCCGAAACCTCCACCGATATGAATTTCGAGCGGATCGAAGCCATCATCGCGCATGAGTATTTTCACAACTGGACCGGCAACCGCATTACCTGCCGCGACTGGTTCCAGCTTTGCCTAAAGGAAGGGCTGACGGTGTTCCGGGACAGCCAGTTCACCTCGGACCTGCGCTCTGCCCCGGTCAAACGCATTGGTGACGTGATCGAGCTGCGCGCCCGCCAGTTCCCCGAGGATCAGGGGCCGCTTGCCCATCCCGTTCGGCCCGAAAGCTTTCAGGAGATCAACAATTTCTACACCGCCACCGTGTATGAAAAAGGTGCCGAAGTGATCCGCATGCTGAAAACGGTGGTCGACGACGATGCCTACTACCGCGCGCTCGATCTCTATTTCGACCGGCACGACGGACAGGCCTGTACGATCGAAGACTGGCTGAAAGTGTTCGAGGACACGACAGGTCGCGATCTGTCACAGTTCAAGCGCTGGTATTCCCAAGCCGGCACGCCACACCTGTCCGTGACCGAAGACTGGCAGGACGGCAAACTGACGCTCACCTTTCGTCAACACACACCGCCCAGCAAGGCCACGCCGAACCCGCAACCTCATGTGATCCCCATCGCGGTCGGACTGATCAGCCCGAATGGCGACGAAGTCGCGCAGACCCGTCTGCTGGAAATGACCGAGCCCGAGCAAAGTTTTGTATTTGACGGCCTTGGCGCGCGGCCGGTCGCGTCGATCCTGCGTGACTTCTCCGCGCCCGTGATACTGGAACATGATCTCAGCGGCGCAGACCGCGCACATCTCCTGGCCCACGACACCGACCCTTTCAACCGTTGGGAAGCAGGCCGGACACTTGCACGCGACTCGCTGATCGCCATGATTACGGACGGGGCGGAGCCCGATCCCGGGTATCTGCGCGGCCTGCACGCTGTTATCACCGACAGCTCGTCCGATCCCGCTTTCCGTGCGCTAATGCTGGGCCTGCCCGGCGACAACGATCTCGCCACGACGCTGCATAAGTCGGGCGTGACACCGGATCCCGACGCTATCTATACAGCGCGCGAGGCAATGCGCGACGCCCAGGCCGCCACCCTGGAGGATGACCTGCTGCAGCTTTACCAAGCGAACCTCGTCACGGACAGCTACGAACCGAACGCTGATCAATCCGGCAAGCGCAGTTTGGCAAATGGCATCCTGTCCCTCATGGCGCGCCGGGATCGCGGCACGCAGGCGGCGGCGCAATACGATGCGGCGACGAACATGACCCAGCAACTCAGCGCCCTTGGCATTCTGATCCATGCAGGCCAAGGCGACGAAAAGCTAAAGGCGTTTGAAACGCAGTGGCACCACGACCGTCTGGTGATGGACAAATGGTTCGGCCTGCAGGTTTCTGCCGCATCACCGGACGACGCCGTGGGCGTGGCAGAAAAGCTGACGCAGCACCCAGATTTCAACTGGAAGAACCCCAACCGCTTCCGCGCTGTCTTTGGCAGCCTCGCGGCGCATCACGCGGGTTTTCATCACGCCTCCGGCAAGGGCTACGCCCTGCTGGCAGACTGGCTCATCCGGCTTGATCCGCTGAACCCGCAGACCACCGCGCGCATGTGTTCGGCGTTCCAGACATGGCGGCGCTATGACAAGGACCGCCAAGCGATGATCGGTACACAGCTTGACCGCATTCTCGCCACCGAAGGGCTCAGCCGTGATACAACCGAAATGCTCACCCGTATTCGCCACGCATGAATGACGACACGTTTACCTTCCGGCGTACCGCGCGCAACTGGCCAACGCTGGTTGCCGTGCTGGCCGTATGGGGCGCGCTGATCCTCGCCTATTTGGTGTTTGAGGCGTCGGGATGGATCGTCGGTATCCTTGGCCTTTTCACGCTGCCCGCCGTCTACGATCTGGGGCGGAACCCTACCGCTGGCGTGACGCTGAATTCCGACCGTTTGGATTGGTATTCGGGCCGTGTACACGCAGGGTTGGATCTGTCCGAAATCGACCATATCCGGCTCGATACCCGTCTCGACTTTTCTGTTCGTGCGACAGCGGTGCTGCATTCAGGGCGCAAGATACGCCTGCCCTTTGAATCGACGCCCCCGCACAGACCTTTCGAGGAAGTACTTAACGCAAACGGCGTCAAAACCGTACGGCATCATTTCTCGCTGATGCAGTAAGGTTTGGCGTGGTCCCGCCCCGCCTTATGGCGGCTGGCGGACCGGTTCATGGCCCTGAAACCAACTGGGATTACCTTTGAAAAAATAACGTCAACTATTCCTTAGGTTGTTTTTATGCGTTTTCATTCGTCACAAGTCCGCCAAAACTCAAAGCGCACTGCCTGATTGCGTCGAACAACTCGCAAAATGACCCGTCAGGGAATTCAGGCGGAAAACATAGGATTTTTGCTAATTTGTCTAGAATGTGAACTTTCTGGAATTTCGGAAACAACACCCGCGATATGAAGGCTTAACCGGTAATCCGTTCAACAGTAACTACCGAGCGTAGTAGGCATCGCCCGATGTAATCTTCCTCAGGTTGAGCACGTTCCGCACCATCACCGCGCCCGCGCCACGATCTTGTCCCATTGTCCCGCCATACACTTCTCAATGAGCGTCACATGAGCTTATTCGGACGGAAGTAATGATTACAATGTTAACACGTATCCACCGCACGCTGTCCCGGCCCAAGGGTCAGGACCAGCGTGCGGCCATCCGTTCGGCGCAGGAATCGCCTGCTCTGACGGTGCCCGTTGCACCGCGCCTCTCGATCAAGGCACCGCCCTTGACCATCCCTTGCCCCGACCCGACCGGCGAGGATCGCATCCGTGATTCCCACCGGAACCGCGCCCTCAGACTTGTACGGCAAGAGCACTGGAAAGTGCTCGCCGAACTGATCCGCCACGCCGATACCGAACGCAGCATGACACCTGGTGCAATGCCGGTTGCCGAGCTGCTTGCGTATGGCGCGCGCGCAGATGTTGTGCTGGCGGCGGAACACGCACTTTTTGATCCGCAACCGGACGACGAAACGCCCCTGCTGCGTGGTATAGAAGCTCTCGAATACGTGCTGGAAGACATGCCGCGCAATCCGGTTGTCGCGGCCATCGTGGCGCAGACACATATCGATATCGCCTGGGCCTGGCGCGGGACCGCCAAGGCGGCCCAGGTGGCCCCCCGTAACCGTGAAGCCTTTGATGCGCATTTCGCCCGCGCGCAGCAGATCCTTCAACCCTTTGCGCCTCTGGCGGAAACATCCCCCCTGATGGCAGCAACCTTCTGCGCACTTGTGGCGGGGACAACGACGACCTCACGCAACGTCGCGGACCGCTATGAACGGCTGATCGACCTCAACAGAGAGAACCCCGGCCCGATGAGGGCGATGGGCAATTACCTGTTGCCGCGCTGGGACGGGTCGCTGGGCACGCTCGAACTTGAGGCCCGCAGGACCGCTGCACGCACCCAGGACACATGGGGCGCGGGCGGTTACACATGGGTCATGTTTGACGCGATCTCTACCGATGACGAGGCCTGCGCGGCCGTTGACCTCACCTTTTTCACCGATGGTTTGCGCGACATCCTTTCGCGCCGCAAAGATCCGCATACGGCCAACCTGCTGGCGGCCTATTGCGCCAACACGATGGGACAGGCCGTTTCCGGCAATGACGCAGCGGATCAGAACCGGTCGCAGATCGCAGCCTGCGCCGCTTGGATCGTGCGCAATCACCTGACAGAGCTTCATCCGATGATCTGGGCCCATGCCGCGCAAGGGTTTGACAACAATTTGCGGATACGATCCGCCACACGCTTTGCTGCCGCCGGCCAGGCCGACGCGATGCGCTTTCTCACCTCAATATTTCAGGGCGAGATCGCGGATGGCAAACAGATCGTCTTTACCAAGGAAGGCCCTGTCGCCCAGACTTGCTAAGCCCGCTTCATTGATGCGGAACCCCAGAGATCGGGCCAATCCCTTCCTCTTGCAGCAGCCCCGCGTGGCGGCTATGACCGAAGGCAATGTTTTCAGCCCAAACGAGGCCCGCAATGCTCGATCTTTCCTACGACACGCCGACGCCCAAGACCATCGCCGGGGCCAAGCAGGACTGGGAGCTGGTGATCGGCATGGAAGTTCATGCTCAGGTCAAATCGAAATCCAAGCTGTTTTCGGGTGCTTCGACTTTATTCGGTGCCGAACCGAATTCAAATGTTGCGTTCGTCGACGCCGCAATGCCGGGAATGTTGCCCGTCATCAACGAGTTCTGCGTCGAACAGGCGGTGCGGACCGGTTTGGGGCTGAAGGCACGTATCAACCTGACCTCCGCGTTCGACCGCAAGAACTATTTCTACCCCGACTTGCCGCAAGGCTATCAGATCAGCCAGCTTTATCACCCCATCGTGGGCGAAGGCGAGGTGTTGGTGGAAATGGGCGACGGAACTGCCCGTCTGGTGCGGATCGAACGGATTCACCTTGAACAGGACGCCGGAAAATCCATTCACGACATGGATCCGAACATGAGCTTTGTTGACCTCAACCGCACAGGCGTGGCCTTGATGGAAATCGTGAGCCGTCCCGATATTCGCGGCCCCGAAGAAGCCGCCGCCTATCTGGGCAAACTGCGGCAAATCCTGAGATACCTCGGGACATGCGACGGCAATATGCAGTCGGGTTCGATGCGCGCAGATGTGAACGTCTCGATCTGCGCCCCCGGAGCCTATGAGCGGTATCAGAGAACACAGGATTTCGCCCATCTCGGGACGCGCTGCGAGATCAAGAACATGAACTCCATGCGCTTCATCCAGCAAGCCATCGAGGTAGAGGCACGCCGTCAGATTGCCATCGTCGAGGCAGGCGGCGAAGTCGTGCAGGAGACACGGCTGTTCGACCCCGACAAAATGGAAACGCGCAGCATGCGGTCCAAGGAGGAGGCGCATGATTACCGGTACTTCCCCGATCCCGATCTGCTGCCGCTGGAGATCGAGCAGGCCTGGGTGGACGGCATCAAGGCCGCGCTTCCCGAATTGCCGGATGCCAAGAAAGCGCGGTTTATCAGTGGTTTCGACCTCACGGACTATGACGCGTCTGTGTTGACTGCCGATCTGGAGTCGGCGCATTACTTCGAAGCTGTCGCAGCAGGCCGCGACGGGAAAATGGCCGCGAACTGGGTCATAAACGAGCTGTTCGGACGGCTGAAAAAGGACGACCGTGATATCGGCGGCAGCCCCGTCAGTCCGCAGCAGTTGGGCGGCATCATTGATCTGATCGCGTCAGACGCGATTTCCGGCAAGATCGCGAAGGACCTTTTTGAAATCGTCTATTCCGAAGGCGGCGATCCTGCGAAAATCGTCGAAGAGCGGGGTATGAAACAGGTCACGGACACCGGTGCCATCGAAGCCGCGGTCGACGCGATCATCGCCGCCAACCCCGATCAGGTAGCCAAGGCACAGGCCAATCCCAAGCTGGCAGGCTGGTTCGTGGGTCAGGTGATGAAGGCGACGGGCGGCAAGGCCAATCCCAAAGCCGTCAATGAAATCGTCGCAGCAAAACTGGCAAACTGATCTCGGTTTCAACACTCGGATACACCACAAGGACCTCTGCAATGAATGCTCCCTTCCGCTCCAGCGCGCTGACGGTCCTGCCAGAATGGATCGACTTCAATGGCCATCTCAACATGGCCTATTATTCCGTCCTGATGGATCAATGCGCCGATCAAGCCTATCCACTGTTGGGATTTGGCCCAGACTATCGCGACCGGACGGGCTGTACCACTTATGTGGCGGAATTCCATATCTGCTACCTGCGCGAGCTGCACGAAGGCGATCGGGTGTACTGCACGTTCCAGCTTTTGGATTACGACGCCAAGCGGTTTCACCTTTATCAGGAGCTTTGGCACGAGGACGGTTGGCGCGCGGCCACAGGCGAGGCGTTGACCCTGCACGTCGATCAGACCGGTCCGCGCGTCGCGGCGATGCCCGAAGAAATCCAGTCGAGGCTGGCTGCGATGAAGGAAACCCATGCCGGATTGCCTTGGCCGGACAAAGCAGGGCGCAAGATCGGCATCGGTGCAAACCAGGTGCAGTGACCCTTTTCCAGACGGCGCCTGCCTGCTATCAATCCGGATAAGGCAAACCAAGGTCTCTTAGATGTCGCGATACGAGTACAAGGTCGTCCCCGCCCCGCTCAAGGGTGTCAAGGCAAAGGGGCTGCGGACAGCCGAAGCACGGTTTTCGCACACATTGCAGGAACTCATGAACCAGATGGCCGCTGATGGCTGGGAATATCAGCGTGCCGAGACGCTGCCCAGTCAGGAGCGCTCAGGGTTGACGGGCACCACAACGGTGTGGCGCAATGTGCTGATCTTCCGTCGGGCGGCCGCGGCTGATACGCCTGATTTCAAACCGGAGCTTTTACCGGCACCGGAACATGAAGCAGGTCCGGGCGACACGGCTGCGAAATCAAACGATCTCGAAGACACCAGCGAAGGCAGTAAGGTCAGTGCGTCACTGAGCCTGCTCGCGGCCAAGCGGAACATTGCCAGACCGTCGGATTAGGACGCACCGTTAATCCGTGATATCCATCGACAGCGCGTGAATGCGGCCGATCAGATCGGATCCAAGGGCGGCATGAACGGCCCGGTGCCGCGCAAGGCGGTTCATCCCCTTGAAATCAGGCGAGGCAATGGTCAGATCGAAATGCGTCTGCCCCCCTTCGCGAAACCCCGCGTGGCCGCGATGTGCCTCGCTGACGTCCTCAACGGACAGTTCTTTCACTTCGAATGCCAAACGCAGCGCGCTTTCGATTTCGTCTTTAACCAACATTGCGTGATTTACGGGAAATATTTCGTCCCGCCCCCTTCAATCTCTCAGCCCAACCTCTAAAGTGATCGGCCTGAGTCGGAAAGGTTTTTGCTCCATGTCCAAAAGCGACCCCTTTGGTTTCGATATGTCCGTGTCTTCGGCCAAGAAGAAGAACCCGCGTGGCCGTCGCGGCATGTCGGGGGCGTCGGAAACGTCGCGCCGCATCTGCGATCATGAGGGCTGCGACGAACCTGGCAAGTTTCGCGCGCCAAAGGCACCCGATGTGCTGGATGACTACTTCTGGTTCTGCCAGCAGCATGTGCGGGAATATAACCTGAAGTGGAATTTCTTTGACGGCACCACCGAGGCGGAGTTGAACGCGAAGCTGTCCAGCGACAAGGTATGGGAGCGCCCAACAAAACCGCTGGGCGACCCGGAGGCACGGGCTTGGGCGCGACTGGGTATCGAGGACCCGCATCAGGTGCTCGGGGCCAATGCCACGCAAAATCCCGGTCGCGGGCCGCAGGCAGGGCGACGCCTGCCTCCGACCGAGCGGCGCGCGTTGGAGATCCTGGATGCCCGTGACACCATGACCAAACCCGAGGTGCGCAAGATCTACAAGGCGCTGATCAAGGTACTGCACCCTGACATGAACGGGGGTGACCGCAGCCAGGAAGAGCAGTTGCAACAGGTTGTCTGGGCTTGGGAACAGGTCAAGGGCAGCCGCAACTTCAAAGATTAGGTTCAACCGCCTGCGAATGACTTACACAGCGAAAGCTGACAGCCTTGGTATGAGAAAACTTCTCTGCGAGGCCATTCAGCCCTTTGCTGAACCAAAGGCCCGCCATGCAGCACAGGCAAAACGGGCGTGATCTGCAAATTTCGGCATCAAACATCAGTTTGGTTCCCACACATATCAATTTAAAAATGACATGCGCTGCCCTCCGCCGCTGCGCGCGCATGTTTTGCGCAATTTGACGCTCAAAACTCACTCACCTTCAGGTTGTTAACCGCAATTTAGGATTCTGTGCTCTTATTTGGATGTGTAATTAACGAGGATTCGAAAATGCGTTGTTTGATCGTTGAACCAGATGCTGGCCTTTGCAGCGCTTTGAGTGACAGCATCCTGGAGCTTGGCCACAGTGCAGTTTGCACGCCCACCCCCGCCGACGCGGAGCGCAGGATGCGGATGGTCGAATTCGACATTCTCATGATTGATCATAATCTGCCCGGTGGTCAGGCACAGCGGTTGATGCGCATTTTCCAGTCCCTCCGCCCCGAAGCCCATGTGCTGCGACTCACAGGTTGCGAGGTCTACCCTGACGGGCAAGGTGCGCGGTTGGCTCCGCATATTCTGCGGTTGCTCGCAGGCCAGCAGGGCCCCATTGTTCCTCCCAAACGCCCCGGACCCCTCGCCACCGCGATGGCCTGGTTGACTTGAACTGACCTGCACCCGTCGCGCCCGCGCGGACTTGCGTAAGTCGCTGGACTTAATGACCCCTGATTTTTGCCCCTTTCCCTTGCACGTCTCCACGATATGTTGCACGGGTATGGCGAAATTTCCCTTGTCCGACCAAGGGTGTGAGAATGAGGGGTGGCTGGCATGGCTTATGACGCATTGGACGTGAATGTAAAACCGACCGAGGAAATCTCGGTCCGCGAGGTGTTCGGTATTGATACCGACATGATCGTCAAAGGGTTTGCAGAGCGGACGGAGCGGGTGCCGGACATCGACAGCACCTACAAATTCGATCCCGACACCACGCTGGCGATTCTGGCAGGATTTTCCCACAATCGCCGCGTAATGATCCAAGGGTATCACGGTACGGGCAAATCCACCCATATCGAACAGGTCGCAAGCCTTTTGAACTGGCCCTGTGTGCGGGTGAACCTGGACAGCCATATCAGCCGGATCGACCTAATCGGCAAGGATGCGATCAAGCTCAAGGACGGAAAGCAAGTCACTGAATTCCAAGAAGGAATTCTTCCCTGGGCCTTGCGCAACCCAACCGCTATCGTGTTCGACGAATACGATGCGGGCCGCGCGGACGTAATGTTCGTGATCCAGCGCGTTCTCGAAGTCGACGGCAAGCTTACGCTGCTGGATCAGAACAAGGTGATTACGCCGCACCGTTATTTCCGCATTTTCGCGACCGCAAACACGGTGGGCTTGGGGGATACGACGGGCCTTTACCATGGTACGCAGCAGATCAACCAAGGCCAGATGGATCGCTGGAGCCTCGTGGCAACGCTTAACTATTTGAGCATCGAGGCAGAGACGGCCATCGTGCTGGCCAAAAACCCCCATTACAACACCGCCGAGGGCCGCAAGAAGGTCAAGCAGATGGTGACGGTCGCCGATCTGACGCGCACCGCGTTCATGAACGGCGATCTGTCCACGGTCATGTCGCCCCGAACAGTGATCGCATGGGCCCAGAACGCGGAGATTTTCCGCAACGTGGGTTATGCGTTCCGGTTGAGCTTTCTCAACAAATGCGATGAGCTTGAGCGTCAGACCGTGGCGGAGTTCTATCAGCGTCTGTTCGACGAGGAATTGCCGGAAAGCGCGGCGAGCGTAAGCTTGGGGTAAAAATCCGGCGCTGCCCAGTTCGTGCCGCGTCTTTCTGTACGCTTCCTACTTGTCCACCGATGAGTTAAAAGCAAGCCATAAAAAGGCGAAAAAATTTGTTTAAAGCGGGTATGAACGTCGGCAGTGGGGAGCCACCGGAAGCGTTCAGGCCGCTATCGACTCGACGTCTGGAAAGGACGAAGCAGAAATCGCTAACCTTATGATCGAATAGATGCAGCAATGACCAAACCAACAGACAATCCTGCCGACGCATTCAAAAAGGCCCTCGCCGAAGCGTCGAAGGTCATGGCAAACGATCCGGATCTGAATGTCAGCTATTCGGTCGATCCGTCTGGTCTGTCGGGTGATTCCATGCGGCTGCCCCAGGTGTCGCGCCGGATGACGCGAGACGAGGTGCTGCTGGCGCGCGGAACGGCGGACGCGCTGGCGCTCAACCGTCGCTATCACAACGGCCAGACCCATGCGCGGTATGCCCCCCAGGGGGAGATGGCGCGGGATCTTTACGAAGCGATGGAAACTGCGCGGTGCGAGGCCATGGGCGCGCGCGACATGCCGGGAACGGCTGGCAATATCGACGCGAAGATCAAGCACGAAGGCCTGCGACGCGGCTACGATCAGGCCAAACAGGCCAGCGACGTGCCGCTGGCAGTCGCCGCAGGCTATCTCGTGCGGCATCTGGCGACTGGACGCGCCCTGCCTTCCGGTGCTGCCAATGCGATGGAGTTGTGGCGCGGTTTCATCGAGGAACAGGCGGGCGAAACCCTCGCAAACCTTGATGACACGCTGGCCGATCAAGCTGCATTCGCAAAGTTCGCACGACAGATGATCAGCGACCTGGGTTACGGAGATCAGCTGGGTGACGATCCAGACCAGATGGACGAGGACCAGGAAGACGAAGCCGAAGAAGGTGCCGAAGAGGAACAGGACCCCGACAGCACCGGCGAAGACGATCAAGACGACGAAGACGCCGAAGGAACGCCAGAGCAGTCTCAGGAAGAGCAGCAGGACAGCTCTCAGGCGCAGGTCAGCATGG
Source organism: Sulfitobacter sp. (assembly GCA_024637305.1). GTDB lineage: Bacteria > Pseudomonadota > Alphaproteobacteria > Rhodobacterales > Rhodobacteraceae > Sulfitobacter. The sequence continues at coordinate 29,300 of JAGXFI010000004.1, forward strand.
ATGACATGGCCGATCAGGAATTGGGCGACGAAGCAGAAATGCCCGAAGGCGACGCCCCGATGGAGCCGCCCGCCCCGCAGCCCGTATCAGACGCCGATCCGAACTATCAGGTCTATCTCGGTGATCATGACGAGATCATCGGAGCCGAGGAACTGGCGGAACCGGTAGAACTTGAACGACTGCGCGCTTATCTGGATCAGCAACTGGAGCCTTTGAAAGGTGCGGTAAGCCGTCTGGCCAACAAACTACAGCGGCGCTTGCAGGCGCAGCAGAACCGCAGCTGGGAATTCGATCTGGAGGAAGGCACGCTGGACGCAGGCCGTCTGGCGCGGGTCGTGGCAAATCCGACGACGCCGCTGTCGTTCAAGGTCGAGAAGGACACCGAGTTTCGCGATACCTGCGTGACGCTGTTGCTGGACAACTCCGGTTCCATGCGCGGGCGACCGATTTCGATCGCAGCGATTTGCGCGGACGTTCTGGCCCGGACGCTGGAACGGTGTAACGTCAAGGTCGAGATCCTCGGGTTTACCACCCGCGCGTGGAAGGGCGGGCAAGCCCGCGAGGCATGGCTCAACGACGGCCGACCAGTGCAGCCAGGTCGGCTCAATGACCTGCGCCACATCATCTACAAATCGGCTGACGCACCTTGGCGGCGGACCCGGACCAACCTGGGCTTGATGATGAAAGAAGGCCTGCTCAAGGAAAACATCGACGGCGAGGCGTTGGAGTGGGCGCACCGGCGCATGGTTGCGCGGCATGAATCGCGCAAGATTCTCATGGTGATCTCGGACGGAGCGCCGGTAGATGACAGTACATTATCCGTCAACCCTGCGAATTATCTGGAAAAACACCTGCGCGATGTCATCGCGATGGTAGAAAAACGCAAAGCCGTCGAGCTGCTGGCGATCGGGATCGGGCACGATGTGACACGCTATTACGACCGCGCGGTGACGATCACGGATGTGGATCAGCTGGCGGGTGCGATGACCGAGCAGTTGGCCGCGCTGTTTGACAGTGATCCGCGGGCACGGGCGCGCGTCATGGGTATCCGGCGCGCGAGCTGACACCCAGCTTTTGGATATTTGAAGAACAATGAATGAGGTGTCCATGTTTCAGAGTTTCGAGGTAACCGCGAGGCCGGAACAGGGACTGCCCCGTCTGAAGGCGCTGCGTGATGTCATGGCCGTCGAAGGTGTCGATGCGTTTCTGGTGCCGCGGGCGGATGCGCATCAGGGCGAGTATGTTGCCGCGCATGACGAGCGGCTGGCATGGCTGACCGGGTTCACCGGATCGGCCGGATTCTGCGCGGTCTTGGCGGGTTTGGCAGGGGTGTTCATTGACGGGCGGTACCGCACGCAAGTGAAGGCTCAGGTAGCGGATGTGTACACGCCGGTCCCATGGCCAGAAATACAGTTGGCTGACTGGTTGAAAGATCATCTGCCGCAGGATGGCGTCGTGGGGTTCGACCCTTGGCTGCATACGTCCGGGCAAATCGAAACGCTCAGGGCGGCGGGCATCGAAATGCGCGCTAGTGACAACCTTGTTGACCGCATTTGGGAAAACCAGCCACCTCCGCCCATGGGACCGGCTAAGGTTCATCCACTGGAGTTCGCAGGAGAAAGCCATGCCGACAAGCGGTCAAGGCTGGGTAAGGCGCTGCGCAATGCTGGGCATGATGCCGCTGTGATAACCCTGCCCGACAGCATTTGCTGGCTGCTGAACCTGCGGGGGGCCGATATTCCGCGCAACCCTGTGGCGCATGGATTTGCTGTATTGCACGACAGCGGTGCGGTGGACCTGTTCATGGCTGCCGCAAAGCTGGATGGGCTTGAAGCGCATCTGGGAGACGCGGTGACTTGTCATGCCCCGGAAGATTTACTGCCCTATCTCGAAGGGCTGGACGGTCGGGTCCGTCTGGAGAAATCCACTGTACCGGTGATCGTGGCCGAAGCCGTGGGCGAAAACAGTGCCTGGGGCGAGGACCCTTGTGCCCTGCCCAAAGCACGCAAGAACGAGGCAGAGATCGAGGGCACCGCAGCGGCACATTTGCGCGACGGGGTTGCAGTGGTGGAGCTGCTGGCGTGGCTGGATGCGCAAGCGCCCGGCACGTTGACCGAAACGCAGGTGGTTACACGGCTGGAGACATGCCGCAGGCGCGACAACGCCTTGCAGGATATCAGCTTCGAGACGATCGCCGGCACAGGTCCCAACGGGGCAATCATGCATTATCGCGTGACCGAGGATACGGACACGCGGTTGGAGGACGGCCATCTGATTGTCCTCGACAGCGGCGGACAGTATCTGGATGGGACCACCGACATCACGCGCACGATCGCTATCGGCACCCCTCCCGACGAGGCATGTGCGGCATTCACCCGCGTCCTCGCCGGGATGATCGCAATAAGCCGACTGCGCTGGCCCAAAGGTCTTGCCGGTCGCGACATCGAAGCGATTGGCCGCGTGCCGTTGTGGCTGGCAGGGCAGGATTTCGACCACGGTCTGGGCCACGGTGTCGGCACCTATCTGAGCGTTCACGAAGGGCCGCAACGCCTGAGCAAGATCAGCCACGTGCCGTTTGAGGCGGGCATGATCCTCAGCAATGAGCCGGGGTATTACCGCGAGGGGGCGTTTGGCATCCGCATCGAGAACCTGCTGGTGGTGCGAGAGGCGGATCCCCTGCCCGGCGGCGACGCGCACCGGGAAATGCTTGACTGGCGCACGCTGACTTTCGTGCCGATCGACCGGCGGCTGATCAAAGCGGAGATGCTTGATCTTGCGGCGCGGGACTGGCTCAACGCCTATCACGCTGAGGTGGCAGAAAAACTAGGGCCTCGGCTATCAAGCGACGCAAAACTATGGTTGGATGCAGCAACTGCGCCGATCTGAGCGCGCAAGCTGTTCGGGAGAGGTGAAAAATGGCGGACCATATCAAGATACGCAAAGCGGCAGGCGCATGGAGCGTACGCGCGGGCGGTGCGGTGTTGGGCGAATCCAACAATGCGCTGGAACTGATCGAGGGGGATTACCCACCGGTTATCTACTTCCCCCGCGCAGACGTCGCGATGGCCTTTCTGGACGCATCCGACAAGACAACTCATTGCCCATACAAAGGTGACGCGCGCTATTTCTCGATCATCACCAAAAGCCGCACGTTGCAGGATGCTGTCTGGACCTATGAGAATCCCAAGGACGCCGTGGCGCAGATCAAGGACCATCTGGCGTTCTATCCCATAGACGAGATCACAATCGAGCGTATCTGAGGCGTGAGGGATTTGCCTCCGTCGCCTGATTTGCCACGCCGTCAAGACCTCAGGAATGTTCCTCTGCCGCTGTCGCCGCAAGCGCACGGTTATAGGCGCGCAGCGCGTCCACGTGAAAAAGCGCGCCCAGCAGTTCGGGGGGGGCCGCATCAGCGCTGAGCGAGACAACCGGGATGAAGCGTTCGGAGGATTGGTCGAACATCGGCATTGCAGCCTCCAGCGTGGCGGACGCGTCGATATACGTCCCCTCGCCCACCATCTCCCAGCAGCGTTCTTCGTTCGCGGCCTGCGGGTCGGTCATGGTGCGCATGATCTTGGAGGCGCTGAACATCGACAGCAGATAGGCCTGCGGCCCGGCGGCAAGGTGGATGCCCCGACGTTCGATTTGCGTCAGGAAAAAGCTGCGGTCGACAATTCGCGATGACAGGGCGGTGGACATGCTGACGGCAACCATGACCGCAAGCCCGGTCTGCCAGTCGCCAGTCATTTCGAACACGATCAGCGTCGTCGAGATCGGCGCGCCGAGCACGGCAGCGGCGACCGCCCCCATTCCGGCCAGCGCATAAAGTGACGATGACCCCGACACATCAGGGAAGATCCCGGTCGCAACCAACCCGAACGCCAGACCTGTCAGGGCACCCAGCATCAGCGACGGCGAAAACACTCCGCCGCCCATCCGTCCGCCGAGAGTGATGGCGACCGCCGTAACCTTGAGGATGGCGAAAACGGTGGCTTCGTGGAACGCGAGTTCGCCGGATAGCGCAAGCGACGTTGTCTCATATCCGACACCGATGATATGCGGAAACCAAAGCGCAATCGCACCCAGCATGGCCCCGGCCAAAGCGGGCCGTAACCAGCGCGGAATACGCATCCGGCCTTGCAGATAATTACCCAGATCATCCGCCCAGAAGATCGACCGCATCAACGCCACTGCGACTAGTCCGCAGGTCAGCCCGAGGAGGAGAAAGGCAGGCAGTTCCGCATAGAATTGCAGATCGCCATACCGTGGCAGGACGAATTCCGTAACGCCGCCAAACTCCAGCCTGTTGATAACCGTACCTGCGACGCTGGCGATCACGATGGGGGCAAAGGCATGAACGGCGAAATGGCGCAGCACCACCTCCAGAGCAAAGAGCGCACCGGCGATCGGCGCGTTAAAGCTTGCCGATACAGCAGCCGCAACGGCGCAGCCCAACAGATCGCGCCCCGTGATCCCGTCCGCGTTGATCCGGTCACTGACCCAGGTAGAGATTACGCCGGCGATATGCACCACCGGCCCCTCACGTCCCGACGATCCTCCTGTGCTCAGCGTTATCAGCGAGGCCGCAGCAGACGCGAGACCGGCCTTAACCTCTACCCGCCCGTCATGCATGGCGGCCCCAAGGACCACGTCCGCCACCGACCGCGCGCGTGCGTCGTGGGTAAAATGGTGCAGGATCAGCCCGACCGTCAAACCTCCCAGCGTCGGGATTAGAACGACCCAATACCACGGGACCCCCGATAGGAAACTATGCAACAGCTGCACGTCTTCGGTCCCATAGAACGTGGCCTGCAGAAAGTTGATGGACTTGCGGAACAGCAGCGCGGCAAATCCGGCGGCGATACCGATGACAAGTGCGATGAACCAGAACGTGACCTTACCCGGACCACGCGTGCGCACCACATGAAGCGCCTCCTTCAGCGTCTTTCTGAATGCCGATATTTGTTCGGACAGGAAGGAAGAAGGGGGCGTTGTCATGGTTTCACTCGTCAGGTCCGGCCATGCTAGGGCATGAGGCGTATGTATAAAACGGAAATCTCCCTCGAAACTACGCCTTAAGGAGTGCGCGCGCGGCGCTCCGGGCTGCGTCTGTGATGCGGTCACCCGACAACATGCGGGCCACTTCGTCGACACGTTCAGGCGCGGTCAAAGGAACCACTCGGGTGGTGGTCATGCCCTTGCTCACCGATTTCTCAACCCGCCAGTGATGCGCGCCAAGCGCGGCAACCTGCGGTGAATGTGTGACAACCAGAACCTGCCCCCCTATCGCAAGCGACGCCAACCGCCGGCCGACGGCATCGGCGGTGGCCCCCCCGACGCCACGGTCGATCTCGTCGAAAATCAGGGTCAAGCCGGATTGCGACTGGGTCAGGCAGACCTTGAGCGCCAGCAAGAACCGGCTAAGCTCGCCGCCCGAGGCGATCTTGCCCAGCGGGCCCGCCGGCGCGCCGGGATTTGTCGCAACGGTGAACGACACTGCGTCCTTGCCATCGGGCCCATTCGCCTCGGGCGTGATTTCAGTGGCAAAAACCGCCCGCTCCATCTTGAGCGGGGCCAGCTCGGCACTCACCGATTTGTCGAGGCTTGTGGCGGCATTCATCCGCGCTTTGCTCAGGATACCGGCAGCTTGTTCATAGGCCGCCTCCGCATCGCGGGCCGCTTTTTCCAGCGTTGCCTGCTCTGCCTCGCCGGCGTCGAGGGCGTCCAACTTCGCGCGCAAGGTAGCGGCGAAGCCTGCCAGCTCATCCGGCAGAACGTCATGTTTGCGCGCAAGACCACGTATCGCAAAAAGCCGTTCCTCGGTATCCTCAAGCTCTGTCGCGTCAAAGGACAAGGCCTCGATCGCGCGCACGACCCCATCCATCGCACTGTCCAACTCGATCATCGCACGGTTCAGCGCCGCAATGGGGTCTTCCAGATGTCCGTCAGCACGGTCCGCCGCGCCGTCAAGCCAGCGCACGGCGTCAGCCAGATTGGATTCTGCACCGTTCTGCCCCATGATTTCGTAAGCGTTGACGACATCCGTGCGGATTTTCTCGGCGGCCTGCATCCCGCGCCGCTTGGTATCGAGTGCGACGTCCTCACCTTCCTGCGGATCGAGCTTGTCCAGTTCGGCCACGGCAAAGCGCAGGAATTCTTCTTCGGCGCGGATCGCATCCTGTGCCGCACGCGCGGCGTCAAGCGCCTTGCGCGCCTTTGCCCAATCGTTCCAAGCAGTACGGGTCGCGCCGCGCGCGTCCTCAAGCCCGCCAAAAGCATCAAGGATCGCGCGGTGGCCGCGCGGGTTCAACAGACCGCGGTCGTCATGTTGGCCGTGCAATTCTACCAGCGTGTCCGACAGCGCGCGCAGCACCTCGCCCGAGACACGGCGGTCATTGACCCAGGCAGTCTTGCGCCCGTCAGAAGTATTGATGCGCCGCAGGATCAGTTCTGGTTCCGCCGGCAATCCGGCGCTTTCCAGTACGGCAAGGGCTGGATGGCCTTCAGGCAGATCGAACCACGCCGTAACCTCGCCCTGCTCTGCCCCTTGTCGCACCAGATCGGCCCGCCCGCGCCAACCCAGAACAAACCCCAGCGAATCCAGCAAGATGGATTTCCCGGCACCGGTTTCTCCGGTCAATACGTTCAGGCCAGGCTGGAACGCAAGCTCCAGCCGGTCAATGATCAGCATGTCCGATATATCAAGCCCGCGCAGCATTCTCAGGAACCAAACGTCGGGAGCACCCCGACGCCCCTACAACCACTGACCTTTGATGGTCTGACGATAGATCGCCGACAGCCAGTTGTTCCCCAGCGAGCGCATTTCCAGACCCCGCCCGGTAAGCAGCTTGTAGCTGTCCTGATACCATTCGGTGCTCTGGTAATTGTGACCAAGAATCGCACCGGCGGTCTGCGCCTCTTCGTTCAGGCCAAGGCTGAGGTAAGCCTCTACCAGACGGTGCAGCGCTTCGGCGGTGTGGGTCGTTGTCTGGAAGTCCTCTACCACGACGCGGAAACGGTTGATCGCAGCGGGATAATGGCTCCGACGCAGATAATAACGGCCGATCTCCATCTCCTTGGCGGCAAGATGGTCGAATGCAAGATCGAATTTCAGGATCGCAGACCGCGCATATTCGCTGTCGGGATAGTTCTCGATCACGTTACGCAAGGATTGCAGGGCCTGAAAGGTCAGCCCCTGATCGCGCCCGACTTCATCGATCTGGTCGTAATAGCTGAGCGCCAGCAGATAGGACGCATAGGCCGCATCGTCATCATCTGGATAGAAGTCGATGAAACGTTGCGCCGCAGAGCGGCTATTGGGGTAATCGGCGTCCTGATGATAGGCAAAGGCCTGCATGATCAATGCCCGCTTTGCCCAATCCGAATAGGGATAAAGCCGTTCAATTTCAGCGAAATAGAAAGCAGCCTCGGCGGGTTTGCGGCGGTTCAGTTCGAATTCGCCGCGTTCGAAAATCTGCTCGGCGGAATAGGTTTCCAGCGGGATTTCCTGAGGGTTGAAAAAGCTGCCAGTGGTGCGACCGACATTCCTGTCGTCACCGCAAGCTACAAGGGCTCCCGCGACGCTCAACACCAATGCTACCCGTATCGCTGAGCCCCGCACTTTCATGCCTTGTCATCCTCAATTTTCAACCGTCATCCAGCGCTTCACCGCGCCGGTTTGCCACTGACTAGCACAATAATTCCAAAGGCAAAACGCCGATTGCGCATTTTGCCCGTTCGCGGGCCGAGAATGGGGATGTTGGCGCAGGTACGTTGCCAGCAAAGCACGTCAGATCAGGCGACAGCCGGAATTTCATCCCACACCAGTCCGTGACCGGGCAAGCGCGCGGCCAAGGCACCGTCACAGGCCACCAGACGTACTGCGCCGGGTGTCGCAAACAGCTTGCGCAGCAAGGTATTGGTCAGCGAATGGCCCGAGCGAATGCCGGTATAACGGCCAAGCAACGGCGCGCCGGCCAGCGCCAGATCTCCGAGAGCATCCAGCATCTTGTGACGTACAGGTTCATCCGCGTGACGCAATCCGCCAGGGCTGACCACCGCGTCGCCGTCGAAAACAACCGCGTTCTCGCCCGCATGGCCGCCCAGTGCCAGACCGTTCGCCTGCATCGCGTCCACATCGGCCTTGCGGCAGAACGTACGGCTATCGCACAGTTCACGCGCGAAACTGCCGTTGTTCATGACCAGTGACTTTTTCTGGTGACCGATTGACGCGTCCGGGAAATCAATCTCGAAATCGATGCGCAACGTGTCAGAAGGGGCAAGCGTGGCTGATGCCTCGCCTTCGGTCACCGTCACTGTCTTCAGCACTTCGAATGCCATGACAGGTGCGGCCTGCGCGCGCACACCGCGCTGCATGATGCCGCGCACGAAAGGTGCGGCGGATCCATCCAGGATCGGCACTTCGGGGCCGTCGATTTCGATCAACGCGTTATGGATCCCGCAACCGGCCAGAGCCGCCATCAGATGCTCCACGGTGGACACGGACAGGCCGGAAGAATTCTCTAGCTTGGTGCAAAGCGGCGACCGGTTCACCGCGTCCCAGCGTGCCGGGATCATTCGGTCGCCAAGATCAACATCCGTGCGCGTGAACCAGATTCCGTGATGCACCATCGCAGGACGGATGGTCACGGTGGCAGGCTTGCCTGAATGCAGTCCCTTACCCGAAAAGCTGATTGCTGTTTTGATGGTCGTTTGCACGGTAGTACCTCGAAAGCTCAAAGACCTGCTGCCCTTGTTGACTATGGAGTTAAGGATTGGCCTCCCAATGCTCAACTCAATCTTTGCAACCGACTGAAACAATGCCGTAACAAAGCGGCGCGATTGCGCTAACGGGCCTGTAAGCCGCTGTTTCAAAACACGAAAGGCCCCGCATTGGGGGCCTTTCACTATTCTTTTTGTGATCTATCAGTTGGCTTGGCGACGCAGAAAGGCCGGAATTTCGATCCGTTCCTGATCCGGATCAGGCGTTTCGCGCGGCTGTGGCGCCGCAGCAGAAGCCTGCGTCTGGACGGGGGGCTGCTGGCGCGCGGGGCGCTCCGGCTGCCCTTGCTGCTCATGTCCGGTCATCCGGTTGATCAGTGAATTGATCCCGAAACGGGGGCGTTCACCCGCCTGCACGGGCTGCGGTGCGGGGCGGGCCTGCGATGCCGGTGCGGCTTTTCTGGCGGCGGCTTGCAACCGGGCCATCGCTTCGGGCGAAGGGGTTCCCGGTGCCGATGGGCGCGGTGCGACAAATCGGTCGGCCGCTTCAGGCTGGAAGGATGCCGGAGTTTGCTGCGGCCGGACTTCTTCTGGAACATAGGCTGGCGCAGGCAGATCATCCGCCTCGCCGCCCGCATCCTCGGCAAAAATGTCTTCTGCCATGTCCCGCGCCGCGACTTCCTCCACGTTCATGTCTTCAAAGAAGCTGGGCGTCGAGACTTCTTCCTCGTACTCGACCGCCTCAGCGGCGACCGGGGTCGATGCCGCAGCTGCGACCTGTGCAGGTGCCTCGGCAGTCACCTGTTGTTTCAGGGGTTGGGACATGGACCGGCGCGGCACCGGCATTTCCGTGTTCACGTCCATCGCGTCGATGCCTGTGGCAACCACGGATACGCGCATCATGCCGCCCATGTTTTCGTCCAGCGTGGACCCGACGATGATGTTTGCTTCGGGGTCGACTTCTTCGCGGATACGGTTCGCCGCTTCGTCGAGTTCGAACAACGTCAGATCATGACCGCCGGTAATGTTGATCAGAACGCCCTTCGCACCGCGCAAGCTGATTTCGTCCAGCAGCGGATTCGCGATGGCTTTCTCTGCGGCCTGGATGGCGCGGTCTTCGCCGTCCGCCTCACCGGTGCCCATCATGGCTTTACCCATCTCGTCCATCACGGCGCGCACATCCGCGAAGTCGAGGTTGATGAGACCCGGACGCACCATCAGGTCGGTAACGCCCTTGACGCCTTGATACAGGACATCGTCAGCCAGGCTGAAAGCTTCGGTGAATGTGGTTTTTTCATTCGCCAGACGGAACAGGTTCTGGTTTGGAATGATGATCAGCGTATCGACGACCTTTTGCAGCGCCTCGACGCCGTCCTCAGCCTGACGCATGCGCTTGGCACCTTCGAACTGGAAGGGCTTGGTCACGACGCCGACCGTCAGCACGCCCAGTTCACGCGCCGCCTGCGCGATGATCGGAGCCGCACCCGTTCCTGTGCCACCGCCCATGCCTGCGGTGATGAAGCACATATGCGCGCCGGCCAGATGATCGACAATCTGTTCGATTGATTCTTCGGCAGCCGCGGCACCGACTGACGCCCGCGCACCGGCACCGAGACC
>JAGXFI010000156.1 GCA_024637305.1 Sulfitobacter sp.
ATGGGCATCGACCGGATTGCCATGCTGAAATACGGGATACCGGATTTGCGCGCGTTCTTTGATTCAGATTTGCGCTGGCTGCGGCATTACGGGTTTGCCGCGCTGGACCAGCCGAATTTGCATGGGGGGCTGAGTAGGTGAAATTCTTCTATGGCAGAAGAATAATGGCAGAGGCATTAACAATCGTAGGTGAGGCTGGTATCCACGGGATGAAGTACAATGGTTTACTTCAAGGCTACATGGCCAAAGGAAATTCGTACCAGTCTCGCCGATTCCGTATCTCACCTGTGCCAGCTAAAACCTTCGATGGGCGAGAATTTGAGGAGTATTTGATTTTGGCTTGGAGATTTGGTTACGTAGAACGATCCAAATATAAGGAGATCCCTTGGATTTCCGATCTAAATAAATCCTCCTACGATCTTACAGACGAAGTTGTTCGACTGACCCAGCAGGGTTGGGAGTATCTCGAAGACAACAATAAGCCGCTTTTGCATCGCTGGTGGGCCGAATTTTTAGAACGTGTTCCGCAAGGACTGACAAGTATTGTCACGGCAGCCCTTACAACTTGGGCAATTCTTTATTGGGGAGCTCCAAAATGAAATTCACACTCTCCTGGCTCAAGGAACATCTCGATACCACCGCCACGGTGGATGAGATCACAGAGACGCTGACCGACCTTGGCCTCGAAGTCGAAGGCGTCGAAAATCCTGCGGCGAAGCTTGCGGATTTTACCATCGGCTATGTCAAATCGGCGGAAAAGCATCCCGACGCGGATCGGCTCAAGGTCTGTCAGGTGGAAACCGACGAAGGCGTCAAGCAGATCATCTGCGGCGCACCGAATGCGCGCGAGGGGATCACCGTGGTTGTCGCCAAGCCGGGCGTTTACGTGCCGGGGATCGACACGACCATCGGTGTGGGCAAGATCCGCGGCATCGAGAGCTTCGGCATGATGGCCTCCGAGCGCGAGATGGAGTTGTCGGAGGAGCATGACGGCATCATCGAACTGCCCTCGGGAGAGGTCGGCCAGCGGTTCATCGACTGGCTGGCACAAAATGACCCCACAAAGGTCGATCCGGTGATCGAGATCGCGATCACTCCGAACCGTCCCGACGCGCTGGGCGTGCGCGGCATTGCGCGTGATCTGGCGGCGCGTGGCCTTGGCACGCTCAAGCAGCGCGACGTGGCGCTGGTGGAGGGGGTTTTCCCGTGCCCAGTGAGCGTGACGATTGACGATGATACGCGGGATGCCTGTCCGGTGTTCTACGGGCGTGTGATCCGGGGAGTGACCAATGGGCCGTCGCCTGCATGGTTGCAGGACCGGCTGCGCGCGATCGGTCTGCGGCCGATCTCGTTCCTTGTGGATGTGACGAATTTCTTCACCTATGACCGCAACCGCCCGCTGCATGTTTTCGACGCCGACAAGATCGAAGGCAAAGCGCTGCGTGTTCATCGCGCCCGCGGTGGCGAGACGTTGGCGGCGCTCGATGACAAGACCTATACGCTTGAAGAAGGCATGACCGTGATTTCGGATGCCGCCGGGGTCGAGAGCCTTGGTGGCGTGATCGGCGGCGAGGCGACCGGATGCACCGAAGAGACGGTGAATGTGTTCATCGAAGCGGCCTATTTCGATCCGGTGCGCACCGCGTACACGGGCCGCGCGCTCAAGGTCAATTCCGACGCGCGTTACCGGTTCGAGCGGGGGATCGACCCCGAATGGACGCCCTACGGTATCGAACACGCAACGCATATGATCATTGATACCGCCGGCGGGGAGCCGTCAGAGGTTATTGTCGCCGGTGCCGTGCCCGACACGGCGCGGGCCTATCGGCTGGACCCGGCGCGGGTGCAGTCGCTTGTGGGCATGACGATACCCGAGAGCGACCAGCGTCAGACGCTGACCTCCTTGGGTTTCCGGCTGGAAGGTAACATGGCACACGTCCCCAGTTGGCGCCCCGACGTCAAAGGCGAGGCGGATCTGGTCGAAGAGGTCGCGCGGATTGCGTCGCTGACCAGGTTGCAGGGTGTCCCTTTGCCACGGACCGGCGCAGGCGTGCCCCGTCCCGTGTTGTCACAAGCACAGCAACGCCTTGTCGTGGCGCGCCGCGCCGTGGCTGCGTTGGGATACCACGAATGCGTCACCTACAGCTTCATTGACAAGGCGTCGGCGGAATTGTTTGGCGGCGGGACAGACGCCACACGGCTGGAAAACCCGATCAGCAGCGACATGAGCCATATGCGGCCCGCGCTGCTGCCCGGTCTTTTGCAGGCAGCGGCCCGCAATCAGGCGCGCGGCTTTGGCGATATGGCCCTGTTCGAGATCGGACCGGCCTTTCACGGCGGCGAACCGGGAGAACAGAAAACGCTGGTGTCCGCCGTTCTGGTCGGGAAAACCGGCCCGAAAGATGTGCAAGGCGCGTCGCGTGCTGTCGATATTTATGACATCAAGGCAGACGCCGAGGCGGTACTTGCCGCGATGGGCGCTCCGGCCAAGGTCCAGATCCGGCGCGACGCTGACGGCTGGTGGCATCCGGGCAGGCATGGCGTCATCTGCCTTGGCCCGAAAAAGGTACTGGGCGTCTTTGGCGAGCTGCATCCGCGTGTACTGGCGGCGATGGACGTCAAAGGCCCTGTCATGGCGTTTACCCTTTGGCCGGACGAGATACCTTTGCCGCGCAAGTCCGGTGCCACGCGCCCCGCGTTGCAGATCAGCGACTTGCAGGCAGTAGAACGGGATTTTGCCTTTGTGGTCGATGCGGATGTCGAGGCGCTGACGATGGTCAATGCGGCGATGGGCGCGGACAAGGTGTTGATCCAGGACGTCCGCGTCTTTGATGAGTTCATCGGCGGCAGTCTTGGGGAGGGCAAGAAATCCCTTGCCATCACGGTGCGCCTGCAACCTGTCGAAAAGACGCTGAAGGATGCGGACATCGAAGCGGTCGGCGCGAAAGTGGTCGAGAAAGTTCTGAATGCCACCGGTGGCGTCCTGCGCTCCTGATATAAGGATGAAACCATGATGAATGTCTATCTGTCCGGCGAAATACACACCGACTGGCGCGAGCAGATCGTGGAGGGTGCGAAGGGACTGGATGTTGTTTTCGGCTCACCTGTCACCGATCACGCGGCGAGCGACGATTGCGGTGTGGCGATCCTGGGGGCCGAGCCGGACAAGTTCTGGCATGACCGGAAGGGCGCGCAGATCAACGCGATCCGCACGCGGCGCGGGATCGAGGCGGCGGATATCGTCGTCGTCAGGTTTGGCGATCAGTACAAGCAGTGGAACGCTGCCTTCGACGCAGGCTACGCCGCGGCGCTGGGCAAGTCGCTCATCATTTTGCACGGACCTGACCATGCGCATGCGCTCAAGGAAGTCGATGCCGCGGCGAATGCAGTTGCTGAAACGCCGCAGCAGGTGGTGGAAATTCTGCGCTATGTCCTGAAAGGTACGCTGCCCTAATCGCGCGAAGGCGTGACCAGACCTTTCTGAACCGCAGGCCGTGCCTCAAACCGCGCGACGTAGTCGATCAGATTGGTGCGATCTTCCCAGCCGACAGCATCTTTGGCTTCGTAGAAATCCAGCGCACGTAGCCAGGGCGCAATCGCGATGTCCGCAATTGAATAATTCGGCCCCGCGATCCATTCCTTACCGGCAAGTTCAAGGTTCAGCACGTCGAGCAGCCGTTTTGATTCATTGATGTAGCGTTGCTGAGGGCGCTTGTCTTCCCATTCCGATCCGGCGAATTTGTGGAAAAAGCCAAGCTGGCCGAGCATGGGGCCGAGACCGCCCATCTGGAACATCAGCCATTGAAGGATATGCGCACGCTCTTGCGTATTGTCGCCGAAAAGCTTCCCGCTTTTCTCTGCCAGATAAATCAGGATCGCCCCGCTTTCGAACAAACCAATCGGCGTTCCTTCGGGGCCGTTGGGGTCGATGATTGCCGGGATCTTGTTATTGGGGTTGAGCGACAGGAACTCCGGGCTTTTGACGTCCGCGTCCGACAGGGTCACCTTGTGGGCCTCATAAGCCAGCCCCATTTCCTCAAGCGCGATAGATATCTTTACCCCGTTCGGCGTCGGGAACGAGAAAAGCTGGATCACATCGGGGTTTGAGGCGGGCCATTTGGCAAAGATCGGGAAGGCGGTCAAATCGGGCATATAAAAGTTCCTCACAGTCCTGTTTGAGTCACCAATGTAGGAAAATTCCCCCTAAAAGACAGGCTGCGCACGTGTGCATCTATATGGTAACGGATGTGCGACGGCGTTGGGAACAACTTCGCGACCGATCCAATCAAACCAAGGGACAGACGGATGATTAACGAATTCAAGGACTTCATCGCCAAGGGCAATGTCATGGACATGGCTGTAGGTATTATTATCGGTGCTGCATTTACCGCCATTGTGACATCGCTTGTCGGCGATCTGATCAATCCGATTATTGGCCTTGTGTCGGGCGGAGTTGATTTTAGCAACAATTACGCTGTTTTGGGGGGGGATGTGCCAACGGGTGCCTCGCTCGACGCTGCGCGCGAAGCGGGTGCTTCGGTTTTTGCTTACGGTTCATTCATCATGGCCGTCATCAACTTTCTGATCATCGCGTTTGTGGTTTTCATGCTGGTCAAGATGGTGAACCGTGTCAAAGCACAAGCGACGGCTCCCGACGATGTCGCGCCTGAAGTGCAGACAGGCCCGAGCGAGCTGGATGTCTTGTTGGAAATCCGTGATTCTCTGGCTGCAAACCGCTAAGAAAACGACGTTCGTTATGGAGTTACAAAAGGCCCGCCGTTGTCGGCGGGCCTTTTGCTTTGCTACTCAGCAGGATGGCGGGGGCTTAGCCCGCGATAGCCTGATCTGCCGTGATGCTTTCCATGCCCAGCGCGTCACCTACGGCGGCATAAGTCAGCTTGCCTGCATGGACGTTCAGACCCGCCTTGAGATGCGGATCATCCTGACATGCTTTTTTCCAACCCTTGTCGGCCAGCGCGAGCATGAAGGGCATCGTGGCATTGCCAAGCGCGATGGTCGATGTCCTTGCGACGGCCCCCGGCATGTTGGCAACGCAATAGTGCATGATACCGTCGACTTCGTAGATCGGATCCTGATGCGTTGTCGCCTTTGAGGTCTCAAAGCACCCGCCCTGGTCGATCGCCACGTCAACAAGGACCGCACCCGGTTTCAGGTCGGCCAGTTGCGCGCGGCTGATGAGCTTGGGCGCGGCTGCGCCGGGGATCAGCACGGCACCGATGATCATATCGGCATGTGCTGCCAGTTCAGCGGTGTTGCCCGCAGAGGCGTAAGAGGTCTTGAACGTGCCACCAAAGACATCATCGAGATAGCGCAGACGGGGAAGCGAGCGATCCAGCACCGTCACGTCAGCGCCCATGCCCGCCGCGATCTTTGCCGCATGTGTACCCACCACGCCGCCGCCGATCACGACCACGCGGGCCGGACCCACACCGGGCACACCACCCATCAGCACACCGCGACCGCCATTGGCTTTTTGCAGTGTCCAGGCACCGACCTGAGGTGCCAGGCGCCCAGCAACCTCCGACATCGGGGCCAGCAGCGGCAAGCCGCCGTTGCGATCGGTGACTGTCTCATACGCGATGCAGGTTGCACCCGATGCCAGCAAATCCTTGGTCTGCGCCGGGTCCGGCGCAAGGTGCAGATAAGTGAACAGCAATTGCCCCTCGTGCAGCATCTTGCGCTCGCCGGCTTGAGGTTCCTTGACCTTGACGATCATGTCTGCCTGTTCGAACACCTCTTTCGCGGTGCCAAGAATCTTTGCGCCAGCGGCTTCATAATCCGCGTCTTCAAATCCGGCACCGATCCCTGCGCCGGTTTCGATGACAACGTCATGGCCATGGGCCACAGCTTCTTGTGCCGCGTTGGGCGTCATGCCGACGCGGAATTCCTGCGGTTTGATCTCTTTGGGGCAGCCGATTTTCATGGGGTGTTCCTCCTCAACTCCAATTTCGCGGCATTATGAACGAAATGCTTTGCAATTCCGCCCCGATTCCCCCTCGCCAATCAGGGTATCTTAGAGATAATCTTCGATCAAATTGGAGTTTCTCGCAAGAATGGAGCGTTAATGGCCTTGGACGCAATAGATCGCAGCATCCTTAAAACGCTGCAGCGCAAGGGACGGATGGCCAATGCGGACCTGTCGGAGCAGGTGAACCTGTCTGCCTCCGCCTGCCATCGCCGCGTGCAGCGGTTGGAAGCCGAAGGGTACATCCGCGATTACGTCGCATTGCTGGATGCGCGAAAGCTGGGCAGGCCTACGACGGTATTCGTCGAGATCACGCTGCAGGGGCAGGCGGACGAAGTGCTGGATGCGTTCGAGAAATCCGTCGCGCGCATACCGGATGTACTTGAGTGCCATTTGATGGCCGGAACCGCGGATTATCTGTTGAAAGTGGTTGTAGAAGATACCGACCACTTCGCCCGTATCCACCGACAGTATCTGGCGCGGTTGCCCGGTGTGGGGCAAATGCAGTCCAGTTTCGCATTGCGGACCGTGTTCAAGACGACCGCATTGCCCGTAGACTGAGATTCAGCCGCGCAATTTCGCCCGACGAGAGACCCGCGCCAGCCGCGAAGCTGTTTGCGAATGGCAAAAGAAAACCCCCGTCGCATCACTGCAAACGGGGGTCTTGTTCGTGGCAATCGACAGAATGATTTACATCATGCCTTCGCGTTGCAATTTCTTCCGGGCCAATTTGCGGCTCCGGCGGATCGCTTCAGCTTTCTCGCGGGCTTTCTTTTCAGAAGGCTTTTCGAAATGCTGCTTGAGCTTCATCTCACGAAAGACACCCTCACGCTGAAGTTTCTTCTTCAGCGCGCGAAGCGCTTGATCGACGTTATTATCGCGAACACTAACCTGCATGTGGTTTTCACCACCTTTCTAAGTTTCGAGTTGCAAGGATTTGCAGGAAGTGGCGCTATAGCAAGAACGCCCTAACTTGTCCAGTATGAGTATGAAGGAGATAGAAATGTCCGATGCGATCGATTCGCCCAAAGACCGCCTGCTTGACGCCGCTTTGGATCACGTTCCGTTTGATGGATGGTCACAGGCGACTTTTGACGCCGCCGTCGCCGAGGCCGGTGTTGACCCTGTCGTGGCCAACAGCCTGTTTCCGCGCGGTGCCATAGATCTCGCCCTGCATTTTCACGCTCGCGGGGATTCGCTGATGCTGAAACGGCTGGAAGAAGAAGACCTTCGTGCTTTGAAGTTCCGTGACAGGATTGCTGCTGCGGTCCGGTACCGCCTTGAAGCGGTCAGCGACAAGGAAGCGGTGCGGCGCGGCACGGCGCTTTTCGCTTTGCCGATGTATGCCGCTGACGGGGCAAAAGCGATTTGGGGCACGGCAGATGCCATTTGGAATGCGTTGGGCGATACGTCCGAGGATGTGAATTGGTATACGAAACGGGCTACGCTCAGCGGTGTTTATTCCGCTACGGTGCTCTATTGGATCGGCGACACCAGTGAAGGCCATGCAAGAACCTGGGCGTTTCTGGACCGGCGGATCGAAAACGTGATGCAGATCGAAAAGCTGAAGGCGCAGGTCAACAATTCGCCGGTCCTTAGCCGACTGGCCGCTGGGCCGAACTGGTTGCTCAGCCATGTGAAGGCTCCGCCAAAGATGCCCCGGATGGACCTTCCCGGAAGTTGGACGCGCCCAAGAGAATAGTCGGTTTTCCCCGCTGGTCCACCGTGATAACTGCGCTGCAACCGCGCTGCGTTGCAAAGGAACATCCGATTGGACAGGACTGGCCCTACGCCTTTGATGTCGCTGAGCAAAGCCTGTCTGCGGGTCGAAGACAGGGATATCCTGCATAACATCACCTTTAATGCGGACGAGCGGCGGATCGCGGTGATCGGGCGCAACGGGTCCGGCAAGACGACGCTTGCGCGGCTGATCGCAGGGCTGGTCGCGCCAACACAAGGGACGGCGCGGATTTGCGGTCAGGACATGGCGCGCGACCGCCGTGCGGCGCTGGGTCTGGTCGGTATC
The DNA here is from genome assembly GCA_024637305.1 of Sulfitobacter sp. GTDB lineage: Bacteria > Pseudomonadota > Alphaproteobacteria > Rhodobacterales > Rhodobacteraceae > Sulfitobacter. Next base: position 8,013 of record JAGXFI010000156.1, read on the forward strand.
CTGTTCCAGAATCCGGACCATCAGATTATTTTTCCGACCGTCATCGAAGAGGTCTCTTTCGGCCTGTTGCAAGCCGGTCAGAGCAAGGCGGAAGCTGATCGGAACGCTTCGGCGATCCTTGCCCAATTCGGTAAGGGCCACTGGCGCGATGCGGCAATCCACACGCTGTCACAAGGGCAGCGTCAACTTGTCTGTCTGATGTCGGTTATCGCCATGAAGCCGAGGCTGATTATTCTGGACGAACCTTTTGCCGGCCTCGACATTCCGACGGCCCGGCATCTGGCGCGGGTCTTGCAGGGGTTGGAGGCGCATCTGCTGCAGATCACACATGACCCCGAAACGATACGCGAATACGACCGTGTGATTTGGGTCGATCAGGGTCGGATCATGATGGACGGTGCGCCGGCCAAGGTGCTGCCTGCCTATCTGGAGCGTATGGAGCAGATCGGAGGGATGGATGATCTCGCTCAGCTCACCGGTTGAAACACGGGCACACGGATGGCCTGCGGCGGCGAAATTGCTGGCACTCTGCGCCGCGACACTTGTGCTGTTCCGGTTGGAGGGGGTCATACCGCTGGGCGTCTGCCTGATGCTGATGCTGGTCCTCTACGCTTTGCCGGGCAAAGTCTTTTTCCGGACCGGACTTGTACGGCTTCGGATGCTTTGGCCGTTTGTGACGCTGCTTGTGATTTGGCACATCATAACTGCGGATGCAGCGTTGGGTATTGCGCTGGCCTTGCGAATGATCGTGGCGGTCGGGCTGGCCAATCTGGTGACGATGACGACACGGCTCAGCGACATGATGGCCGTAATCATGCGTCTTTTTGCGCCGTTCGGGCGTTACAGCCGCGTGATCGGGCTTGCGATGGCGTTGGTGATCCGCTTTACACCGGTTCTTGTGCAAAAGGGACAAGGGCTGTCGTCGGCTTGGCGGGCGCGATCGCCCCGAAGACCCGGGTGGCGGGTGATCGTGCCTTTTCTGGCCTTGGCCTTGGACGATGCCGATCATGTTGCCGAGGCGTTGCGCGCACGCGGCGGATTATGAACATAAAAGGGGGACGGAAAATGGAACGAAATGTCACACAGATTGCGCTTTTTGCCGCTCTTGTCGCCGCGTTGGGGCTGGTGCCGCAGCTGACGCTCGCGTTTGGCGTGCCAATAACGGCGCAGAGCCTTGGTATCATGCTTTGCGGTA
>JAGXFI010000157.1 GCA_024637305.1 Sulfitobacter sp.
ATCCTGAAAAACTGGTCAAAGCTCTCAGAATGGTTGCAGGATAGGAGTAGTTCGATGGCTGAAGCCAACGATCCGATGGCAGAAATCCGCGCCTCTTTCTTTATTGAGTGCGAAGAGCTGCTCGAAGCGTTGCAGGACGGCTTGCAAACGATGGACGACTGTGCCGCCGATTCCGAAACGATAAATATCGTGTTCCGCGCGGTTCATTCCATCAAGGGTGGCGCGGGTGCCTTCGGCTTGACTGCTCTGGTGCGCTTTGCGCATCGCTTTGAAACCGTTCTCGACGAGGTTCGCGGCGGTCGCATGACGGCTGACGGGCAAGCGCTGAAAGTATTTTTTCAAGCGGCGGACCATGTTTCCGACCTGGTGCGTGCCAGCCGCGAGGAAGGGCCAATACCGGAGGATGAGACCAAAACCCTCCTGACCGAACTTGACGCATTATTGGACGAGGCTGGCGTAACCGATCCTGATTCAAATGAGGAAGAGATCGAATTTCAGCCAATGAGCCTGTCGCTTGATCTCGATTTTGGCGACGACGATGATGGTTTCCTCCCCCCCCTCCTCGGTACTTCTGCCAAGGAGTTTCGAATTGCATTCACTCCCTACGCAGAGCTGTTCGAGACAGGTAACGAACCATTCCTGCTGCTGCGAAACCTTCAGGAGTTGGGCAAGGTGTCCGTCGCCTGCGATCTTTCACAGGTTCCAGAGCTGGCAAAACTGACGCCGGAAATCCCGGTCTTGTCTTGGGCGGTGATATTGACGACAGAGGTGGAAGAGTCTGAAATCGCCTCGGTGTTTGAATTCGTCGAGGGTTTATGTTCTCTCACAATCATACGGGTGGACGGCAGCGATACCTTTGAACCGACCGAGACGCCGCCGCCCGGATTTCTGCAAATGCCTGAGCCAGAAGAAGCGTTACTGACAGCCGTAGAGACACCTCTAGTGGTCACGGCGGCAGAGCCGGCCAGAACTGAAGTCAAAGCCGCCCCTGCTGCAACAGCCAAGAACGCCGCCGGTTCCGCCGCCGCAAAGTCAGTCGTTCGCGTGGACCTCGACCGTATCGAACGGCTGGTCAACCTTGTCGGCGAGTTGGTCATTAATCAGGCCATGCTAAGCCAGAGCCTGGAACACGCGGGCCTTTCCTTGCATTCCGACGCGATGAACGGTCTGGAGGAATTCCAGCGGTTGACCCGAGACATTCAGGACAGTGTGATGATGATCCGCGCGCAGCCGGTCAAATCCCTGTTCCAACGCATGTCGCGCATCGTGCGTGAGGCATCGGCAGACGTCGGCAAGGATGTCCGCTTGATCACCGAAGGCGAGAATACAGAGGTTGATAAAACTGTCATCGAACGCCTCGCCGACCCGTTGACCCACATGATCCGCAACGCGGTCGACCATGGCTTGGAAAGTAGCGCAGATCGCATCGCGACGGGCAAGCCTGCTCAGGGCAAGGTAACGCTTACGGCCGCGCACCGGTCGGGCCGGGTTGTTATCGAGGTATCGGACGATGGTGGGGGCATAAACCGACCGAAGGTACTTGAGATCGCAGTGAACAAGGGGTTGGTGCCTGCAGACGTGATGTTATCGGATAGCGAGATAGACAACCTTCTGTTTTTACCTGGCTTTTCCACGGCCAGCGTCGTGTCGGATCTTTCCGGTCGCGGAGTCGGTATGGACGTGGTGCGGACCTCCATTCAAAGCCTGGGGGGGCGCATCACAACGACATCGAACCCCGGAGAAGGTACGAAATTCTCGATCTCTCTGCCGCTCACCCTCGCCGTTCTCGACGGAATGGTCATCGACGTTGCAGGCGAAACCCTGGTCCTGCCTTTGAATGTGGTGATCGAGACGCTGACGTTATCGGCGGGTGACGTAGAAATGGTGCGCCCCGGTGCCAGCGTCGTTCGGATCCGTGGCGAATTCGTCCCGCTTTTTGATCTCGGAGAGGAGTTGGGGTATCGAAGCGGTGTGTCAGACTACGCCGGTTTGATCGTCCTGCTGATCGCGTATGACGATGGTCACCGAGCAGCCCTTATTATCGACGACATTCAGGATCAGCGGCAAGTCGTCATCAAGGGTCTGGACGACAGCTTTTATCGCGCACCCGGTGTCGCCGCGGCGACGATCCTCGGGGACGGGCAGATCGCGCTGATCCTCGACCCGACCGATATTATTACTAACGCAATGGGCCATACCGGTGCCAAGCAAGCAAATCTGGCTACAGGGACATTATCATGAGTGATACCGATATTCCGGCAACGGTCGAACTGCTGACCTTTCGTCTTGCAGATCAGGAGTATTCTCTGGACATCATGTCTGTCAGAGAAATCCGCGGATGGACACGCACGACCCCGCTGCCGCATGCGCCGCGTTTCATGAAGGGCGTGATCAACCTTCGAGGAACAGTGCTTCCGGTGATGGATCTCGCGGAGCGGCTAGGACTGGCACCCAGGGAGCAAAACGAACGGAATGTCATTATCGTCGTCAAGCACGATGAGACGATGACAGGCCTCCTGGTGGATGCTGTTTCGGATATTATCGCGCTCACTTCGGAGGATCTGCAGCCGCCGCCCGACATGAGCGCAAGCCCCCTTCCCGGTGTTGTTTCGGCACTCACGCTGATCGGTGACCGGATGATCAGGGTTCTCGATCTGTCTGCCACCGTGCAGATCAAGCAAACCGTGGCCGCCTGATAGAGAATGGCCAACAACATGTCGATTCTAGATAGTGACAGCTTCCGGGCAATTGCTGACTTGGCTTATCGGGAGAGCGGCCTGACACTTGTCGCAGAGAAAACTTCGATGATTCAATCCCGCCTGAGGCACCGGCTTCGGGCTTTAAACTTGGCTGACTTCGATAGTTATTCAAAGCTCATTCAGTCAGAAGCCGGACGCGATGAACGAAAAAAGTTGATCTCGGCGCTAACGACGAATGTATCGCATTTTTTCCGCGAGAAGCATCATTTTGACATTTTAGTGAATCAAATTCTAGCGACCAAATGGGCTGCGCTGCGTCAAGGGGGACGATTACGTATTTGGTCGGCCGGATGCTCAAATGGTCAGGAGGCATTTTCTATCGCGATGTCATTGTTGGAAAAGGTGCCGGAGGTTGCTCATCTGGACGTCAAGATCCTCGCGACCGACATCGACCCGATTGTGGTGCAGTTCGCCGAAAACTCTATATATCCAGAACGTTTGGTTGGCGGTGTCCCCAAAGCGTTGCTGCAAGACTATTTTGTCAAACACGAAACAATTCATGAGACAAGCTATGAGGCGAAACCCATTCTACGAGATATGATACGTTTCAAGGAGCTTAATCTTCTTGGGCATTGGCCGATGAAGCGAAAGTTTGATGCCGTCTTTTGCCGGAATGTGGTGATTTATTTTGACCAGGCGACACAAGATGATTTGTGGCCGAGGTTTCACGATTCCTTACTACCCAATGGCTACCTTTTTCTGGGGCATTCAGAGCGGATGCCATCTCCAACTGATATCGGTTTCCTGGCTGCAGGTCCGACAAGTTATCGGCGTAGAAACTGATGTCGTGATCAAGCCACCAAGACTGTTAAATATAAATACAAAACACTATCAGATAAGGAAGATATGAATGGCCTTGCGCGATCAAATTAGGATCATGGTGGTTGACGATATGTCCACGAGCCGGGGTCTGATCACCCAGGCACTGGACGCATTCGGGGTGCGCAGCATTTCTACCGCCGAAAATGGCAAGGAAGCCCTAAAGTTACTGGCGACTTATCCAGTTCATCTTGTCATTTCGGACTACAACATGCCCGAAATGGACGGGTTGCAACTGCTACACCATTTGCGTTCCCAACCCAAGACCAAAGGTGTCGGCTTTGTCTTGATTACAGGACGGGCGGAGCAACAGATCATTGATCATGGCAAGAAGTTGGGCATGAACAACTATCTCAAGAAACCATTCGAACCTGCAAGCTTGCGGAATTGCATCGAAGCCATTGTGGGAAAATTGTAGGTACGATGCAAGTATGTTCGGAAACACAAGTCGACAAAGGCAAAGCTCTGCTGAGGCTATCGTCTCATTTCGGTGATTTGGCGCAGCAGGTTTCAAGTATCGAAGACGCTGTCAGCAAGATGCATTCAGAGTTTCACAACATTGACCAACAGGCTATCAATAGTTTGCAATCGCTTGATTTTTTGCGGCAATCATTAGAGGATATGGAGCAGGCAATCAAATTCATCGCGTGTGAAGATTCGGATTTAGGGCTCGCGCAATGCTGCTTGGTTTGCCGCGCCAGCACCCTAAAACTAGCGAGTTCGCGATCCATTCTACTCGGAGAAGATTTGGCGGCGGAACCTATGTTTGGGGATATTGACCTTTTTTGAATTGCTTTCAATAATTAACAATCCGAACACCGCTGAGTGCTGGCGCTTTTCAATTCCAGGTCATTCGCTGAACGGCTCACTTGATCACTGTTCAAATTTACCATTTGGTATTCACTCAGAATTCATCTGATGAAAAGCTGCTTGATCTCCATATAGGACGATCCCGTACATTTTTAGCGGTTACGGAATACGGGTGCAGTGCAGTGTGGAAAACCCACCGCTATCACCCCAGTAAGGTTACCAAATCAGGACAGTTCAATTTGGGTCCGTTGTTGCAAACTAAATTATAAAGTTACCACATTTCGACATCGTTGCCCGCAATCGGGGGCACTGGAGAGGTTCGATTGCCGGTTGGGACGACAATGTCGCCCACGGTCTTCTGTCTTGCGACGCCTGTTGATGGCCAGAACAAAAGGTGGCGCGCGCTTGTGCCGCCAAGAGAATGACCGTGGCAAGGAATCTCTTCGCGCGCCAGATATTCCAGCGTGAAACGACCGTTGTCCATCCCGATATCCGACAGCCCGCCAAACATTCGAGCTCCGCCAAAAACCTTTGCGACCAACCGGCTTCGCTTTGCCCCCTTCTTGATCAAACCGTTGATCAGAAGCTCGAGTTCGTTGATGCTCACCAGCGTATCCATCTGTTTGGTCATACGTCCTGCCAGCAACATGTGATTGACACCACCGAGTTTCATCTGTGGATCCCACAGGCAGCACGCGACGCAAGACCCCAGAAGGGTTGAAATGCAAACCTCCGGGTCGCTTTCAATCGCAATTTCGCCCTGTGTGATCGCGATGCGCCGTTCGACCATCGTGCTAGACCCTGCTTTGGTTTTTGTCAGCGTGCGCAACGCTGGCCGCGTTCAGGGCCTCGCCGATCTGGTCCAGCGGCAATTCCCGGCATATCCCGCCAAGTTCCTTGGCAACGCGCGGCATGCCATAGATGACACAGGTTGCCTGATCCTGGCCGATCGTATGTGCACCGGCCTGGCGAAGCAGACGTATTCCGTCTGCACCATCACGGCCCAAACCTGTCAACAACGCCGCGATAACGTTACTGCCGTGCTTGACGGCCGAAGAAAAAAGCACATCGACCGACGGACAGTGCAGAGTTTTTTCGACGTCATCGCGCAGCTTGATCTCCCAAGAACCGCTCCGCCGCAAAATCTCTGTGTGTTGACCCAGAACAGGTGCCAGCCGGATATCACCGCGCGTCAGTTGCATGCCGTCGTTCGCAAGTCCGACATCGCGGACCAGCTTACGGTTCAGCAAACGCGAAAAGCTTACCAGAAAATGCCCGGGCATGTGTTGCACGATGACGACGGGGGGGCCGTCGATGTCCAGTCGGGAAAGTATGGCCTCAAGCGCAGCAACCCCGCCGGTGGATGCGCCGATCAGGATCACCGGCATTTCATCATCTATATGGGTGCCTGCCATCCCGGACGTATTGCCGGGGTGTTTTCGCGAAGGCGGCTGTACGGTGCTTGATGCTGCGGCAAAAACCCGACGGGCAATGGTGCGGCAATCTTTCGGACTGGCCATGGCCGTCGGCTTTGGAATGCTGTCGACAGCACCGAGGGAGAGCGCCCTGATCGCCGCTTCGGATCCGAAATCGGTTGTGCTGCTGAACATGACCACGGGCATCGGTTTGCGCTCCATCAGGAATTCCAGAAACTGCAATCCGTCGAGGTGCGGCATTTCCACATCAAGCGTCAGGACGTCGGGCCTGAGCGTTTTCACAAGTCGGCTCGCCTCAAAGGCATCTGCCGCTTCGCCGACCACTTCAAGGTTCGGATCACTTTCGAGAACCGTGCGCAGCCAGGCGCGCAGAGTGCGTGAATCGTCAACGATCAGTACCTTTTTAACGTTGCGAAAGGGCGCGCTGGTCACAGCTTCGCCCTCCGCGACAGGGAGCCGCGCCGCCGAACGGTGCCACGCGATATGTGTGCTGTGATCGGAAAGAATGAGAGTATTGGCAGCAACAATCGCGCCCCGCTTGAACATCTGCGTGATTTATCGCCGTCAACCCTGAAGAACGTCTTAATCCGGCCGTGCGGAAACGAGTGCGAAGTCGAGAGGATTTTAACGAAAGCGCGTCAGAGAGGGGATGCGATCAATATCCAGAACATCGAATCCGAAAGGGTAATTCCCAGGGTTCAGTTTTTGGTGTTGCGGTGCAGCAATTCCTCGAAAAGGCCGGAATGATCCTGTTCTGCGCCCCCAAGGTCATTGACATAAGCGGCAAAGCGGTCGCGGACATGGGTTACAACCGGAAGCTCCAGCGCGCCTGCCTCCGCGAGCACATTGTCGAGGTCCTTGAGTTGCAGCCGCGACGGCCCTCCCGGAACGAAGTCGCGTTTGGACATCCGCGCGCCGTGCTGTTGCAGGATCGTGCTGTCGGCGAACCCTCCCTTGAGGGCTGCGCGCACCGCTGTCACATCCGCGCCGCCTTCTTCCAGCAGCAGGGTCGCTTCGGCGACTGCCGCGATGGTCACGGCAACAATGGCTTGATTTGCGAGCTTGGCCAATTGCCCCGCGCCGACCGGACCGACCCTTGTGGGTCTGCCCATCGAAGACAGCACCGCTGCCGCAGCGTGAAACACGTCGGCCGGTCCGCCTGCCATGATCGCGAGAGTCCCGGCCTCGGCCCCCTTCGACCCGCCTGAAACGGGGGCATCCAAAAAATCCACGCCCAATTTCGCGAGGATTCTGGCCGCATGGCGCGCGTCTTCGGGTCTGGTGCTGGACATATCGACCCAGATAGCGCCAGGGCCGAGGTTGCCCTGTACGCCGCTGTCACTGGCCAGCGCCGCGACCGCCTGGCCGTCGGATACCATGCTGATAATCAGCTCCGCCCCCCTCACGGCATCAGCGGCTGTACCTGCCACCGCTATCCCAAGAGCCGCAAGCGCTGCGACCTTGTCCGGACTGCGGTTCCAGACCGTCAGATCATGGCCCGCCTTGGCGATATTGCGTGCCATGGGCGCGCCCATCAAACCGGTTCCAAGCAATGCTGTCTTCATCAAACCACTTTCCACTCCATCCGCCATCGATGAAAACTGACCGATTTCAGCGACGCAGGCCAGTGTTTTTCGAGGATGCGAGATCGGAATCGGGTAGGTCTGCTCTGGCAGTAGTTTTGGCACCAATGTGCCAAGTCAGGCGGCGTGAATCCCCAGGCCGGCCGCTTAGAATACCAATTTTTTCGGAAACGCCTGCGATTTCTGCAGCGGTGAAACGCCTTTAATTTATGATGTTTTGGCCCCTTTGTGTTGAATATTCTAAACAAAACAACCTGAGCGTTAGGAATCTAGTTGCAGGAATCATAAGCCTTCGTCACTCTGGTCCGGTAACCTGCTCCGGGTCGGATCGGCAGATGCCATACCCGACAGGAGACTGAAGACATCTGCCTCAGCGGTTCGGTTTGTTTCGACCCTCCTTTGGCAGCACGACGATCCGCCCCACAAGACGAGGGCGCGACGGATAACGTTAAATAAACGGGAGTTAGCTATGAAAATGTTTAGATACCTGGCGTTCGCGGGGGCCATGATGGCCGGCACCGCATCGACGGCACAGGAACAATTCATCACGATCGGGACCGGCGGACAGACCGGAGTCTATTTCGTGGTTGGCCAGTCGATCTGTCGCCTGGTGAACCGCGGCACGGCGGAACACAACCTGAAATGTACCGCCCCCTCGACCGGTGGCTCCATCGCCAACATCAATGCGATCATGGCCGGTGACATGGACATGGGCGTTGCGCAATCCGACTGGCAGTACCACGCCTACAACGGCACGTCGGAATTCGAAGGCAACAAATTCGACAAAGAGCGCGCGGTTTTTTCCGTTCACGGTGAGCCGTTTACGGTCATTGCCCGCGCCGATGCAGGTATCGAGACGTTTGCTGATCTCAAGGGCAAGCGGGTCAATATCGGCAACCCCGGTTCCGGCCAGTACGCAACCATGCAGGTTGTGATGGACGCGCTGGGATGGACGATGGACGACTTTGCCCTCGCCTCCGAGCTCAAGCCGGCCGAACAGGCCGCAGCACTTGGTGACAACAAGGTGGATGCAATCATCTACACCGTGGGCCACCCCAATGGCTCCATCCAGGAAGCGGTCTCGACCGTGGAGGCGGTGCTGATCCCCGTGACGGGACCGGAAATCGACAAGCTGATCGCCGAGAACCCCTATTACGCGGCTGCCACCGTACCGGGCGGCATGTATGAGGGCAGCCCGGAGGATACGCAGACCTTTGGCGTCAAAGCGACCTTCGTGACGTCGGCGGATGTCGGTGACGATGTCGTCTATCAGGTGGTCAAGGCGGTCTTCGACAACTTCGACCGCTTCAAGCGCCTGCACCCCGCGTTTGAAAACCTGAGCGAAGAGCAGATGATCGAGGATGGTCTGTCTGCCCCGCTGCATCCCGGTGCCGAGCGTTACTACAAAGAACGCGGCTGGATGTAGCCCCTCAACCTCGGACATGACTAGCGGTGCGGCGGTTTGATCCGCCGCACCCGAAAAACAGCCATGATGCGCCAGCAAAGAGCGCCAAGGGGGACGACGATGTCTGACAATCCGAACCAACAGCAGGCCGCAGCGGTAGAAAACGCCGCAGCAGGTCGCGGCGGACTGAGCCAGCAAGAGCTTGACGCGCTGGTCGCCTCCTCGGACACTGGCGGTCGCGGTGCCACAGGCACCATCGGTATTTTCATCACCTGTGTGGCGCTTGCCTGGTCGTTGTTCCAGCTTTGGATCGCATCACCATTCCCCTTCATGGTCGGCTGGGGCGTGTTCAACGATACCGAAAGCCGCTCCATCCATCTGGCGTTCGCCATTTTTCTCGCCTTTGTCGCCTTCCCCGCCGCGCGGACCAAGTTCCAGCTGGGTCTGGGTATCGTCATTCCCGTGGTTCTTGCGTTTCTGTTCATGACAGGTGCCAAGGCCGACACGTCGACGTGGTGGATTCCGCTGGTTGCCCTCGCGTTGATTGCTGCGATCATTCTCGGATCGCCAAAGGATCGCATCCCGATCTGGGAATGGGCGCTGGCTGTCGTGGGAGCCATCGCTGCGCTCTACCTCTATGTCTATTACCGCGAAATCGCCGGTCGCGTCGGGGCACCGATCCTTCAGGACTTCGTTGTCGCCGTTATTGGCCTGATGCTGCTGCTCGAAGCGACGCGGCGCGCGCTTGGGCCTGCCTTGATGATCGTGGCATCGGTGTTCCTGATATACACCGTCCTTGGTCCCCAGATGCCCAGCATCATTGCTCACAAGGGCAACAGCCTGTCCGAGATCGTGAATCACCAGTGGATCACCACCGAAGGGGTGTTCGGCATCGCTCTGGGGGTCTCGACCTCCTTCGTGTTCCTGTTCGTGCTGTTCGGATCCTTGCTGGACCGTGCCGGCGCGGGGAACTATTTCATCCAGGTCGCCTTCAGCCTGATGGGTCACATGAAAGGCGGACCGGCCAAGGCCGCCGTGGTGTCATCCGCCATGACGGGACTGATTTCGGGCTCATCCATCGCCAACGTCGTCACGACCGGTACCTTCACCATTCCCCTGATGAAAAAAGTCGGGTTCAGCTCCGAAAAAGCCGGCGCGGTCGAAGTCGCGTCTTCGGTCAATGGCCAGATCATGCCACCCGTCATGGGTGCTGCGGCGTTTCTGATGGTCGAATATGTCGGCATCCCCTACTTTGACGTAATAAAACACGCATTTCTGCCAGCGGTAATTTCCTATATCGCGCTGGTATATATCGTGCATCTGGAGGCGTTGAAGGCCGGCATGGAAGGTCTGCCGCGCGCCTACACGCCCAAGCCCATCGTGCAACGCCTGATCGGCATCGCCTTTACCATCGCCGCGATCTGCGCAATTTCGTTCATCGTCTATTACGGCATGGGCTGGATCCGTCCGGCGTTCCCGAATTCGGCCGGATACATCATCTTTGCGTTCCTGACGCTGGTCTACATCGGGCTGCTCTATATCTCGTCCAAGGAAAAGCCGCTGGCGCTGGATGACCCTGATGC
>JAGXFI010000021.1 GCA_024637305.1 Sulfitobacter sp.
CGGCCATCCCAGCCCCAATTTTGATACATTGGATGAAGATTTCGCATTGATTATGGATATTGCCCGCCAAACAGGTAAAGAATTTCTGCGGTACACCGAAAGGATGCCGAATTTGCGCGGCAGTTTGCAGGAATGAAGATGAAGGCGGTTCGATGAAGGTTCATTTCAGTCACGCCACATCCGGCCAGAATGCACGGGCGCTGATGCTGGCGCATAGTTTGCGGACGCTGTTTACCAAGGATGCAGGCGTTCAGGTGATAGATGGCGCGGCCGAGGATACCGCCAGCCGCCTGTTCCGCGATCTGCCGGCCTTTCCGCCCGCGCCCGGCGCATCGGCTTTTGTCGGTCTGGTTAACCTGCCTGCGGAAATGCTCGGTCGGAACTGGTTGATCTGCACAAGGCCACTGTCGGCAGAACTGGCCGATTTTGCGGCGCGCAATGGCTTGGATGCGGAGAACGCGGCCGGTTGGGCTTTGCCTTTGTTGAAGAATTTCGAGGCGGTGATTTTTGCGGACATCGCCCCGTTCAACGCCTCGAAAGGGTATACGCCCTGGGTGCCGCTGCAGGTTGCGCCGAATCTTCCGGTCGATGTCGTCACCAGCACCAGCGATTTTTCCAAAGCACGCATCGCATTGATCTGCCATCAGCCCGTTGCCGATGACGCGTCCCTGAACCAACGCCTTTCCGCGCTCGGCGAGGTGACAGTCGTCACCGCGCAAACACCGGCAGTTACCGCGCGCGACGCCTTGAGCACCGCCAATATGCACGTACATCTGGGCTATTCGCCGCAGGCCGAAGTCACGGGGATGTCACCTTTCGACAGCGCGATGAACAGAATTTACACGGTTCTGGTCGGCGACGGCCCGGACGAACCCGCACAGTTCGGCGAATACATTTCCAACGTCATGGCGACGCGCACTTATTGCAGTATTGCCCATTCACCCGCCGGGGCCATCGACATATGCCAGACGATGATCGACCGGTTTTCGGTCATGGCACGCAACAACTTCCGCATCAATCCCGAGCTTGCGGCATATGGGCGCGACAACGGCTTGCAACGGTCCAAATCCTTGCGGCGTTTCCAGAGGTTTATTGAGAATGATTAAGGTCGGCTGGTTTTGCCCCGTTTCGTCCCGCACCGGGATCGCCACCTATTCGCGCAACGTGTTGGCCGAATTGAAAGCGCAGTATGACCGCGACGATCTCGACCTGATCATCTGCCACCCGCCGACCGATGACGACATCCTTGATGTATCCTATCCACGCATCGAGATAACCGAGGCGTTTCTAAATCAGGATTTCGCCCAGATGTTCGACGTCATCGTCTATCATCTGGGCAACAACGACCAACACCACGGCCCGATATTTGCCGCGCTGATGAAGGCTCCGGGTGTCGTGGTGCTGCATGATTATGTTTATCAGCATTATCTCGCCGGGCATTCCTACGAGGGTGCCCATATTTCCCCCGCCTACAGCGCGCTTGTCCAGGCGGCATCAGGGGCCAAAGGCTTTGAAGTGCTGGCCGCAAGCGGCGTCTTGCGGTGCGACAAGGCGAAGGTGCCGTTCGTTCCATGGGAAAGCGAATGGTCCATGCAAAATCCCTTCGGCGACGTGCTGGCGCGCCTCGGACTGGGGGCTGTCGTCCATTCCGATTATGCGCGCGAGGCCTTGGGGGACGATTATCCCGGCACATTGTGCAAGCTGTTCATGCCTCGGCCCAACGGGCCGCAGCCGGAGCCGATCAGCATCGGCAAACATGTGCGCATCGTCGCGGGTGGGCATATTCAGTCGACCAAGGGTCTGAGCCAGTTGGTTGGTGCGTTTACCCATGAACCCGGACTGGCCGATCATTTCGACGTCACCATCGCGGGATTCGGCACCGACGTCATACTACTGGAACAACTGCGCTCGGCTGTAACGCTGGCCGGTCTGGAAAGCACGATACGCTTTGAGGTGGATCCGAGCGAGCGGGAGTTCATGGATGCGATGCGTGGGGCGGATATTTTCTACAACCTGCGGTTTCCCAATACCGAAGGGGCGTCGCTGTCGCTGTCCGAACAGCTAAGCCTTGGTCGACCCGTCATCGTCTACCGCACTGGCAGTTTTGCCGAAGTGCCACAGGACGCCTGTTATTTTCTGGATCGCATCGGGGATCCGATGGAGCTGGCTGATCTGCTGATGGAGATCGCGAAGAACCCGGAAGATGTCGCGCAACGGGGTCTCAACGCGCGCAAGGCGGTTGAAGAAGCCACAGCAGCGGCCTATGCCACAAAGCTGTTTGATTTCCTGCACGACCAGCAACAAACCCATGCACGACGTCAGGGTCTGTCGCGCTTTCGCGCCCGGGGCGTCCTGCCTGAAATCGCTGCAGGGGATGCGGAATGGTTCACGGATCTGTCGCATGCGCGACAGGTGTTGGCAGGCCATTACGACCGGTCACTGATCCTCCCCGCGAACGTCTTCGACGGCGATGACGCGGATGTGGGTCGGTTTGTATCGCTGGGACTGCTCGAAACGCGCGCGCCCGCCCCCCGGCTGGCGCGGCTGGGGGCGTTCCTGCGCGGGTTACCCCGCCTTGAGGCCGTAGAATTGATCGGCCTGATGTTTCACCTTGCCCGTCTTTCGGATGATCCATCCGAAACCTATCTGCCGCGCTACGTGGCACAGATACAGTCTATTCAGGAATCGGCAGTTCTTTGGCGCGCTTTGAGCCTGTTGGAGCCGGCGCGGGCGGCTCAGCTTGCCTTTGTGGCGCTGTCGGTTTCCGTGCTCGACGACGACCGCCATGATACAATCGAAAGCGCCGGTGTCCTCGGCTTTGCGACGGGGATGCTGCAATTTCTGGAGAAGGCCCGCTTTGAAGTGGCCGAAGTTCCCGCCATGGCGCGCATTGCCGCAACCTTGCGCGAAATAGCCAGTGACCAGCACGACATATTGCAGCCCTCACCCTTCGGGGAGAACCTGCTGCCGGGTTGGAAAGTTCAGGATCCGCGTGAACCGAAGGTGTTGTTGCAAAATTTCCACCGGGTCGAAGATCAGGGATGCTGGACAAGTTCACATGAAGGCAGGCTTTTCATCCGACTGCCGGACGGGCAGATCGGCCAAAGCTGCACGGGCAGGATGATGTTCATTCCCAAGGCCGGCGTAGCGCCCTATCCCATCACGATCACGGTCGAAGAGATCGCGACGGCACGCAGCGCAAGCTTTACCCACCGCGTGGCAGAAGGCGGCAGGAACCAGTTCGAGTTCTACATGAACCTCGATCAGTTCACCGGCACTTTGCGCGTGGACATCCATACGCCGACGACCCACCGCCCCGCCGAAGATGGCGTTTCGCTCGATCAACGGGAGCTGGGCGTCATGCTGCAAGAGCTGGTGATCTGGCCGACGCCCCTGCGCAAGAACGATTAACCTGCCAACGAAGGCAACCACAGCACAATCGACGGGAACGCCACCAAGAGCGCGATGGTCACGCCATCTGCCACGAAGAACGGCATTACACCCCGGAACACGTCCTGAACGCTGATGTCGGGATGCACGCCCGCAACGACGAAACAGTTAAGCCCGATGGGCGGGGTTATCAGGCAGAACTCGGCCATCTTGACCACCAGGATCCCGAACCAGATCGCACACATCGGACCCGACATGCCAAAGGCGCTATCGGCAGCGGAAACATATTCTCCGCCGTTGAGCGCCATGACGGCCGGATAGACTACAGGCAAGGTCAACAGCAGCATCCCGATCGCGTCCATGAACATCCCCAGCACGGCATAGGCAAGCAGGATGCAAATGAGGATCAGCATCGGCGACACGGTCAGCGACGAGATCCATTCCGCGAATGCGCTCGGCAATTCGGCGAATCCGAGGAACCGCACATAGATCAATACGCCCCAGATGATGGTAAAGATCATCACCGTCAGCTTGGCGGTTTCCAGCAGCGCGTCTTTCAACTGCGCCCAGCGCATGCCCCGGAACACCGCCATACAAAAGACGATGAATGCGCCGACGGCCCCGCCCTCGGTCGGGGTTCCCCATGCGTCGCCGAAGGGGTTGTAGACAAAGAAGATGATGATCACGACGACCGCTACGATCGGTAATGCAGCAGGCAGCGACGCAAACCGCTGTCCCCAGGTATAGCCGCTCACCGGCGGGCCGACGTTCTTGAAAATCATCGCGATCCCGATGATCAGGACCGCATAGACGATTGCGGAAAATGCACCGGGGATAAAACCCGCCAGCAGCAGTTTGCCGACGTCCTGTTCGACGATGATCGCGTATATCACAAGGATTGCAGATGGCGGGATCAGGGACGCCAGCGTGCCTCCGGCGGCGACGACACCGGCGGCGAACTGTTTGTTATAGCCGATCTTCAGCATCTCGGGGATGGCGATGCGCGCAAAGACTGCCGCTGTGGCGACGGACGCGCCCGAGACGGCGGCGAAACCGGCGGTGGCGAAAACGGTGGAAACCGCCAGCCCGCCCGGCACCCACGCAAACCAGCGCTTTGCCGCCTCGAACAGCGCGCGGGTCAGGCCCGCGTAATAGGCGAGAAACCCGATGAGGATGAACGTCGGAATAAGCGACAGCGTCTGGCTGCTGACCTTGGAATGGGGCACCTGCCCCGCGGTCTTTATCGCAACGGTCAGCGCCCAGCCGAGCTGGTCCCATTCCATGCCGCGCTTGGCCCAGAATATCCAGATCAGACCAACCAGGCCTGCCATCGCTGCCGCGAACGCAACACGCATGCCCAGCACCACCATCAACAGCAAGCCGCCCGAAACCCACAGGCCGATTTCAATTGGTTCCATCAGTCTGCCCCATCCAGATGTTCGGCTTCGGACATCGCCTGTTCAGCGGCGGATTGCACCAGCGGCACGGCTATCGGATGCTCCAACCCGAGGACCATCGCCCGCCCGTAGCCCCATATTTGCAGACAAAGCCGCAGCGCGATCACGGAAAACGCCACCGGCACCATCAGTTTGCTCGGCCATATCGGCAGGCCTATGTCAATCGAGCTGTCGCGGCTCCACATCGGGGCGGCCGGATCGAAACTGCGGTCGAAATGCGCCCATGATCCCCAGATCAGCGCAAGGATGAGAATGAGGATCAGCACCACCGAAAGCAGCTCCGCCGCCCATAGCACCCGGCCCTTGAGCCTGCCGATGAGGATGTCCATGCGGACATGGCCACCGTTGCGCTGGACATAGGATACGCCCATGATCGCGATGAACGGCATCGCCGCCTCGATCCAGTCGACATAGCCCGCCAGCGGAGCCTCAAAGAATTTCCGCCCACCGACGGAGCGAACCGCCAGCACCATAAGCATGAATACGGCGATGCCGGAAATCAGGGCAAAGAACGTCTCTACCTTCAGCAACCGGCGGTCGAGCCTACTGAGCAGGCTGTCGTCCTCCAATACGGCGGATGAACCGGCCATGACGCGGCTCCTTCATTTGGGGGTATTGATAAAACGGGCCGTGCCAATGTTGGCACGGCCCTGAACACGCATCAGTTAGAGGCGCGTTGCTTTTCCAGCGCGGACATCACGACGTCATAGAGTTCCTGACCGGGAATGCCTTGGGATTCCATGCTCTTGATCCATGCTTCGCGCGCGGGATCGGCAGCTTTTGCCTTGAAAGCTGCAATCTGGTCGTCGCTAAATTCGACCTTCTGAACATTCTTCTCTGCCAGAATGTCATCCCAACGCTTGAGCAGCTCGGCGTAGTTGACGAGGTAGTGTGCGATTGCCGCGTCGACCGAGCCGTCGAGCGCTTCACGCTCGGCATCGCTCAACGCTTCATAGGCGTCAATATTTACCACAACCGGGCAGTTCACCGTTCCGGGGTTCAGGTTCGCTGTCCACCAGTCGGCGGAGTTGATCGTCCCGAAGCTCAGATGCGCGTGCTGTGCGAAGGCGACCGTATCGACGACGCCGGATTCCATCGCGTTATAAGCTTCTGACGAGGTGACCGAAGTGGGAACGGCACCGACTGTCTTGAATGCTTCGCCCAAGCCTCCGGTGGCACGAACGCGCATTCCCTCCATTGACGCGAGCGTATCGCGCGGCTCTCCGGTGCCGACAAGGTTATACTGTGGCATCGGGGAGGTCATCAGCATGCGGGCATTCCACTGCGCCATTTCCTTGGCGACGGCGGGGTGGGCATAGACTGCGCGGCTTGCGGCGACTTCTTCTTCGAGGTCGCGCACCCCAAGAAACGGCAGTTCAAGCACCGTGATCGCACGATTCTTGTCCGGGTGATAACCCGCACAGAATTGCGCCATTTCGAACGCCCCGATGGAGATCCCGTCGAGGTTATCGGTATTCTTGCCCAGGCCGCCGTAGCTGATGTTCATGGTGAACTCGCCGCCGGTCTTTTCGGAAACCAGCTCTGCTATCTTTTCGATGTGTTCGGTGAAAGCGCGGCGCTTGCCCCAGACGGATACGTTCCATTCGGTAGCGGCCGCTTCGGTCACGAAAGCAAAGCTGATGGCGCAGACGGCTGCGCCGCTGAGGAATTTTGTCATGATATCTCTCCCTGTGTGCGCACCTGTAACTAGCGCGCTTACCAGGAAGTTAGCCTGCGCGAGCAAGCGTGCCAACCCCCGTTTGCGCATGAGAGCTGCATGTGAGAAGTTTACAAACAGCAAGCGAACAGAGGAAAAATCTTTACACCGTCGCGCGCAACTGCGGTCATGCGTGTTCCCTTCCGTTCGATCAAGGGTATGATCGCGACAAAACAGACGCGCCGCACCAAAGGTCAGGGTCGGCGCAGGAGGAGGAGACCACACATGTCCGAAGCCCATAAAACCTTTCCGCCCAGTGCGCAGATGTCCCAGAATGCCCATGTGGATGCGGCCCGCTATGACGCAATGTACCGTCAATCGATCGAGGATCCTGATGGATTCTGGAGCGAGCAAGGCGCGCGGATCGACTGGATCAAGCCGTTCACGCAGGTGCAGGATGTTGATTACACCTTGGGCAACGTGCATATCAACTGGTATGCTGACGGCACTTTGAACGTCGCGGCCAATTGCATTGACCGGCATCTCGAGACACGCGGCGATCAGACAGCGATCATTTGGGAACCCGACAGCCCCGATGAACAGGCCAAGTATATCACCTACCGCGAATTACACGCGAACACCTGCCGCATGGCCAATGTCCTGCGTGACATGGGTGTAGCCAAAGGCGATCGCGTCATCATCTATATGCCGATGATCCCTGAGGCTGCCTATGCCATGCTGGCCTGCGCGCGCATCGGCGCGATTCATTCGATCGTGTTCGCGGGTTTTTCACCCGACGCCCTGTCAGCCCGTGTTAACGGATCAGAGGCCAAGGTGGTCATCACCGCCGATCACGCCCCGCGCGGTGGCCGAGCCACGCCGCTCAAGACCAATGCCGACAAGGCGCTGTTGCATTGCAACGACAATGTGAAATGCCTTGTCGTCAAGCGCACGGGCATGCAGACGACCTGGGTTGCAGGGCGCGATTACGACTATAACGCACTGGCAGCCGAGGCGTCCGATACCTGCGCGCCCGAACCGATGAACGCGGAGGATCCGCTTTTCATCCTCTATACCTCCGGCTCTACAGGACAGCCCAAAGGCGTCGTGCACACGACAGGCGGCTACCTTGTCTACGCGGCCATGACGCATGAGATCACGTTCGACTACAAAGATGGTGATATCTATTGGTGCACTGCAGATGTCGGTTGGGTCACGGGGCACAGCTATATCGTCTACGGGCCTTTGGCGAACGGTGCCACGACCCTGATTTTCGAGGGCGTGCCAACCTATCCGGATGCCTCGCGGTTCTGGCAGGTTTGTGAAAAGCACAAAGTGAACCAGTTCTACACCGCCCCCACAGCCATTCGCGCGCTCATGGGACAAGGCGACGAATGGGTCGCGAAATCCGATCTGTCCTCGCTTCGCATTCTTGGCACGGTGGGGGAGCCGATCAACCCCGAGGCCTGGAACTGGTATAACGAGACCGTCGGAGGCGGACGCTGTCCCATCGTCGATACGTGGTGGCAGACCGAAACCGGCGGCCATCTGATGACCCCCCTGCCCGGTGCACATGCGATGAAACCCGGCTCGGCGATGAAACCGTTCTTCGGGATCAAACCTGTCGTGCTGGAGCCGACCACCGCAGAGGAATTGCAGGACAACCCGGCGGAAGGTGTCTTGTGCATCGCAAACAGCTGGCCCGGTCAGATGCGCACCGTCTGGGGCGATCACGAACGGTTCGAAAAGACATATTTTGCGGATTACCCCGGCTATTACTTCACCGGAGACGGGTGCAAGCGCGATGCGGATGGCGATTACTGGATCACAGGACGGGTCGATGATGTGATCAACGTATCCGGTCATCGCATGGGCACCGCCGAGGTCGAATCGGCATTGGTCGCCCATGAAAAAGTCGCCGAGGCAGCGGTCGTCGGATACCCGCATAACATCAAGGGTCAAGGCATCTACTGTTACGTCACCTTGATGGGCGGCGAAGAACCGAGCGAGGAATTGCGCGCGGAATTGCGCAACTGGGTGCGCAACGAGATCGGTCCCATTGCCTCGCCCGACCTGATTCAATGGGCACCCGGCTTGCCCAAGACGCGGTCAGGCAAGATCATGCGGCGCATCCTGCGCAAGATTGCGGAAAACGACTTTGGTGCGCTGGGCGACACCTCTACGCTGGCAGATCCGTCGGTGGTGAACGACCTGATCGAAAACCGGATGAATTCCTGACAGACGCGGCCTCAAGGGGTCGGGAACACTGGACAAAACTGCCTATGCATGTCACCGCTGCGTGCCATGAGCGATGATATGTTGTCCTTCGTCCCCGGCCCTGACGCCACGCTGGATCTGCGCCGCGCTTTCGGGCGTTTCGGCACAGGTGTGACCATCGTCACGGCACAGACCGCACAGGGTCCGTTGGGGATGACGGCAAACTCCTTCTCGTCGATATCCCTCGATCCGCCACTGATTCTATGGGCCCCCGGCAAGGATTCGAAACGCCATGACGCCTTTGCGTCGGCGGCAGCGTTCTGCGTCCATGTTTTGAACGCCGACCAGCTGCCGCTCGCAGAGCATTTCGCGAAGCAGGGACATGATTTCAACCGGTTCGACTGGACGAAGGGTGCCAGTGGCGCACCGACCCTGGACGGTTGTCTGGCGGTATTTCACTGTGATACCTACGCCGTCCACCCCGCAGGGGATCATTCGCTGATCCTGGGCCATGTGCGCCATGTCTCATTGCGCACAGACGAGGCAACAGGGCTGCTGTTTGATCAGGGGCGCTATGGGCGCTTCACCGACACACCCTGATCAATAGTCTTTCTCGAAGAATATCCCGACGCTGGAGTTGCCGTCCGACCCAAGCGTGCCCTTTGCCTTGAGGTTATCCGTCAAATCAAGGTTCAGCGATACTTCGCCCGTGCCATCAGAAGCTGCCGTGACATCGGTATAGATATTGTCGGAGAGGTATTTGCCCACACGCAACGCGGTCTCGCCCTCGTCCGTCGTGGTCACATCCAAGTCGTCCAGCCCGAAATTGTCACGCAGATTGTTGATGATTCCGCCACCGCCGCGACCGGCAAGTGTCGCGACCGCGTTCGCCAGTTGCAGCGCCTGAAATGCCGAGATCTCGGACAGATTCCGGCCAAAGAGAAGTTGCGCCAGCACTTCGTCCTGCGGCGCATCCGGTGTCGCCTGGAAAATGACTTCGGGTTCGACGGCCGGACCGCGTACGATTATGCGCACCTCGCCGGTTTCCGTCGTCGTTGAGGTCACGAAGCGAATGTAGGGGATAAGATCGCCCTGAAACTGGATCGACCCCTCGACCAGATCGAAACGTTTGCCCAGAATATCGAGACGTCCGCGTACCAGATCGAAACGACCCGCCGAGACCATCCGGTTTGTCGTGCCACTCAGCGCCAGACTGCCACCCAATTCAGCGTCCAGACCGCGCCCACGCACAAAAATGCGGTCTGGTGCATTGACCTGAATGTCCAGTTCGAAGCCGGGGCCAGATCGGCCTTGCGCTGCGGGGTCGGACGCTGCGTCGCCGCCGATCAAACCGGCGCGACGGCGCGTAGCGGTCACGTCTTGTGGGGCGTTGACATGGTCGATAGGCGGGATGTCACCGATGCTGGTGAGGCCGGTGGACGGCACCGTCACATTCGTCTCACCGAGATTTATTACCCCGGATATGCGCGCACCTCCCGTGAGCCGTCCGTCAATATCCAGCGCACCGGAAACAGAAGTACGGTAGAGCCTCGGGTCGGAGATGACGACACCATTCAGCGTGACATCCAGATCGGCAGGAAAACCATTGCCCAGACCGATACTGCCGTCCAGGCTGACGCGACCGCCCTGCCCCGCAACCCCCGAGACGTCCAGATTGGCACGCCCCGAGGCGAGGCGCACAGTCGCGTCGATCCCTTCAAGCGCGAAACGCAGGTTCGGTGCTGACAATGTTGCATCGTCAACGCGGATGGTTCCGCTGACGGAGTTCAGGGCGGGCGGCCCCTGAACCGCCAGATCGAATTGCGCCTGTCCCTGCAAGTTGCGCGGTGCGATGAACGGGCCGGCAAGACCCAGCGGCACAGATCCCTGCGCCGTCAGATCAAGCGTGCCGTTGTCGGCGATCAAACCTGCAATCTCCGCCCGGGTTCCCGATACGCCGCTGGCGCGGGTGTCTATCCGCCAGCCTTGCGCCGTCTGACGCGCAGAGCCGGTGACATTCAGCGGACCGGAAACCTTTGGAACCAACGCATTGACGTTTGGCAGCGACACGTCGAAATCAACTGCAGGGCTATCGCCTGTAACCGTACCCTGAATACTCAGGCTACTGTTATAAGGGCCGCGGGCGGTCGTCTCGACCGCGATGCCCTGCGGGGTCTGATATACCTGTCCGGTTGCATTCAGCGGGCCGGAAACGCTTGGTACCAGCGGTTGCACATTCGGCACCGCCAGATCGAAATCGACCGCCAGATCGGGTCCGGTGATTATTCCGTCAACCGTGGCACGCGCGCCATACGGACCGCTCGCCGTGGTGCGCAGCGACCAGCCCTGTGGCGTTTGCCGCAAGAGACCGCTGGCATTGAGCGGGCCGTTCATCTGAGGCACAAATCGGTTGAGTTCGGGGACTAATGCCTCGAACTCGATCGCGGCATCGGGGCCTGTCGCCAAACCCTGCACGCTGGCACGCGCGCCGTAAGGCCCATCGCTTTGAACGTCGACGGACCATCCGCGCTGATCCTGAAGGGCGCTACCCCTCACCGTGACCGGGCCGCTGTACTGCGGCAGCACAAGGCTTATGTCGCGCAATGTTGCATCGCCGGTGACGCGGCTGTTTTCGTTGGCAAGCACGGCCCCGCCCTGAAAGTCGAGCGCGGAGTTTTCCAGGCTGAGATCCCGGACAAACGTGCCGGTCTCGTCCCTTTGCGCGATCAGACTCAACTCTGTCTGACCGGCAAGTACCGCATCCGCCTGCGGTATGCCTGTCACAATATCGGTCGCAGTACCCGCAACCGCCAGATCGAACGCACCGCTCAGCGGCGTCACGCTGCCTTCCACCGAGACGTCGGCGCGACCTGCCAGTTCCCGTCCGGCAAGGGCGGAAAAGCGGCTGAGGTCATCTGCATTCAAGACAGCGTCGATGCGTGTTTGCAGGCCCTCGCCTACGCCGATTTCCATGTTTCCTGCGAGACCATAATCGGTCCCGGCAAGGGTGAGGTCGCTGATACGGAACGGCTGCCCTTCGACATAATCCAACTCCGCCGACCCGGAAATCTCGCGGCCCAGTGCCTCGTCGGTTCCGACGTTATCCATCGCGAGCCCGGTCATGACAAAGTCCACAGCGCCATCAATCGCCCTCGGCGCGCCGGGGCGTGTCTGGACCGTGCCGCGTGACGACAGGCGCGTCTGTTCTATGATGACGCCGCTGGTTTGCAGGCCGGTCACATCAAAGACAGCTTCGTAGGTGTCCCCCGAAGCCGCGTCGAACCCGATATCGAGCACGACCCGGTCCACATAGGTATCACCACCGCCAACGGGCAACAGCACGCGCTCCCCATCCGCGCGGGCGACGGTGCCTTCGATGTCGACAAGCTGCGGCCATTTTTCGGGGCCCAGGGTGATCTTCCCCGCCAACTGGGCCGAAGCCGCATCCAGCGCAAAGCGGCGCACATCGACGCCCCCGTCCCCGCGCAACAGCGCATCAAGTTGCAGGCCCACATCGGGACCAAAGAATTCGCGATACTGCGGCAGCACAAGCGCCGTGATGTCACCGTCGATGTCCGCCGTCACGCGGCGGTCTGGCGTTGCACCTTCTGCTGCTGGCACCTCGGCGTTCAGCTTGACCTGTCCGGCAAGGCGTTCCTCACCCGCGGTTGCCAGCACCACGTCGGCCGTGAAATCATCCAGCGGCCCGTTGCCCGCCACTTCCAGCCGCACGGAGGGTTTGTCGGGGATGTTGAGCAGGCGCGCGGCGATCCCGTCTTCGCCTTCTTCAAGTTTCAACAGCAGATCCAGCGCGTTATCAGACCTGTTTAACGTCGCGTTGATGTCGAACTGCCCTGCTTTGCCATCCGTCCTGCTGGCATTCAAGTCGGCAAACAGACCGTCATCATTCAGCCGCGCCGAAGCGGTCAAGGCCAGCTGCGCTTCTTCGCCCAGCAGCGATGCGCCGATGTTGATCTGCTGTATCTCGAACAGCTCGATATTGACCGAAACAGGCAGCTCCGGCAGGGAAAACGGCGTCGCTTCAGCGTCGGGCAGATCGGAGCCTTGCGTTTCAGGCAAGCGCGGCAAATCAACCCGCGCGGCGGTAAGCCTTTCGACCTCGAGCCGCCCGGCCAACAGGGCGGAACGGTTCCATTCCAGCACGACATCTTCGAGCGTCAGCCAGATACCTTCATCGTCCGCGATGGTCATCCGCGTAAACGATGCCTGCGAACTCAACGCGCCTTGGAAACCGACGATGTCGACCGTCCGCCCCGCTCCGCTGAGCAACTCTTGTAGCTTGCGGGTCAGAAAGCCTTCGTCTTCATCCTGCGCAGCCGCCGGACCGGCAGCCAAAAGAGCGACAATCAGAAAACGTGCCAGAAAGGAGATGATACGCATCAGAAAGACTGCCCTATGCCGATATAGACCTGAACGTTATCACCGGTTTCCGGCCCGGATGTGGGCACCGCCACGTCCAGCCGGATTGGCCCGATGCCGGTGTTATAGCGCAGCCCGAGACCCGCGCCTGAATGCCACTCGCCGGATCCGTCATAGAATTCCTCTTCGCCGATATAGCCTGCATCGGCAAAACCCACGACCCCGATGGTGTCTGTCGCCTGCACGCGAACTTCTGCCGCCACGCCGACGAATGATCGTCCGCCAACGGTATCGCCACCGCCCAGATCGACTCCGAGCGATTGATAGGGCTGTCCCCGCACGGTCCCGCCGCCCCCGGAATAAAACAGGTAATCTGCCGGGGCCGTCGACAGATCCGGTCCGTAGACCGATCCGAATTGACCGCGCAGTGCGAAGGTAACAGGTCGAGCATCGCCAAAGGTCTTGTAATAGCGCCCGTCAACGTAGGTGCGCAGGCCATTATCTGCACCTGAAACGGCGACAAAAGGCGTTACACCGGCCCTGAGGTAATAGCCGCCCTTCGCATCCAGCGGCTCTTCGCGATAGTCGAACTCCAACCCAAGCGGGAGCGTCAGCAGCGTATATCGGTTGGTCCCGAATGCATCGCGCGTTTCGGCCCGTCGCAGGCCAAGGCCCAATCGATACGTCCGTTCCGGCGAGGCGATACGTTCGATCCCGGCTTCTAGGTCAAACTGGCGCGAGAAGTATGATACCTCATCGAGCTGTTCGATCCCTGCCAGCGCATAGAAATTCGTGTCCTCATTGAATGTCGCGGGACGCTCGAACCTTGCAGTCACGCGGTAATCGGTGCCGCCGGTTTCCCCGCCGATGCCTTTGACTTCGCCTTCGATACGCAATCTTTCGGCACCGCCCAGAAGGTTACGGTGCAGCCAGTACGCACTGAGGGTCAACCCCTCCAGCGTCGACAACTCAGCGCCAAAGCCGAGACGCCGTTGGGGAGCGTCGGTGATCTGCGCAGTGATCGGCAAGCTGGCGTCAGGACCGATCCGATCCGTTTCGATCAAAGCAACGGCGCTGAACGCACCTGTACGCCGCAGACGCTCGGTAGAGAGGCGGAGTTCTTCAGGTGAAAATACCTGGCCGGTCGGCAACCCGGCGATATCCAGAATGCGTTCTGTTCTGACAGCACTTTCGCCACTGACGCCAAGGGGGCCAAACACCAGCCTTGGCCCCGGTGCCAGCCGTAATGCGGCGCTGACGGTGCGGTCCTGATGGCGCGCCGTCAGTTCCTGATTTGTCAATTCGGCTTTGGCATGTCCCTGATCGCGCCAGCCTTCGATCCCGGCAGCTACCGTTTGCTTGAGAACCCCCAGGCTCGCGGTTTCTCCGCGCGCAAAGCCTTCGGGCAGCTGTGTACCTTGGGCCGTCGGAGCGATTTCGGTGCGGGCAAAGCGAAATTGCGGACCGGGATCGACATTGATACGCACCGTGTCGATCTGGGATGGCGGCTGCACAGGCGGGATCGCCGCCGCTTCGCGCCCATCGACCTCTATGCTGACCGTGGCTCCGAAATAACCATTGTCGTACAGTACCGCAAGCAGCCGCTTATAATCGGCCTGGGCTGCAGCAAGGATTTCCGAGGTGGCCGGCGGGGCTTCTTTGTCAAGCGTTTGTTCGACCAGCAAAGAGCCACCGGCAACGATGCCGAACAGATCGTCCTTGTCGGATATGCCCGTCAGTTTCACCTCTGCCGCTGGCGCAGCCAAGGCCCCCGCCGCAACAATGGCCGACACCACTGCCGCACGCATGCCCAATGATGCTCGCTTCACTCGCAAATCCTCACCAGATCGCACGCACCGCTCCTGCTCTTTGGAGGATCTCTGCGGATCGTGCTGTTACACTTGTTTGTTCTTGTCACGATAACAATTAATCCGCCGCGTGCGCAAACACCATTCCCATATCCTTGCGCTCTTGTGATGGGGCACGGTGCTTTGGACACAAGGAAAAGGGGTGCTGGCGGCGTGAAATCGAAAAAACATATGCTTCAACACCGCAGGAGGCCAGATGGTTGCAGTCGAAG
>JAGXFI010000158.1 GCA_024637305.1 Sulfitobacter sp.
CAACAAAACGCAATGGGCGCAGCCGCTTGAGCTAACTGATGGCTCCGCGCCTGCGCCCATTGCTCACGCTGCCGAATGATGGCAGACCAAAGGAGAACAGGCTCGACTTACGAGTGGCCCTGAAAAAAGGGGCAGGTCAGAATCTGGAAGATCAGTGTAGCCTAAGCAAGCGTTATCAACCTCATCCACCCAGTTAGGAGAGAGACTAATATTGAGTTCATCACCAGAGAGAATGCCGGTGACTACTCTTTCGGGCAGGGACAGGTATTCAGCAATACCCTTCCTGTCGAAACTTTTAAAGCAATGGTGAACGTCCATTTCAAAGACGTACCTATGCCCTTTGAGGTAGGCTGATTTTACCTGTTTAATGGCTTGTTCGCGCCCACCGCGAAATTGAGATTGTGCCGGTTGGGTTTCCCACCGCGCAAGAAGAAGGTTTCGTACCAAGATTTGCCGCGCGCGATTTTTCACCCCGAAGCTCAACAGGTACCGGTAGCTACTTTCTTGACAATCCGTGTAGGAAGATTTCAGCACTGGGTTCAGTCGAACCGGTTCATCGCAGGGTGCCCACGCATCCATTTCTCGTGCAAACGTTTGCACGGCTTCTACCGATTGAGGTTTGCGAAGTCCCTGCAACGCATCAACAGCTGCGACGTAGCGAGCGGCATAGCTTTTGAGGTAAGTTCTTGTGGGAGAATGGAGATCTTGGCCGCCAGCGAAAGCCTTCTTAACTTTCAGTTTCAGCCGCTTTTCCTGATGAATGAGCTTCGCAATTTTGCCTGACATGCCTTAGCCCACCCGATTTGATTCGATGAAGCTCTGCAAGTCATCTGGCTTGTACCGGATCGTCCGATATCCGAAACGGTAGTACGGGATTTTGGGCAAGGTGCCGTTTGCTTCAGCTTCATACCGGTCAGTCTTAAGGTAACCAGAGGTAATGGCTCCACCGGTCATTTTTTCCACTTGCTGAGGTGAAAGAAACGGCAAGTCTGAGTTGAATGCGGGCTTTGCGGGTGTTGGTTGGGCTGTGTTCAGCTTGGGCGTCATGGCTGATATCTCCAAGGAATGATGTTTCGCTGCGCGCTATACGCGTTATTTGCGAACGGTCCCCGATCATCCATGCCCACCGCAGAAGGCAAAGAAGTCAGCGACGCCACTCCATTGGTCTCGCTCTAGTAATGCAAATATTTGCCATTGAGAGAGAAAGGTCAAGATGCTTTATTGAGAAGGTTATATCGTTGAATTTCGTCGGCTATGTCTTCTAAACTACTTATTTGGTTGGTAAAAACCTTAAACTCCGCAAGAGATTTGCAAACCTGCCGTAGGCGAGTGATCTGATCTTGAATTTTTTGACTCTCGTTGGAGAGGCCACTCAAGCGATCAATCTGGTCGCTGATTCGCTGCATGTACGGGCGTAATGTCTCGTGTTCCACGGTATTTGCATAATGTTTGAGCGTCACGTCATTGCCCGCGCTGTGATTGGTCAACTTTTTTAACAGCCCGTAGGGTACCGCCTGTTCTTCGGCAACAGTCAAGAACGTGCGGCGCAGATCGTGAAAGGTAATGGTGGCGGAAACCCCCTCGCGCAGGCGGAGGAGGCTCTTGCGTGGATCGAAACGCTTGGCTTCGCCAAATACTTTATCAGCTTCGACCGCTGATGCTCTGCGCCGCTGGAACAGTTCATGGATTTGCGATGACATGGGCAGGGTTAGGGGCTTGCCTGATTTCGATTTCTCGGCAGT
Organism: Sulfitobacter sp.; assembly: GCA_024637305.1. Classification (GTDB taxonomy): domain Bacteria; phylum Pseudomonadota; class Alphaproteobacteria; order Rhodobacterales; family Rhodobacteraceae; genus Sulfitobacter. The sequence continues at coordinate 1,743 of JAGXFI010000158.1, forward strand.
AATCGTGAATGTCTTCCCGATCATGTCGATATCGGCCCAGCTGAGCGACGCGGCCTCATTGCGCCTCAGACCGGCCCTCACCAATAGTTCCATAAAGTCGGCAAAGATCGGGCTTTTAGCCTGCTCCAGCGCCTGAAAGAACGCCGGGAACTGATCTGCGCTAAGTCTTCCAGTGCGCGGCTTCGATTTGTGCCAACGGTTGAGGTCGGTCAGACGCTGGCAGGGATTCGGAGGCAACGTGAATTCGCCTGCATCGGTTTTTGTCACCACACGAGCATAGTTTAGCACCGCCCGAAGCACCCAAAAGGTGTGATTCGCCACGGTTGGACTGCGGTCGCTGATCTCCTCGAATCTTCTCACAACCATCGAAGGACTGATTCCCTTCACATCTTTCTCCAACCAATCCTTGAAGTCGGTTGTGATGAGACGCAGGTTTTCTTTGGCGGTATTTTCCTTCAACCTTTGATCCTGCAAGTAAATTTTCAAAGCATCGTTCAGCGTCATCGCTCTCGCGCGTTCTTCTGCCTTAACCCTGTTTGGATCCGTGCCGCCTACCATCTCCGCTAAGACTTTCTTCGCAAGCTTACGAGCATCGTTCAGGGTGATGTTGTCTGTAGATCCCAGTGTCACGCGTCGTTTCTTGGACCCCACGCGGCCTTCTGCAAAGTAAGTTTTTTTGCGGGAACCAACACGAATTCCAAGACCTTGCGTCTGAATGTCGAAGTAAAACGTCTGCCCTCGATCTGGCAGGGGTAGATCGCGTACATATTCGGCTCTCAGATGGACCTGGGTCATGCTGTTGGCTCCAAGATTGTAAAACTAGTAGCCAATTAGTAGCCACATTATCGCACTATACGGGACCAAATGCCTCATAATCAACCGGAGTATAACGTGAAAAATATCTTAATTTCAGTTGCATAAGTCGATTACTTCCGAATCAGTGCGAATGGTAAACCTGTTTTGGGTACAGGGGGTCGGAAGTTCGAATCTTCTCGCCCCGACCACTTTCTAAATCATCTATATCTTGTGTTGCTTTCTCGCTTTATGCGGGAAGGCCACAAGCTGTGGTGGAATTGCTGGTGTCGATTATGCAACAACCACCTGTTTGGGCATGTGCGTAACGGTCGGCTCAAGTTTTTTTTCAGCTCCGAAAGCATCACGAAAACTGGGCCGTTAACTTCTTTTTTAACCTAAGTTAACGTCTTTCCAAACTTGTCCACCGCCCCGTGCCGTCGGTAAGCGTGCCGAATTATTCCACTTTTCCAAACCATCCCCAAAACGACCCCCAGACATGGCTTGCCCGCCATTAACCTATTGAATCACGCAACCTCGGCACAAGGTACGCAGATCGGCACAGGTCAACCCAAAATGTGTGAAGATACGGTGAATAAAATCGTTGACCCGTGGGGGGCCAATACGCCAAGTTGTGCGAGCTGACAGCGCCGCCACTAGATGTAGTGTTTAAACCTACAGGACGGCGCAGCGGCAGGGGCAGGAAGACGGTTTTGAAAAAGCGTCTCGGATGTGAGGTTTGTTTCGATCATGCGTCGGGACCAAACGGTATTCGTGGGTCCCTTGCCGAACGGAGAGGTGGAAACGCGCACATCAGATGCGCGGGTCTGTGAAGGATAATGCTGGAAATGAGGCAGGCAAAATGAAAATTGAACGGAAATTCACAAAATCTGGCCAGGATGCTTATGCGGACCTGGATTTCGTCACCACAGTGTCCGAGATTCGCAATCCCGATGGCTCCGTTGTTTTTCATCTCGACAACGTCGAAGTGCCGCGCAGCTGGAGCCAGGTCGCGTCCGATGTGATCGCTCAGAAATATTTCCGCAAGGCAGGCGTCCCCAGCAAGGTCAAGCGCGTGAAAGAAAAGGGTGTCCCCGAATTCCTCTGGCGCTCCGTTCCCGATGAAGGTGCCGAGATGGGCGGCGAGACGTCTTCCAAGCAGGTCTTCGACCGGCTGGCAGGCGCGTGGGCCTACTGGGGCTGGAAGGGTGGCTATTTCACCACCGAAGAAGACGCACAATCCTACTATGACGAGATGCGCCATATGCTGGCCTCGCAGCGCGCGGCACCGAACTCTCCTCAGTGGTTCAACACCGGACTGCACTGGGCCTATGGCATCGACGGCCCGGCACAGGGTCACTATTATGTGGACTACAAGACCGGCAAGCTGACCCGTTCGAAATCCTCTTACGAACACCCCCAACCACATGCGTGCTTCATCCAGTCGGTCAAGGACGATCTGGTGGGTGACGGCGGCATCATGGACCTGTGGGTCCGCGAGGCGCGCCTGTTCAAATACGGGTCCGGCACGGGCACGAACTTCTCGTCGCTGCGCGGCGAGGGCGAAAAGCTGTCGGGTGGCGGGAAATCCTCCGGCCTGATGGGATTTCTCAAGATCGGAGACCGTGCTGCGGGCGCGATCAAGTCGGGCGGCACCACGCGCCGTGCGGCCAAGATGGTCATCGTCGACGCAGACCACCCCGATATCGAAGATTTTATCAATTGGAAGGTTCTCGAAGAGCAGAAGGTCGCCAGCATCGTCGCGGGCTCCAAGATGCACGAGCAGAAGCTCAATCTGATCTTCAAGGCGATCGCAGCCTGGGACGGGCTGGAAGCGGATGCTTATGATCCGGCAAAGAACGATCAACTGAAGCTGGCGATCCGCGAGGCCAAGAAGGTCGCGATCCCGGAAACCTACGTCAAACGCGTGCTGGATTACGCCAAGCAGGGCCATACCGGCATCGAATTCCCGACCTATGACACCGATTGGGACAGTGAGGCGTATAATTCCGTCTCCGGCCAGAATTCCAATAACTCGATCCGCGTGACGAACGCGTTTCTGCACGCTGTCGAAAAAGACGCCGATTGGGAATTGCTGGACCGCACCACAGGCAAGGTGGCGAAAACCATCCGCGCCCGCGCTTTGTGGGACCAGGTCGGCCACGCCGCATGGGCCTGCGCGGATCCCGGTATCCAGTATCACGACACGGTAAACGACTGGCACACCTGCCCCGAAGACGGCGCAATACGCGGCTCGAACCCCTGTTCGGAATACATGTTCCTGGATGATACCGCCTGCAACCTTGCGTCGATGAACCTGCTGACGTTCCTGAAAGACGGCGAATTTCAGGTCGAAGATTACATGCACGCCTCGCGCCTCTGGACCGTGACGCTGGAAATCTCAGTGATGATGGCGCAATTCCCATCCAAGGAAATCGCGCAGCGCAGCTATGACTTCCGCACGCTGGGTCTGGGCTATGCGAACATCGGCGGCCTGCTGATGAACATGGGGTATTCCTATGACAGCGACGAGGGCCGCGCACTATGTGGTGCCTTGACCGCGATCATGACGGGCGTGTCTTATGCCACCTCCGCCGAAATGGCGGGCGAGCTGGGCGCGTTTCCGGGATATGCCAAGAACGCCAGGCACATGGCCCGCGTCATCCGTAATCACCGCGCGGCGGCCTATGCGGAAACCGCAGGCTACGAGGCGCTGTCCGTCAAGCCGGTGCCGCTCGATCACGCGAACTGCCCGCAGCCGGGTCTGGTCGATGTGGCGATGTCGTGCTGGGACGAAGCACTCAAGCTCGGTGAGGCGCACGGGTTCCGCAATGCGCAAGTGTCCGTCATCGCCCCCACCGGCACTATCGGTCTGGTCATGGATTGCGACACCACAGGGATCGAGCCGGACTTCGCGCTGGTGAAATTCAAGAAACTTGCCGGTGGCGGGTATTTCAAGATCATCAACCAATCCGTCCCCGCCGCTCTGGAAAAGCTCGGCTACGGGTCGGCGCAGATCGAAGAGATCGTCAGCTACGCCGTGGGCCATGGCACCATCGGCAATGCGCCGGGGATCAACCATACGTCGCTTGTCGGGCACGGCTTTGGCGCGAATGAGCTCGCCAAGGTGGATGGCGCGCTGAAACAGGCATTCGACATCCGCTTCGTTTTCAACCAGTGGACGCTGGGCGAGGAGTTCTGCACGCAGGTCCTCGGTATCCCGGCGGACAAGCTGAATGATCCGACGTTCGACCTGCTCAAATCGCTCGGGTTTTTGAAGAAGGACATCGACGCGGCAAACGATCATGTCTGCGGCACCATGACACTGGAAGGCGCGCCGCATCTTCGGGAAGAGCATTACAGCATCTTCGATTGCGCCAATCCCTGCGGCAAGAAGGGCAAGCGTTATCTGTCAGTCAACAGCCACATCTACATGATGGCCGCCGCACAGTCGTTCATCTCTGGCGCGATTTCAAAGACGATCAACATGCCCAACGATGCCACGATCGAAGATTGCCAGAAGGCGTATGAGCTTTCCTGGAGCCTCGGTATCAAGGCCAATGCGCTCTATCGCGACGGATCCAAGCTCAGCCAGCCGCTGGCGGCTTCGCTGGTCGAGGATGACGATGATGCGGCGGAAATCCTTGAGACCGGCTCCATGCACGAAAAAGCCAAGGTACTGGCCGAGAAGATCGTCGAGAAGGTCGTGGTCAAGGAAATCATCAAGTCGCACCGTGAAAAGATGCCACAGCGCCGCAAGGGCTATACCCAAAAGGCGAATGTGGGCGGTCACAAGGTCTATCTGCGGACAGGTGAATACGAAAACGGCAGCCTCGGCGAGATATTCATCGACATGCACAAGGAAGGTGCCGGTTTCCGTGCGATGATGAACAACTTTGCCATCGCGGTCAGTGTCGGCCTGCAATACGGCGTCCCGCTGGAAGAGTTCGTCGATGCCTTCACCTTCACCAAGTTCGAACCCGCAGGCATCGTCCAGGGCAACGACAGCATCAAGAACGCGACGTCGATCCTCGACTACATCTTCCGCGAACTTGCCGTCAGCTATCTTGACCGGACCGACTTGGCACATGTTCAACCTCAGGGGGCCACGTTCGACGATCTGGGCCGCGGTGAGGAAGAAGGCGCCGCAAACGTGTCCGAGCTGAGCGAATCCGCCGCCATCAAGTCGCTGGAAGTCCTGCGTCAGATCACCTCGCCAGGCTATCTGCGCAACCGCGTGCCGCAAAGCTTTACGGTGCTGCAGGGCGGTCAGGCGCAGTTGGCGCGGGCAGTGCAGGTCATGACACCCGAAGGCGCGGGCGGCGTTGCGGTGGCGATGTCCACCACCACGGTCGCCAGCGGAGCCACGTCGCTGGACGCCCGTGTCAAAGCCAAGATGCAGGGCTACGAAGGCGAGGCTTGCGGCGAATGCGGCAACTACACGCTGGTGCGCAACGGCACCTGCATGAAATGCAACACCTGCGGCGGGACGTCTGGGTGTAGCTGAGAGTTCGGGGGCGGGTGCGCTCGCCCTGGACGACGTCCAAGCCGCAGGCAGAACATAAATCGAGCGGTTAACATATTGAGCTTGGACGGCGAGACTACAGGGAGAGCTTCGGCTCTCCCTTTTTTCGTAGACATCTCAACTGTGGCCGTTTTCTTGCAAAGAAAACGCAGCGGAATTTTCGAAAATTCCGGACACTACAGCAACTCAGCCACGGATCCGTCCGGTTTCATGCCCATCCGGGTCTTGAGCGTCCCGCGGGCGCGCGCAAGTCGGGACATGATCGTCCCGACAGGACAACCGGCCCCGGCGGCCAGCACCTGAGGGCTGGTTTCGCCGCGCATCACCTGCTGCATCAAAGCGGCCTGATCGGCGGGCAGACGGTCAATGGCCGCTGCAATTTCGCCGCAGACCAGTCGCGCGGTGCCGGTGGGCTGGGTCGCAGCGACGTCGTCTTCCAGCGCTTCGGTTTCGCGGCGGGCGCGCCAGCGTTCGCGCGCAAGGTTTTGCAGGATGATCATTGCATAAGGTCCCGGTGACCTGATCTTTTTCTGCCGGTTGGTCTGAAGCAGCCGGATCAGCGCGTCTTGTACGAGGTCGTCCGCTTCGTTCGGATCGCGTAGCAGGCGGCGCGCACGGCGGCGCAACCGGGGAAGGAGTGTTGCGACCAGCTGTGTCTCGGCCTCGATAGGGTATCGCATGATTGGACCTCTTCTGGCTAGGAAGCCCCTTCATCACGCAGGGATTGAGATACTACCAGACGGGGAGTTTCCGCCTATTGTCGTTGCCCCCCCTTTTTTGGCAAGCACCCGCGCATGGCGTGCCCGGTGATCGGCGGGCTTTGGCGGGCCGTGGGCGGGGCAGGGACGCGAATTGCGTCTGGCGCATCTAACCTTGTGAGGCCACGAGTTATTCAAGGCCCGCAATACCAAGGAGTACACCATGACAAATTTCACGAAGTTCGCCGCCGCTGCATCGATTGCGATGATCCTGCCCGCGATGGGGACGGCAGCCACCGAAGTCGATGCGGATGGCGACGGGATGCTCACAATTGCCGAAGTACAGGCAGTCTATCCCGAGATGACCGTTGATCAGTTCAACCAGGTCGATGCCAACGCGGATGGCATGCTCGACGATGCCGAAGTTCAGGCCGCGCGCGACGCAGGCATGATGCCAGAGAGCTAAGGGGCCGTCAGCAACCAACGGGAGGCCCGGCGTATCCCACCAACGCCGGGCCTCTTTTCATTTCGGCAGGTGGATAGTGAAGCGCGCACGGATTGCGGCATCAGTCGAGGAATCGAACCGCGCGCGGGACCTTTCGCGCAGTATCGCCTCCTTGCGCGCAGTCGCGCGGGCTATGAGGTCCGGTTTATCGTTTTCCACCCACTCTTTGGGGGACATCCGGTTGCCACAGGACGGATAGACGTTATCGCTTTGCATGCGGCTAAGCGTCTGGTCCGTGCCAAGGTAGTGGCCCGGGCCGCCCATGCAGACCTGTGCCATCTGGTCTAGCGCCAATGTTTCATCGTTGACCTCGATGCCGCGGACGCAACGCAGCGCCTGACCGATGATGTCGTCGCCCAATATGAGGGATTCGTGGCAAAAACCCAACAGCGATGCATGCATGCCCGCTGCCTCGTAAACCATGTTGAGGCCCGACAGCCCGGCCATGACATTGGAACACATCTGTTCCCAACCCGCCTGCATATCCGGCAGCTTGCTGTCTGCGATGCCCGCAGCCGCCCCGCCTGGCAGGTCATAGAAGCGGTGCATCTGCGCGCAGCCTGCGGTGAGCAGCGCTTGTTCGCCGGAACCGCCGGTCATGGCACCGGTCCGCAGGTCAAGACCGAAGGGCCAGGTGCCGAAAATCGCCGGATGCCCCGGTTTGACCGCATGAACATAGACCAGTCCGGCGAGGCATTCCGCCACAGCCTGCACAATCGCGCCGGCGATGGTCGAGGGTGCCGTAGCGCCCGACATCCCGGCAGACAGCAATAGGACAGGCATGCCATGGGCGATACATGCCTCCATCACTTCGCAGGACTCCGTGGCGAATTTCATTGGCGGGACGACAAAACAGTTGGAGTTCGAAACGAAAGGCCGTTCGCGCCATTTGTCCTCGCCTCCTGCGATCAGGTGCAGCATTTCGATGGCCGGGCCGACAAACGCGGCTTCGGTAAAGGATACGCCCACATGTTTGGTCGTACCGGCGCAGGCGGCGTAAACACTGTTGAGGTCCATCTCGCGATTGTCGGGGATGTCGCGGCAGACCATCGGGCGCTGACAGAAATGCACATTCTCCAGGGCATCGACGATTCGTGCTGCATCATGCAGGTCCTGCACGGTGCTTTCGCGGTAATGCTTGCCGTCGACGTCGACCATGTGAACGGCGGCACCTGCCGTTCCGTAATGCACGCGTGTACCGCTCAGTTCCAGATCGGTGCGCCCGTCTCGGCTGAACAAGGTGACCGAGCGGTTGGCTTTCGCGATCGTTTCCTCGACCAGACTGCGCGGGAACCGTATGCGCCCGTCATCGCCAAGGATCGCGCCGGCCCCCGTCAGGTAAGCCACCCCCGAAGCTGGCGCATCCGCAAGCCCGATGGTTTCAAGGGCGTCCAAGGCGGCGGTATGAATGCGCTGCACATCCGCATCGGTCAGCGGTTTGTACTGTCCGCCGGAAAGGCCCGGGCGGATGGGGCGGAGGTTTTCAGCCAAAGGAGCGGCGCGCGCGGCACGGCGGGCGGCACGGCCACCACTGCGGATAGGGGATTGTTCGGTCATTTCAAGACGATCCTGATCGGTATCGATATCGGGGAAGGGGTGGCGTGTGCTACACGACCGGAGCGCCGCGCGCGGCGCGACCGCGTTCCGCGCCGATGGTGCGACTGATCAAGGCGATTTTGCATCGGTTGTGCTGCACAGCGCGTTCTCCCTGCGCAAAATTCTGACATGTAAACGCGGCCGATCTGTCCCGATTGCGACGCATATACTGTTTGCGACATCCGAAATGGTTGCATTTTTGCGCCAGTTTCTGCCGATCACGCGACCTTGATCTGCATTCAGTGCAACCAGTGTCTAAGTAGCGCGTTGAGCGATGAGCAACCGCGCTCGCATTTCAAGTTCGAGGAGAACCTCATGAAACATCTGACGAAAATGACTCTTATTACGATGACTTCTGCGCTGGCATTGACCGGTGCTGCACATGCCGGCAGCCTTGCCGAGCCTGTGGTGGAGCAGCCGGTGATCGTGCCGGAGGCACCAGTCTACAGCGGTGGTGATTGGACGGGCTTCTACGCCGGTCTCAACCTTGGCTATGCTGATGTCACGACCAACATCGCTGGTGTTGAAGGAAACGACAATACCTACGGTATCCATGCCGGCTATGACTACGATTTCGGCCGCTTCGTGCTGGGTGGTGAGCTCGAGTATGACAAGACCGATATTGATCTCGGCGGCGCGGCGACTGTCGATGACGTGGCACGGCTGAAACTGCGCGGCGGTTATGACTTGGGCAGAACGCTGGTCTACGCGACTGCCGGTGTCGCACGCGCGAGCACGTCTCTGGGCGATGATACAGGTGGTTTCGCCGGTGTTGGTGTTGCCTACAAGGTTACCGATCGCTTCGTGGTCGGCGGCGAATTGTTGGAGCATCGCTTTGACGATATCGACGGTACCGGCATCGACGCGGATGCGACCACGTTCAATATCCGCGGATCGTTCCGCTTCTAAACGTCACTAAACGCGGGTGCGGCGCGGTCCTTGCGGGCCGTGCCGCACGCTTTGGATGCCGCGAAGTTGCAAAGCGTCGCAAGTGCCGATTCGAATGCGCTATCCTCTATCGTCATTGCCACACGGACATGTCCTGCCGCAGCGGTGCCAAAGCTCTCGCCGGGCATAACGGCGATTTGGTGGGCATCCAGCAGGCCATTGGCAAATTTCCCACCATCAAGGCCAGTGGCGCGAATATCCAGCATCAGATACATTGCCCCCTGCGCTGGTACCAGCGACACGGTATTCTGCCGGGCCAGAATTGCCTTGGCCAGGGCACGGCGGCGTCGGAACGGCGCTCCGACTTCATTTTCAAGTTCTGGTCCTTGCATCAGGGCGTAGGTGGCCGCGTCCTGGATGAAACCGGGCACCCCGTATGTCGTGTGGGTTGCAAGGTTTATCATCATCGCAATGATTTCCTGCGGGCCGACGATCCAGCCGCATCGCGATCCGGTCATTGCGTGGGATTTCGACATGGAGCCTACAACCAGCGTCCGCTCTGCCATGCCGGAAATGGCACGGGGGCTGATATGGGTACCTTCCCAGACCTGCGTGTCATAAACCTCGTCCGAGATCAGCCACAGATCCCGCTGCTTGCAAACCGCGGCAATCCCTTCGAGCGTTTCACGCGAATAAACCACCCCCGTGGGATTGTTGGGTGAATTGATCAACAGCGAACGGGCATCTGCCGCAGCGTCGTCAATATCCGAAGGGCGCGGCTGAAACGCATTTTCGGCATGCGCCTTGACGCTGCGCGGGATGGCAGAAACACCACGGATCGTGCCGGGGTAGGTCGCATAATAGGGGTCGATAAAGAGCGCCACATCGCCCGGATCGGTCACAGCGGCATGCGCCGAGAACAGCGCCGACTGCCCGCCCGGCGTAATCATCACGTTGTCGCTGGTGGTCGCCACGCCGGTGCGGTACAGCACCCGCCGGGCCACGGCGTCGCGCAGCGCTTTCGTCCCCGGTATTGCGGCATAGCCGGTGTGTCCCGCAAGCGTGGCGCGATGCATTTCCTGCAATATGGGCGCGGCTGTGCGGATATCATGCTCGCCGATCGTCAGCTCTGTGACCGGCGTTCCGGCTGCGATCATCGCGCGGGCGCGGTTGAAGACACTCCAGCCATCATCACCGCCGCCCAGCAGCCCTGCGATACGTGTAGATGGTTCCATGGCGCGTCCTCCTTGCGGTCAGCGCGCAAGGACGCAGAGGCGGGAGGATTCGTCAATCACCTGCACGCCGACAAGACGCTTGGCGCGGGCTGCGTCCTTTGCTAATCAGTTGGCATGACCAAGACCTGCCTCATTACGATCTGTATTTCCGGCTGAGCCATCAGCCGCGGGCCTTGTTCATGTTGTTTCCATTCTGACAGATATGTGCCAAGCCCGCGCCACACCTGCGCGAGGACCCCGCGATGACGACCATACGCCTGCACAACACGAAAACCCGCCGCAAGGAGGATTTCGTTCCGATCAACCCAGACAACGTGCGCATGTATGTCTGCGGACCGACGGTCTATGACCGTGCCCATCTGGGCAATGCACGGCCTGTGATCGTGTTCGATGTGTTGTACCGTCTGTTGCGTCATGTGTACGGGGCGGATCACGTCACATATGTGCGCAATTTCACCGATGTGGATGACAAGATCAACGCCCGCGCCGCCGAGAGCGGCCGCAGCATCGGCGACATCACGGCTGAGACCACGCAATGGTTTCTCGATGACATGGCCGCGATCGGCGCGTTGGAGCCTGACGCGATGCCGCGCGCGACCCAGTATATCGGCCAGATGATCACGATGATCGAGGATCTGATCGCCAAGGACCATGCCTACGAGAAAGAAGGGCATGTGTTGTTCCGCGTCCGATCCTACGCGCAATATGGCGCGCTGTCGGGCCGGTCGGTCGATGACATGATTGCAGGCGCGCGGGTCGAGGTCGCACCGTTCAAGGAAGATCCGATGGATTTCGTCCTGTGGAAACCGTCGTCCGACGATTTGCCGGGCTGGCCGTCACCTTGGGGCAGGGGCCGCCCCGGATGGCATATCGAATGCTCGGCCATGGCGCATGACCTGCTGGGCACGCATTTCGACATCCACGGCGGCGGCAACGACCTGATGTTCCCCCACCACGAAAACGAGATCGCCCAGAGCCGGTGCGCTGGGCACGAATTCGCCAATGTCTGGATGCATAATGAGATGCTGCAGGTCGAGGGCAAAAAGATGTCCAAATCGCTGGGCAATTTCTTTACGGTGCGGGATCTGCTGGACCAAGGCGTGCCGGGCGAGGTGATCCGCTTTGTGATGCTGTCGACGCATTACCGTAAGCCGATGGACTGGACGGAGCGAAAGCGGGAGGAGGCGGCCATGACGCTTAAAACTTGGTTTCGATCAACCGATGGGATCAAACCTGTTTCACCGCCGCCGCCACAGATCATCGACGCGCTATCGAATGACATCAACAGCCATTTGGTCTTTTCGAAGCTCCACGAACTGCATTCAAATGGAGACTACACGGCCCTGAAGGCAGGATTGAGGTTGCTGGGATTTCCTGATGCCGAAAAGTTGGACTGGTTTCGGGGCGATCAAGAAATGGCAAGTTTCGACAATCTTACAAAGGAAAGCGGAGCACTTTTCCCATATCTGGTGGAATGGCAGCGCCTTCGCAATTCCCGAAACTACGTAGAGGCAGACGCGCTGAAGGCACGGATTGAGGCCATCGGTATCAAGTTGTCTATCGGTCCGGCTGGACCCAATGCTGAGCCGACAGAAGCGTTTGATCCGGCGAAGCTGGAGTTGCTAAAGTGAGCCATCGCACCCGCCTCTCCCTCTATGACACAACCCTGCGCGACGGGCAGCAGACGCAGGGCGTGCAATTCTCCACCGACGAGAAACGCACCATCGCCGAGGCGTTGGACAAGCTGGGCGTCGACTATATCGAAGGTGGCTGGCCGGGGGCTAATCCGACCGACTCTGCCTTTTTTGATAGCGCGCCCCAGACGCGGGCGCGGATGACAGCGTTCGGCATGACAAAGCGTGCGGGCATGTCGGCGGAAAACGACGATGTGTTGGCCGCCGTGCTGAACGCCGGCACCAAATCGGTCTGCATCGTGGGCAAGACCCACGATTTTCACGTCAAGACCGCGCTTGGCATTTCGCTGGAAGAAAACACGGATAACATCGCCCGTTCCGTCGCACATCTGGTCAAGCAGGACCGCGAAGCCCTGTTTGACGCCGAGCATTTCTTTGACGGATACAAGGCTAATCCCGACTATGCCCTGCAAGCCATTCGCGCCGCGTATGATGCCGGCGCGCGCTGGATCGTGCTGTGTGACACCAACGGCGGCACGCTGCCTGCGGATGTCGGGCGGATCACGGCCGACGTGATTGCGGCAGGTATCCCCGGAGACCGGCTTGGCATCCACACCCATGACGACACTGACAATGCTGTTGCCTGCAGCCTGGCCGCGGTGGATGCCGGGGCGCGGCAAATTCAGGGGACGCTGAACGGTCTGGGCGAGCGATGTGGCAATGCCAATCTCACGACGCTGATCCCGATCCTGATGCTGAAGGAACCTTACGCCAGCCGCTTTGAAATCGGCGTCAGCAAGGAAGGGCTTCAACGTCTGACGCAGACTTCGCGGATGCTTGATGAAATCCTCAACCGGGTGCCGATGAAGCAGGCGGCCTTTGTGGGATCGTCGGCCTTTGCCCACAAGGCGGGGCTGCATGCCAGCGCAATTCTGAAAGACCCCAGCACCTATGAACATATCGACCCCGCATTGGTCGGCAATGCGCGGATTATTCCGATGTCGAACCAGGCGGGGCAGTCCAACCTGCGCCGCCGTCTGGCAAGCGCGGGGCTGACGCTGGAAAAGGGGGATCCGGCACTTGCCGCCATCCTCGAAGAGGTCAAGGCCCGCGAGGCCGAAGGCTATTCCTACGACACGGCACAAGCCAGTTTCGAATTGCTGGCCCGCACCGTCATGGGCCGGATGCCTGAGCTCTTTGAAGTCAAGCGCTACCGCGTCACGGTCGAGCGGCGCAAGAACAAGTACGACCAGATGGTCAGCCTTTCCGAGGCCGTTGTCGTGGTCAAGGTCGACGGGGAAAAGCGTTTGTCGGTCAGTGAATCCATGGACGAGACGGGCAATGATCGCGGCCCCGTCAATGCGCTTTCCAAGGCGCTGGCCAAGGATCTGGGGCAGTATTCTGCCATGCTCGAAGACATGCGGCTGGTCGATTTCAAGGTGCGGATCACGCAAGGCGGGACCGAGGCCGTGACCCGCGTCATCATTGACAGCGAAGACGGGCAGGGCCGCAGGTGGTCCACGGTAGGCGTCAGCGCCAACATCGTGGATGCATCGTTCGAGGCTTTGCTGGATGCGATCCGCTGGAAGCTCATCCGCGATATGGCGGCACTGAACGAAACTGTGACGTGGCCCTCGGGGCCGCGTCAATAGGGCACATCGGTCGGGCCTGTCGCTTTGGCTGGCAAGGGGCCCAGCGTCGGGGAGCGGGAAGTACGGTATGGGGTCAGAGAGGAGTTTGCGAATGAGTTTTGACGCCGAAGCGTTCTTTACCCTGCACCGCGATCTGCCCCGCGAGGGGCCGGGTGAAGCGTCGGACGTAGTCTGGGCGATGGATGTCGCGGGGACCGGCCCGCGCGCGCTTATTGCCGATGTCGCCTGTGGCCCCGGCGGGGATATCGCGGCTCTGTTGCAGGGGGCCCCCGAGGGCCACATCACCGCTCTCGACAAGACAGCGCATTTCGTCGATGCGGCGCGGGTAAGGTGGGGCGGCGATCCGCGCGTGACCGTTTTACGCGCGGACATGTCGACGATTGCCAATGCCTATGATCTGATCTGGTGCGCGGGTGCGGTCTACTTTCTTGGGGTGGAAACCGCGCTGCGGGCGTGGCGCAAGTCGGTTCGACCGGGAGGTGCGATCGCCTTTTCCGAAGCCTGCTGGTTCACCGAGACGCCAAGTGATGCCGCACGCGACTTCTGGGCACGGGAGAACCCCGCCATGACCAACGCCCGCGGGATCGCCGCGCAGATTGCGGCGGCGGGATACGATATCGTTGAACAACGCAACCTGTCAGACGCAGCGTGGGAGGCGTATTACACCCCGTTGGACGCACGCATCGCGACACTCCGGCCCGGCGCGGACAAGTCGTTGAACCGCGTTCTGGACAACGCAGCGGCAGAGGCCGCGTCCTGGCGCGCGCATCGGGGTGAATTCGGCTATCTGTTGTCGGTGGTGCGCCCGCGATGAGCTTTGATGCGGATCTCAATGCCTGTGCCGCCTTGGTCGAGCGCGGCGATCCCTTGCGCTTTCGCTGTGCCATGGCGGCACCAGTAGCAGCGCGTCGTGTGCTGTTTCCGCTTTACGCATTCAACGTGGAAGTTTCGCGCGCGCCCTGGGTCACCCAAGAGGCCATGATCGCCGAGATGCGCCTGCAATGGTGGCGCGACGCGCTGGAAGAGATCGCAGGCGGTGGCACGGTCCGGCGGCACGAGGTTGTCACGCCGCTGGCGGCCATTCTGAACGCAGATCAGGCGCGTCTGCTGGATGAAGCCGTGGCAGCACGCCGCTGGGACATCTACCGCGAAGCGTTTGAGGATGACGACCATTTTGCGCGCTACATCGACCAGACAGCGGGCCATCTGATGTGGGTTGCAGCCAGTAAGCTGGGCAGGGCGGAGGAGGCGACCGTGCGACAGGCCGCATACGCATCGGGTATCGCCGCATGGTTCAGGGCGATTCCGGCGCTTGAGGATGCAGGCCGCCTGCCTTTGCTGGACGGAACGGCGGACGGGGTGCGCAATCTGGCGGGCGCGGCCCTGGAAAAGTTGCGTTCGGCGCGCCGGGCGCGAAATTCCGTCGACCGTGCGGCGAGCGTGGCACTTTTGTCAGCGGCTGCGGCGGGTCCGGTGCTTGGCGTGGCCAAGGATGATCCATCGCGTGTGGCGAAAGGCATGTTGCCCGATCCGGGCCCGGGTTTTACCCTGCGAGCTGCAACGCGGCGGTGGTAACTATTCAGCCGCCTGCGTGGTGGGCCGCAGCACCAGCCACAACAGCGATCCCCCCGCCAGCACCAGAAACGGCACCATCGCCAGATTGACCGCCGCCCAGCCTTCGACCGGCGATCCCCCCGAGCAGTTCATCAGCCCGCCTGATGCCAGTGATGCAACGGTCACACCGCCGAACACCAGCAGATCGTTGAGCCCCTGCATCCGGCCACGCTCATGCGGGCCGTGCGCACCGGCCAACATGGTCGTCGCGCCGATAAAGCCGAAGTTCCAGCCAATGCCCAGCAGGATCAGCGCGACAAAGAAATTGCCCAGCTCGACGCCCTGCAAAGCGACCAGTCCTGCTGCACCCAGGATGGCGATGCCCAGCCCCACGATCTTTTCCACGCCGAAGCGGTTGATCAGATGGCCGGTAAAGAACGACGGCGCGAACATGGCCAGCACATGGCCCGTTACCACATACCCCGCCGTGGTCTGGGTGTATCCGCAGCCGACCACGGCCAGCGGCGTCGACGTCATCACCAGGTTCATCAGCGCATAGGAAACCATCGCGCAGATCACCGCGACCGCGATGCGCGGCGTCGTCAACAGCTCCCATCGCGTGCGGGCGCGGGGACCGTCCACATCAGGCAGGGGCGGCTTGGGGATGTCGACGAAGAAGAACAGCGCGGAGCCGATGACATTCAATACGACGACCGCCAGATATGTGCCAAGAAACGGCACTACCATGCTTTCCGATGTTGCAGAGGCAAGCTGCGGTCCGATCACGGCAGAAACCAGACCGCCAGCCATCACGTAGGAGATCGCCTTGGGCCGGAATTCATCCGACGCGGTGTCGGCGGCGGCAAAGCGGTAGAACCCCTGCGCAGACATGTAGATCCCGGTGAAAAACGACCCCAGCAGGAAGACGGGAAAAGACGCCAGATAAAGGCCATGCGCGGCCACCGCACCGCCCACGGCCCCACCGATGGCCCCCACAAAGAACCCGGTGCGGCGTCCGTATTTTTGCATCACCGCAGAAACCGGTGTCGCGGCCAGCATGGACCCGAGGACAATCATCGAAATTGGCAGTGTCGCAAGGCAGATGTTGGAGGCCAGGGACGTGCCCGCCAGCCCGCCGACCAGAAAGATCATCGGCATCTGCGCGCCCAGAAACGCTTGCGCTGCTACCAATACGGCTACGTTGCGCTTCGCGCGCCTGTCATCAACACTTGTCATGTGCGTATCGCTAGACCCGAGTGCCGGCATAGGCAAGCCCCCTTGCGGTTCGCGCGCGGCTGACGGATTGTCGCGCGATGAATGAACCACTGAATCTTTTGTTGCTTGCCGGCACTGCCGAAGCGCGCCTGCTCGGGAACGCACTGGCGACCTTGCCACTGCGCGCGCATGCTGTCATCACGGAGCCGCCGCGCGGCAAGCTTCCCATGCAGATCGGGCAGGAACTGCGCCGTTTTCGCGATGCGGATGAGCTCGTTGGCTATCTGCGTGAGGGCGGATTTGGGGCGATTGTGGATGCCAGCCACGGATTTGACGGGTCGGTCACCCGCACAGGAGTCGAAGCGGCCCGCCTGCTTGGTTTGCCGCACCTGCGCCTTGCGCGTCCAATCTGGGACGCGGGCGAAAACCCGCGGTGGCGCGCGGCACCTGACGTGCGCACTGCCATGCAAATGATACCGCCGGGCGCGCGGGTGTTTTCAGCGACAGGGTGGGACAGCCTACCGGCCTACGCCGAATTTCCCGGCGCGCGCCTGCTTTTGCGTCAGACGAGGGGCAGGGCACGCCCGATGCCGTTTGATTTTGTCGAACCTGTCTTCGGCCTACCACCCTTTACGGTGCATAGCGAACGGCAGCTTTTTGAGGGAATGGGCGTCGATATTGTGATCTGCCGCAATCTTGGAGGCGACGCGAGCCGCCCGAAACTGGATGCCGCAATTCAATTGGGTCTGGATGTGATCCTGATCGACCCGCCCGCAGCACCGGAAGGGATGCAGTCGGTTCATACGGTCGACGCGGCACTTCGGTGGGTCCGCGCCTTATGACAATAGGGCGGATCATCACCTGTGATGCGGATGTGGCCGAGGGGGCGGCGTGGCTGGCCGCAACAGAGCCGCGCTTCGCCGAGGCGTTGTGCCAGACCGGACCCCTCCCGCTGCGCCTGCGGCCCGACGGGTTTGGCGCGTTGATTCATGCCATCGTCAGCCAGCAAGTCTCTGTCGCGTCGGCCAACGCGATCTGGGCGCGGATGCAAACCGCAGGGCTCGACCAGCCGGGCGGTGTTCGGGCAGCCGGAGACGCCGGCCTGCGCGCAGCAGGGCTGAGCAGGCAGAAAATCCGCTATGCGCAGGCCCTCGCAGAGGCCGACATCGACTATGCCCGTTTGCGCGCGGTGCCCGATGCCGAAATCCTGGCAACGCTGACGGCGGTTCCCGGCATCGGCGTCTGGACAGCGCAAATCTATGCAATGTTCTGTCTTGGCCGCGCGGATGTATTTGCGCCTGGCGATCTCGCCTTGCAGGAATCTGCGCGCGTTCTCTTTGATCTGGCCGACCGTCCGAAACCTGCCGCGTTGGCCGCGATGGCACAGGGCTGGTCGCCATGGCGCGCTGTTGCGGCGCGGCTTTTGTTCACCTACTACAGACACGCAAAACAGCGGGAAGGGATCATATGACACGCGTACTCAATGCAGAACGCCGTGCGCCGGTATCGGGGGAGACGCGGTCGATCGTCGTGTTCCTCCACGGATACGGTGCCAATGGGGCAGACCTCTTGGGGCTTGCCGACCCTCTGGGCGAACACCTGCCCGACACCTTGTTTGTGGCCCCCGACGCGCCCGAAGCCTGCGCAGGCGCGCCCGCCGGGTTCCAGTGGTTCCCGATTCCTTGGATCGACAATTCCTCCGAAGAAGAGGCGGCGCGGGGCATGGAATCCGCCGTGTCAGACCTGAACGCGTTTCTTGATGCGTTGATGGTGGACGAGGACGTCCTGCCCGAACAGGTTGTATTGTTCGGCTTTTCCCAAGGGACGATGATGGCACTGCATGTTGCCCCCCGCCGAGAAGATGCCATTGCCGGGATCGTGGCGTTTTCCGGCAGGCTCTTGTCGCCCGAGACGCTGGCCGATGACGTGATCGTGCGTCCGCCGGTCTTGCTGGTGCATGGCGACGCCGACGATGTTGTGCCGCCGCAATCCTTGCCCGCTGCCGCCGAGGCCCTGCAAGAGGCCGGGTGGCAGGATGTTTACGCGCATGTGATGAAGGGCACCGGCCACGGGATCGCGCCGGACGGTCTGTCGGTGGCGCTGGCGTTTATGCGCGACAAGCTGGGGCTGTAGTCCGTCACGCTCCTGTAACGAAATCAGCCTACCCAGTCTGCGACATCTTGTGGTTCACCTTTGGCTTGCCAGCGGCAAACCGCGAGATATAGTCGAATAAACAGGTAGAGGATGCGACCGGACATGGACGGCGATTTCAGAACCGAGTTTACGCGCAATCCGGGCGCGCTCAAGCACCGGCCAGCGCTTGTTTTGAACGCGGATTACCGACCGCTGAGTTATTATCCGCTGTCACTCTGGCCCTGGCAGGAGGCGGTCAAGGCAAAGTGGCTGGACCGCGTGGACATTGTCGCGGAATATGACGACGTCGTCCGCAGTCCTTCGACGGTCCTGCGAATACCGTCAGTAGTGGTGCTGAAAGATTATGTGAAACCTCAAAAGCGCGTGGCCTTCACGCGCTTTAATTTATTTTTGAGGGACGAATTTCGCTGCCAGTACTGCGGCGCCAAGGGCGATCTGACGTTCGATCACGTCGTGCCGCGCGCCAGCGGTGGCGTGACCAGCTGGCAGAACGTGGTGGCGGCATGCAGCCCTTGCAACCTCAAGAAGGGGTCGAAGGCGCTGCACCGCACTGGCATGAACCTGCGCAAATCCCCCCGCCAACCAGCGGCGGAAGAGTTGCGCAACATGGGCCGCAAATTCCCGCCCAACCACCTGCATGAAGCGTGGATGGACTTTCTGTATTGGGACGCCGAACTGGAAGCGTAGGGGCGGTCTAGTCACATAGGGCGGTGCTTGACCGCGGGTGGGCGATCACAACGTTGGTTCATGCCACTTTATGTCATCACTTTGGCGGTCGGATGAAGACAGGTGATACGGTGAGGGAGCGCCCGCCCATGGGGCGGTCGGGCGCTGCCTCTCACACATTGCAAAGCAATGTGTTGCCGGCAGGTGTTCGCTTTGCGAACACCGAGAGGCCGGTGGCACTGCGTGCCTTGATTCCGGGCTTGGTAAGTTGCCTCAATTCTTCGACCTTTGCAGCATCCCGAACAGATCGCGCGGATCGTCCGGATCAGCCAGCAGATCCAGCGGGTGAAAATATGCGGTGCCCTTGATCTGGTCGCGCACGTAGCGCAGCGCGCTGAAATCTTCGGTCGCAAAGCCGACGCTGTCGAACAGCGTGATCTGCGATTGCGAGGTGCGCCCCGGCTTGGCGCCGCTCAGCACCTCCCAGAATTCGGTCACGGGATGATCCGGGTCCAGCTGCTGTATCTCGCCCTCGATACGGGTTTGCGGCGGGAATTCCACAAAGATGTCAGAGCGTTGCAGAATCGCAGGGGCCAGTTCCGTCTTGCCGGGGCAGTCGCCGCCGATTGCGTTGATGTGCACACCGGCACCGACCATGTTGTCGGTCAGGATCGTCGCATATTGCTTGTCCGCCGTGCAGGTCGTCAGGATATGCGCGCCCTCGATGGCCTCTTGTGCACTGGTGCACGACACCACGGTCAGCCCGCTGCCTGCCAGATTGGCGGCACATTTCGCCGTGGCTTTCGGGTCGGTGTCGTACAGCCGCACTGTATCGATGCCCACGATCGCCTTCATCGCGATGCTCTGAAATTCCGACTGCGCGCCGTTGCCGATCATCGCCATGGTCGTGGCCCCCTTGGGCGCCAGCACCCGCGCCACCAGCGCCGAAGTCGCCGCCGTGCGCATCGCGGTCAGCATCGTCATCTCGGACAAGAGCACAGGATAGCCCGTCGCCACATCGGCCAGCAGGCCGAAAGCGGTGACCGTCTGCAGCCCGTCAGCGGTGTTCTTTGGATGGCCGTTCACGTATTTGAAGCCGTAAACCTCGCCGTCCGAGGTCGGCATCAGCTCGATCACGCCTTCGGGCGAATGCGATGCCACGCGGGGTGATTTGTCGAACAGCTCCCAGCGGCGAAAGTCGGCTTCGATATAGTCGGCCAGACCTTGCAGCGCCGCTTCGATGCCGATGTGGTGGATCAGTTGCATCATATGGTCGACGGATACGAAGGGCACCAGGGCCCGGTCGGAGGGGGTCAGCATGTGCGGTCTCCTTAGTTAAACGCGCGCGTGGGGCGGTCAAAGATGCGGCGTCCGAGGGCGGAGGCGGTCAGTTCGACCATCAATTGCGCAGTGCGGCCACGATCATCCAGAAACGGGTTCAGCTCGACCAGATCAAGCGAGGTCATGAGGCCGCTGTCGTGCAGTATCTCCATCACCAGATGCGCCTCGCGGACCGTCGCACCGCCCGGAACGGTGGTGCCGACGGCGGGGGCGACGGACGGGTCGAGGAAATCGACGTCGAGCGACACATGCAGATGGCCGTCTGCTGCGTGCACCTTGTGGAGGAAGGCATTCAGCGGACCGGCGATGCCGTGTTCGTCGATGGCGCGCATGTCGATATAGGTGACGTCGGTTTCTTCCAGCGCTGCGCGTTCCGCCGCATCGACCGAGCGTAGGCCAAGCATGCAGATGTTGTCGTGCGGGACGGGGTTTTCAACGGCGGGGAAGCCGTCAAAGCCCTTGAGACCGGCAAGATAGCCCATCGGCGTGCCGTGCAGGTTGCCGGAATCGGTGGTCTGCGGCGTGTGGTAATCGGTGTGCGCGTCCAGCCACAGCACGAACAGCGGTTTGCCGGTGCTTGCGGCATGACGGGTGGCACCCAGCACCGTGCCAAGTGCCAGGGCGTGATCGCCGCCCATGAAGATCGGGAAACCGTCCTTGAGCGCCGCTTCGCTGGCATCGGACAGGCTTTCGGTCCAGGCGATGGTTTCGGCAAGTTTATACAGTCGGTCGTGCGGAATCGGATCGACCGGGGCAGGGGTGACATTGCCACGGTCCTCGACGGTATGTCCCAGCGCGCGCAGCGCACCCGCCAGATCGGCGGTGCGGTAGGCGTCCGGCCCCATCAGGCACCCGGTGCGGCGTTTGCCGCAATCCATCGGTGCGCCTATCAGAATACAGTTCTGGGTGGTCATTTCGGTTCTCCTGTCTGGCTTGGGTTACAGATATTGCGCGAAACGGGTCATCGACAAGCGATCAGATTGGTCGTATCGGTTGTGGACTGATCAAAACGGAACATCAATATGGACGATATGGACAAACGCCTGATCGCGGCCCTGCGCCACGATGCGCGCGCGTCGCTGTCGGATCTGGCGGTGGGCTTGGGCGTGACACGCACCACGGTGCGCGGGCGCATCGAAAAGCTGCAGGCGCGCGGCGATATACTGGGGTTCTCGGTCGTCCTGCGCGAGGACGCTTTGCAAGATCCGGTGCGCGGGCTGATGATGATCGGGATCGAAGGGCGCGGCACCGAGCGGATCATCCGCCAGCTTCAGGGCATGAGTGCCGTGCGCCACATCCATTCCACCAATGGCCGCTGGGACGTGATCGTCGAGATTGGAACAGAGACGCTGGAGAGTTTCGACAAGGTGCTGTTTGATATCCGCCGACTGGACGGGGTCGTGGCGTCGGAGACATCACTGTTGCTGTCGACGCGCAAGTCGTCTTAGGCAGCATCGATCAGCCGCGCCGCAGCGCCAACAGCCAGCAGCCGACCAGCGCGAACGATATGATCGCGTTCCACCCCGCCATCGACAGACCGGCCAGTTGCCACACGATATCGTCGCATCGGGTCAGCGGCGCGTTCATGATCTGATCCAGCAGCGCATCGGTGCTGAGCCCCGAGATGTCACCCGACGTGCAAGTGGTTGGACCCTGCCACCATTTCCACTCGACGCCCGCGTGATACACACCAAAAACCCCGGTCACGGCAGCGCTGAGCGCGCCCAGCAGAATCAACAGGCGGTTGGGCATCCACAGCGCAATCGCGCCGATCACCACGGCGATCACATGCGGATAGCGTTGCCAGTAGCACATCTTGCAGGGGGGATACCCGCCCAGATACTGAAACCCCAACGCCCCAAGCATCAGCGCCGCCGAGCCGAGCGCTGCGATCATGATCCAGTGGCGTTGCGTCATAGATACCTCGTGGCAAAGAACCCACCGGCCAGCAGCAGCAGGCACAGGGTGAACATAAGCCCCAGCCGTCGTTCGATGAAATCACGAATGGGTGCGCCAAAGCGCCAGAGCAATCCGGCCACCACAAAAAACCGTATGCCGCGTGCCAGGATCGACGTGGCGATGAAGACGCCCAGCGGCATACCCGTCCAGCCCGACATGATCGTGATCACCTTGAACGGGAAAGGCGTGATGCCTGCGGCCAGAACCGCCCAGAAGCCCATGTCGTTGAACCGGGTACTGAATTCCGCCATCGCGTCGCCCTTGCCCAAGGCGGCAAGGATCGGCTGGCCCAGCTGTTCAAAAGCCAGCGCGCCGATGGCATAACCCAGCACGCCACCCATCACAGATGCCACCAGCGCCACCAAGGCAATCAGCCATGCGCGCGAGGGCCGCGCGATGATCATCGGGATCATCAGCACATCGGGGGGGATCGGGAAAACCGAGCTTTCGATAAAGGCAATGAAGCCCAGAAGCCACAGAGCATTGGGGTGGTCTGCCATGCGCAGAACCCAATCGTATAATTTGCGTATCACCTGTGGCCCTCGTTCCGGGTGTTTTATGTGCAAGACCATGCAGGACAAATGCCGTCAAGACTATGAAGTACAGCGATTGTGCGTAAAAAGCCTCTGGACGCGCACAAATCTGCACGGTAAATGGCATTTGTGATGCCCAAGTGGCGGAATGGTAGACGCAGGGGATTCAAAATCCCCCGCCGCGAGGCGTGCCGGTTCGAGTCCGGCCTTGGGTACCACCCTGTTTTTACAGGGTTTTCCGTGAAATTCTCGATAGTGATAAGAAGCGATTTCGGGCTGACTCCCACACGCGACTCCCACATCTTCACATTGACCGCCGCATTTGCGCCGTGCGCGACATCTCCTTACGACTTGCTTCCTTGCGGTATTTTGCTACCATTTCGAGACTCTGACCGGTAACAGATTGGATCTCAGCATCAGAGCATCCGGCTTCAGCCAACTCCACGCATGCGCGCTTTCGTAGTCCATGAAGGCTGTAATTCCTTGCACTGTCGTCGTGGAAGTCAGCCAGTTCGTCGAGGGTTTCGCGCCAAGCTCTGAATTCTTTCTCGACTGAACTATACGACAACGGACTTTTATCAGATTTCGGCAAAACGTGTCGCGAACTTGTGTCCAAGCTATCGATGAGAGATCTTAGACTTTTTGGGCAATATATGGGAAAGGAACTATCGCCCTTTTCATCAACCACCGTCACCCATTCTCCTTGGAATGCGGTCCTGGGCATCGCAACCGCCGCTGATGGTCTCTGACCTGTACCGCGAATAAGCCCACCAGCAATCCGAACGACTTGAGGAGCATCATCCAGTGCATCCAGCATCCAGTCAGGCCAGGCTCGAAATTCTTTCTGCGCACCATACTTTTCCATACGTGCTGCAGGGTTGTCGCCAAGCGGCCAATCCAGTTGATCCTTCGCAAAATTCCATAATATCGATACCGACTGCAGCATCCAGTCTGCTGCGCGAGGTGTTTCGGACATCGCGATATGTTTCTTTCTTATTGCTTGGCGCGTCGTCGCCGACATCGATTTATCTGCATTTTTGTCGAGTATTTTTTCAAATTCGCGGTTGTAGGACTTTTTCGTACCCTGCGAGAGCTTCTTTTGGATCTTTGCGTCGGCCCGCCACTCCTTGATGCAGTTAGCCCATGTGTGCTTCGCAGCCTTGACCTGGCTCTGATGCCGACCAGACTCCGCCGCCCAATATTCATCATCAAGTGTCCTGGCGTCGCCACACCAATTGAGCTTGATTGCTCGCTCTTTCCGTTTGCCCATGGCATCGGTCCAAGTGACGCGATGATACGGGACCCATTCACCGCCGCTCCTTGGCCAAACCCATTTCAAGCGCTCCCGAGCTATTTTGGGCTTCGGTGGTCTTTTCTTACTCGAAGTCATCGTTGTCTCCAGGCTTTCCGGCAATGCCCGCAAGGATCGCTTCAAGATCAGCTACCCTCCACCTTGTGGTTTCACCGATTGCCTTGGGCGGTGGCAATGCACCGCAGTTGACCAACCTACGAAACTTGGACGCGGACATGTCGAGCATGGCTGCTGCCGTCGTCTCTTTGACCGCAATCGGTTGTGGACGTTGTTGCATCTACTATCTCCCTCGTTTGGAGATCAGGAATTCGGTACGATCATTTTCACGCGGAAACGAAAAAGAAAGAAATTTAGCGGCAACCAAATTTTTTAGACCCTGGGCTATGCTTGAGAGACTTCATCAAAACCAGTCTCGTGGGTCCGTTGGGACGTTGCATTTTTCTACCCCTGAATTTCGTCGACCGTTCATTCACAGCGGTAAACTTGGCTGATCAGAGCAAACCGGAAGGAAATACTTTTTTGAAGTCAGCCTGACTTGCGCTGAAGGCAATGAGGACGCTTGGCGTCGACTGTCTTACAGTACCGGCACAGCATTCTCTGGGGTGGCCCATTGGTGATCAAGAAAGGTTTCGGCAAAGACAATCCGTTGCGAGCGCGGCGTTTTTGACGCGCACGCAACGGATTGTCTCTTCCTGGAGAGCGAAATCGGAATGCCGGGAAACAGAAACCCTCCGGCTGCTACGGATCTTCCGGGTTCCGGTGTTGTCGTGCGCGTTGATTTTGATCAGCCAACGCGAAGGTATGCACATGCTCGACAACCCTACAAAACTGCCCATCACGTCCGACCGTAACTCCTGGATCTCGGAACTCTCATGGGGGGACATTGTCAGTTTTCGGTTCCCGGTGGATGAGGGAGGTGAACTGTCCAAGAAACGACCTTGTCTTGTCCTTGATATCGTAAAGATTGGCGGTCAACGCCATGCCGTGCTGGCGTATGGAACATCGGTGCGCAGCAATGCGAACCGCGGATATGAGGTTCGCCTGGGCGCCCGCGAAGCAATCGAGGCAGGGCTCCATCGTGCAACGCGGTTTATCGGTGCACGGCGATTGACCGTGCGCCTGGACCATGCTGGTTTTGTCGCTCTTGGCAGTGCAGGTACACCCGTCATCGGCCGTCTCAGCGGCTCGGCTTTTGATCGCATGAATGCGGTGAGAGGGCGCATTCATGCTGAGGCAGATATTGCGGCGGAGCAAAGGGCTGAGCGCCGTGATCGACCGAAACCTCGCCACCGCAGGACGCAACCTCGTGAATTTATAGTAGAGCACCGTCATCCGCCAAGGCGCAAGTTCGCAAGCCCCAACTGAACTTCGTGAGACCGCCTTACGCAAGCCCGCGTGCCGCTCCGTGCAGCACGCGGGTTCAGAGACCACATATCAAAGGACATCACATGAACCAGACGCTCACCGACATTCTGCCTACGAGCTTTCCGGTGCAGAACACCCATCGCCACGTCGTCTTCCGCGCAGAAGCCGAACCAGACGAGTTTGCGCGCGTGGAAATGATGACTGCCGACGCCATCAAGCACGCACGAACAGCATTAAAGATCGGAAAGAAAATCAGCGACACCGAGGGACGTGCATTTCGCTACGCGGTCGACAACCTGGGCAACTATGTTGTGAAAGGCCGCGTGCTCGGGAACGGGTTTCGAGAAGACGTATCTGAACTTCTGATACACATGGATCAAGCAGCAGGCGCTCCCGATCAGTTGATGTCAGACATGAGCGCAGCTCTGGGGCTTGCGATGGCGCTTTCGCAACGGGTGGCCGATCTGCTTGCCGCTGAACGAGACGTTGGATGGCATCGCGGTATCCGCGCGGATTGATCCCGCTTCAGGTCGTCCATACGAAAATGTCTCCTTGGCATCATCCAAAGCTGCCAAGGATGCGCTCGCACAGTCTTGTTCGTATGAGCGAGCGCGCTTGTTTGAGGATAGCTGAGCAACCCCTTGTTTTGGCGATATTTTCATTTTCCGCTCGATGGTATGGTCAAATCTGTGTCCACTGGCTTCTGACGGCCAACTCATTTCGAGTGATAGCTTGAGACGAGCCAGAACTGATGGCAATCGGGGGTTTGTCAGCGGTCCGACAATAAAGACTTCCCGGGAACCACGCGGTTTTTTGATGGCTTATTTTCACGCGGACAGCGACAACCTTATCTGACATGCGGTCGATTTCCGGACAAAAGAGGAACCCATATCCCAATTTTTTCGAGAGCTTTTCAGCAGCGCTTAACTGTTCCATCCCGGACGATCACATAGATCCTCGCCGTTCTGCATTTTTCATGGCAAGGTCGGTTTTAGGAGACATCGGGGAGGACGCTCAATGCTGATCAATCTTCATAGCCAAGCGACGACGACACCCAAAATACGGGCGGCGATACAAGCGAGCGACGA
>JAGXFI010000022.1 GCA_024637305.1 Sulfitobacter sp.
AGTTGGGCGTGTAGATGTTGAAAATCTTCTCGATGAGATTTTCGCGAGTTTTTGCTTGGGCAAGTAGAGGATGTTTCACGTGAAACAATTCGATGTAATCGTGATCGGAGGCGGTCATGCAGGATGCGAGGCAGCACACGCAGCTGGTCGAATGGGTGCGCGCACAGCATTTATTACGATGGAGCGGTCAACGATCGGTGTCATGTCTTGTAATCCGGCGATCGGCGGACTCGGAAAAGGACACCTGGTAAGAGAGATCGATGCGCTTGACGGACTCATGGGTCGTGTGGCGGACCGCGCGGGAATTCAATTTCGCCTATTGAATCGACGCAAGGGTCCGGCTGTTCAGGGCCCGCGGGCCCAAGCGGATCGGAAAATCTATCGAATTGAGATGCTTGCCCAGATTATGACCAGCCCACTTGTCGAAACTATCGAAGGAGAGGTCACGGATCTGTTGATGTCAGGGCCGCGCGTCTCTGGGGTCAGGTTAGCTGATGATACAGAAATTAACGGAAGAAATGTCGTGTTGACGACAGGTACATTCCTGCGAGGAATCATTCATATTGGTAACGAGAAGCGTGTCGGCGGTCGTATGGGAGCGAATGCTTCCATAAGGCTGGCGGAGCGTATGGATGATTTTGGTCTTGCGCTTGGGCGCTTGAAGACTGGAACGCCCCCGAGATTAGATGGCCGTACTATAGACTGGTCCGGCCTTGAGATGCAGAAAGGGGATGACGAGCCGGAGCTTTTCTCTTTCCTATCGAAAGGCGTATCGGCCCGTCAAGTCTCTTGCGGAATCACGCATACGAATACGAGGACTCACGATATCATCCGAAAAAACCTGGGCCGCTCTGCCATGTACGGAGGCCAAATTGACGGTGTTGGTCCGCGATATTGCCCCTCAATTGAAGACAAGGTTGTTCGGTTTTCCGAAAAAAAATCGCACCAGGTCTTCCTCGAACCCGAGGGTTTGGATGATCCGACGGTGTATCCTAACGGGATTTCAACGTCGCTGCCGATTGACGTCCAAGAGGAATACGTGCGTTCAATTACAGGGTTGGAGCAGGTTAAAATCTTGCAACCTGGTTACGCCATTGAATACGATTTCATCGACCCACGATCGTTGCGATCAACGCTGGAGCTGAAGCAAGCGCCGGGCCTCTTTCTTGCTGGTCAAATTAACGGAACTACGGGTTACGAAGAGGCTGCGGCACAAGGCCTCGTCGCGGGGTTGTGCGCCGCAAGCGCTAGCCTCGGTCGTGATCCTGTTATTTTTAGTCGCGCGGATAGCTATATCGGAGTTATGATTGACGATCTTACGACCCGAGGTGTTACCGAACCATACCGGATGTTCACTTCCCGGGCTGAGTTCCGGCTATCGCTGCGAGCGGACAACGCCGATCAGCGGCTGACACCAATGGGTATCGATATTGGATGTGTTGGCATTGAGCGCGCCGAGATCTTTAACGAAAAATCGGAGAAACTGGCCGAGGCTATGACCTTGCTTAGCAATCAGACATTCTCGCCGAAAGAGGCTGAGAGGGTAGGTATCTGTATAAATAATGATGGAACGCGAAGAACTGGGTTTCAGCTGCTGGCCTTTCCTGACGTTGAATTGGACGCGCTCGCAAAACTAATTCCGGCCATCAAGCAGATCGAAGAATTGATCGCTGTTCAGCTAGGACGGGATGCGCTATATGCGAACTACATCAAGCGGCAACAGAACGAAGTTGAAGCGCTGCGGCGGGAAGAGGCGCAAGTAATCCCGCCAAGCTTTAATTTCGAAGCTCTGGAGGGCATTTCGAATGAGCTTAAACAAAAGCTCTGCTTCGCAAAACCGGAAAGCATAGCTCAAGCTGGACGGATTGAAGGAATGACTCCGGCTGCGCTGACCCTCATTCTTGCCAATTTGCGGCGTAAATCCGGACGGAAAACCGCATGAATGGAGTGCCGAGTCTCCCGGATGTTTCACGTGAAACAATCGATAAGCTTGAAGCATTTTCTGCATTGGTGGAAAAGTGGACCAAGAAGATCAATTTGATCTCCACTCAAAGTAGGAGCGAGCTGTGGCAGCGCCATATCCTCGATTCAGCGCAAGTCTACGCGCTCGCGCCCGTAGGCAGTTGGCTAGATATAGGTAGCGGCGGCGGATTTCCGGGAATCGTGTCTGCGATCCTGGCGCGCGGAGCTGGCGACCATCGGGAGTTTGCCCTGATGGATAGTGACCAGCGTAAATGCGTATTTCTAAGGACTGCAGCACGGGAACTGGACTTGGATATCAGTGTTATTTCTGAGCGGATTGAGGTGGCACCACCTTTTTGTGCAGACGTTCTTTCAGCCAGGGCGGTTGCCGACCTAGGATCGCTGATGGCTCATGCACAGCGTCATTTAAGTGCAGACGGGACTGCGCTATTCATGAAAGGGAAATCTTGGCGAGAAGAGCACTCTCGCGCACAGATTCAGTGGTCATACGACCTCGAGGCCATTATAAGTGAATCCAATCCCGAGGCGGTTATACTAAAAATTAAGGAAATCAGGCGTGTCTGATCTGTCTCGCCCGACCGGGCCAAAAATCATCGCTATCGCCAATCAAAAGGGCGGTGTTGGGAAAACAACGACAACAATAAACTTGGCAGCGGCGCTTGCGGAACATGGCCATCGTATTCTCGTTGTAGACTTGGACCCGCAAGGCAATGCCTCTACTGGCCTTGGTATTGATATGGAGAACCGTGAGTTTACCGCTTATGAACTCCTTCTCGAAGACGTTGACCTTGAGAATGTAATACTTAAGACATCAACCGAAAATCTCAGTATCATACCTGCAACCGTCGACCTAAGCTCCGCTGATCTGGATCTCATAGCAAACGAAAAGCGAAGCTTTTTGCTACACGATGCTTTGCGCCAAACGCAGATGGATGATTTTCGGTTTGATTATATCCTGATCGATTGCCCTCCATCGCTGAACCTTCTGACGGTCAATGCAATGATTGCCGCGCATTCGGTTCTTGTGCCGCTGCAAAGCGAGTTTTTCGCACTAGAGGGTTTGTCGCAGCTCATGCTGACGATCCGTGAGATCAGACAAGCAGGGAACCGCAATCTGAGGATAGAGGGCGTGGTACTCACAATGTACGATCGGCGCAACAACCTGTCGCTTCAGGTGGAACAGGATGCGCGTGCAAATCTGGGCGATGTCGTTTTCAAGACGGTGATTCCGCGAAATGTCCGCGTGAGTGAAGCACCAAGCTTTGCTGTTCCGGTATTGGCTTATGACAGCCTATCGAAAGGTGCCGAAGCTTATCGCGCGCTTGCGGCGGAAATCATCCATAACAATGCAGTCAAACAGGGGGAAGCCGCGAATGGCTAACGGAATAGATCGCAAAAGGGGCCTCGGTCGTGGGCTGTCCGCGCTTATGGCAGATGTCAGCGAAGCGGAGTATGTCGGAAAAAGCGATCAGAGTGATGGGGACCGCATGATCCCGATCGAACAGATTATTCCGAACCCGGATCAGCCGCGACGCCAGTTTGTCAAAGAGGACCTGGAAGATCTCGCTTCTTCTATAAAAGAAAAGGGCGTCATTCAGCCGTTGATTGTCCGCCGCAAAACTGACGGGCAATTCGAAATTGTTGCTGGCGAAAGACGTTGGCGTGCAGCCCAGATCGCGCAGTTGCACGAATTGCCCGTGGTAGTTCGAGACTTCAGTGACGTTGAGGTGCTCGAAGTTGCGATCATCGAAAACATCCAGCGGGCCGATCTGAACCCGGTTGAAGAAGCGGCCGGATATAAACAATTGATGGACCGTTTTGGTCACACTCAAGAGAAGATGGCCGAAGCGCTGGGGAAGAGCCGGAGCCATATTGCCAACCTGTTGCGGCTGTTGAGCTTGCCCGAACCGGTTCTGCTAATGTTGAGAGAAGGCGATTTAAGCGCCGGCCATGCAAGGGCGCTCATTCCAACCGAAGATCCATTGGCACTCGCACGCCAGATAGTGAAGCAAGGCCTATCCGTTCGCGCAACTGAGCAGTTGGTCAAAAAGTCCTTAGCGCCCAAAAACGCCGCGAAGCCCTCTGGCACCGACTCTGAAGAAAATGCCGGCGAAAAAGATGCGGACACAAAGGCTTTGGAAAATGATCTGAGCGCGGCCCTAGGGATGAAAGTTACCCTGAGCCACAAACCCGGCCAAGAAAATGGTCAACTTACGCTGCATTACAAGACCCTAGAACAGCTGGATGACCTTTGCAGGGCTCTATCGGGGAATTAGGTAGGCAGAAGCGTCTCAATAACAGAGTTTAGAACCCTAAACCCTTGATCAGAAACGATTAAACGATCTGCAGCTACTGTGATCATTCCAATTTCCGTCAAGTGTTGAATTGCAGTAGG
Organism: Sulfitobacter sp.; assembly: GCA_024637305.1. Lineage (GTDB taxonomy): Bacteria > Pseudomonadota > Alphaproteobacteria > Rhodobacterales > Rhodobacteraceae > Sulfitobacter. Next base: position 4,379 of record JAGXFI010000022.1, read on the forward strand.
AGATAGCGGTTCCCCCGCTAACTCCGCATACCGCACGGGATCTATCCCATCTTTCAGGCGCAATCCCATTAGTAAAAACTCGCTCGCTTGATCCCTTCGGCTTAACCTCTCACGCGGTTCCTCAGCCGCATTGGTCTCAACATCCTTGAGCCATCTTTGGGGGTTGCTGTGACAGACCGTTGCGTAACGGGCTCCGTTCAGCGTCAAGCGTCCGTGTGCGCCTGGGCCAATGCCAATGTAGTCGCCATACCGCCAATATATCAGATTATGTCGCGACGCGGCCCCATCCCTCGCGTGGTTTGAGACTTCATAAGGGTTCATTCCGGCTGAACCGGTAATGTCCTGCGTCAGATCATAAAGGTCTGCGCCAAGGTCTTCATTCGGCAATCCTCGCAGCCCTCCACGGGCATATCGATCGCCGAAAGCAGTGCCATTCTCGATCGTCAATTGATAGAGCGAAAGGTGGTCTATCGCGAGGCCTAGAGCCTGCTTGAGCTCAGTCTCCCATGCTTCAAGCGATTGGTACTGCCGCGCGTAAATCAGGTCGAAGCTGACCCGATCAAAGATATTTCGCGCGACATCAAAAGCCCGCAAGGCCTCTTCGGTGGTATGGATTCGCCCCAACCGCTTGAGGTCGATATCGTTCAGCGCCTGAATCCCCATGGAAACCCGGCTGACACCGCCATCACGATACCCGGCAAACCGTCCCGCCTCGACAGACCCTGGGTTGGCTTCCAAGGTAATTTCCAGATCATTCGCGGTCGGCCAATATTTCCGTATCGTCGCGATCACTTCTGAAACCGTCTCTGGATCCATCAAGCTAGGTGTACCGCCACCAAAGAAAATGGCATTCACAACGCGTCCGGGGGTTTCCGCCGCAGCGCGCTGGATCTCGGCGATATAGGCGCGACGCCATGCCGCCTGATCAATGTGGCGCGCAACATGACTATTGAAATCGCAGTAGGGACACTTCGCTTCACAGAACGGCCAGTGGATATAAATCCCGAACCCGCCGTTTCGCCAATCTTCAGTCAAAGCAACGCGCCAGCAATTTCCGGAACGCATCCGCGCGATGGCTAATTTCGTTCTTTTGAGCGGCCGGCATTTCGGCGAAAGTCATCTCGTATCCGTCAGGTTGGAACATCGGGTCATACCCGTGACCGGTTTCGCCGCGGTAGGGCCAGACCAGCGATCCATTGACGAAGCCTTCGACGACCTCCTCGTGACCGTCCGGCCAAGCCAGAACCAACGTCGCGCAAAAGCGGGCCTTGCGTGGATGGGGGGCCATTTTCTCTTCGAGCAACTTGTGGGTCTTGGTCATTGCCATGATAAAATCCCGCCCGTCTGCCGTTTCGGCCCAATCGGCGGTATAGACACCCGGTGCGCCATCCAGCGCCTCGACCTCAATTCCGCTATCATCGGATAGCGCAGGAAGACCTGTTGCTTTGACGGCAGCGTGGGCTTTGATCCGCGCATTTCCAACAAAGGTGATTTCGGTTTCGTCCGGTTCAGGCAGATCCATTTCTGCTGCGCCAACAACCGCGATCCCACGCGGCGCGAAAAGCTGTCGCATCTCCTCCAACTTGCCCGCGTTGTGGGTCGCAATCAAAATGCGGTCTTCGGTAAATTTTCGGCTCATGCGGTCGCGGCCTTCTGAGCGGCGACAAGCTCCGTGATACCTTTCTCGGCAAGATCGAGCAGTTCGTCCATCTGGCCGCGCGAATAGGTTGAACCCTCAGCGCTCATCTGCACCTCGATCAGCTGTTTGGACCCGGTCATGATAAAATTGCCGTCGACGCCAGCTTCGGAATCCTCGGGATAGTCGAGATCAAGAACCGGCTGGCCGGCGTAGATGCCACAGCTTATCGCCGCGACCGGATCGACCAACGGATCGCTGATGACATCACCTATCTTCATCAATTTGTTGACCGCGAGGCGCAGGGCGATCCAGCCGCCGGTGATCGACGCACAACGGGTACCCCCGTCTGCTTGCAAAACGTCGCAATCGACAGTGATCTGCCGCTCGCCCAACGCGACCCGATCAACGCCAGCACGCAAGGACCGGCCGATCAGGCGCTGGATTTCGACGGTACGCCCGCCTTGCTTGCCGGACGCCGCTTCACGGCGCATGCGGGTGTTTGTCGCGCGCGGCAGCATTCCGTATTCCGCTGTGACCCATCCAAGGCCCGATCCCTTGATGAACGGTGGTACGCGGTCCTCGATCGTTGCGGTGCACAAAACATGGGTGTCCCCGATCTTGATCAACGCGGACCCTTCAGCGTGTTTTGTAAATCCAGTCTCAACAGAGACGTTCCGCATTTCATCAAGCTTCCGACCGGAGGGGCGCATATGGTTTTCCTTTTTCAATACAGTGACGGGATACCGCCCGGAACAGCGCGTATGCAACCCCGATTGACGATTGCGCCTGTCGCACCTTTATTGGATACATGTGAAGGAGGAATGATGTCTGACGCCTCAACACTATTGACAGAAATGAATGACCGGACCCGCGAGGTGTTCCGGCGCGTTGTTGAGGGTTATCTGGCCAGCGGCGACCCCGTTGGATCGCGCACCTTGACGCGCGATTTCAGCGAAAGGGTAAGCGCGGCGACCATCCGTAACGTCATGCAGGATCTCGAATATTTGGGCCTGCTCGACAGCCCTCATGTCAGCGCAGGCCGTATCCCGACACAGATGGGCTTGCGCATGTTCGTCGATGGATTGCTAGAAGTTGGCAGCCCGGACGAAGCTGACCGTGAAAAGATCGACGCTACGTTGGGATCCAACGAACAGGATGTCGGGGGGTTGCTGGATCGCGTTGGTTCGGCGCTGTCCGGGGTTACGCGGGGGGCGTCGCTTGTACTTGCTCCAAAGCACGAAGCACCCATACGTCATATCGAATTTGTCTCTCTTGCGCCGGATCGCGCGTTGGTTGTTCTGGTGTTCTCTGATGGGCATGTCGAGAATCGTCTTTTTTCGCCACCTCCGGGGCAAACGCCCAGCTCTATGCGGGAGGCGGCAAATTTCCTGAACTCCGTAGTTGAGGGAAAAACTATAGGCGAGCTTCAACGGACCATCCGCGAAGAGATCGCCAAGCGCCGCCAGGAGATCGACGTGCTGGCCAGAAACCTTGTCGAAAGCGGGATGGTGATCTGGGAGGGGGCGGACGAACACCCCGAACGCCTGATCGTGCGCGGACGCTCCAATCTCCTGACCGGACCCGGCGATGCGGCCGATCTCGAACGAATCCGCGGCCTCTTTGACGATCTTGAACGCAAGCGCGATATCGCCGACTTTCTGGAACTGGCCGAAGGCGGCGACGGCGTCCGCATTTTTATTGGCTCAGAGAACAAACTTTTCTCACTTTCGGGTTCCTCTCTCGTCGTTTCCCCTTATATGAACGCTGATCGCAAGATAATCGGCGCGGTGGGCGTTATCGGCCCGACTCGCCTGAACTATGGACGAATAGTGCCGATCGTGAATTACACGGCGCAGCTGGTAGGGAAGCTTATTTCCGACCGGAGTTAGAGGTGAATAGATGGCAGACCCAAAAGAAGACGCATTTCTGGATGATCTCGATGATGCGGAGGCGGAAGAGTACGCCGACGAAATGGAAGAGATTGACGAAGAAGCACTGGAACTGGAGCAGCTTCGGGCAGACCGGGATCAATACAAGGACCGGTTCATGCGCGCGCTTGCTGACGCGGAGAACGCGCGCAAGCGGTCCGAAAAGGATCGTCGCGAGGCGGAGAACTATGGCGGCTCAAAGCTGGCCCGCGACATGCTTCCAGTCTACGACAACATGAAACGTGCCCTTGAAGCTGCGACAGAGGAACAGCGCGCTGTTTCCGGCCCGTTGCTGGAAGGCGTAGATCTGACGATGCGCGAATTGCTGAGCGTGTTCAAAAAACACGGGATCGATGTGATCTCGCCAGAGGTCGGCGATCGGTTCGATCCTCAGCACCACCAGGCAATGTTCGAAGCTCCCGTGCCAGGAACGCGCGCGGGCGACATCATACAAGTCGCCGCAGAAGGGTTCATGCTGCACGACCGCTTGCTGCGTCCTGCGCAAGTCGGCGTATCATCAATGCCCGCAGGGTAATTCCCTGATCACCAAACGATAGGCGATGAGGCGGTCAGGTCTTGGCCGCCTCTTTCAGTTTGTAGATCAAGTCGAGCGCGTCTCTGGGGCTTAGTTCGTCGGGCATGACCTGATCTATCATCGTCTCTAAAGCTGAGGTTTTTATCGTTTTCGGCGGCGGTACCGGAGTCGCGGAAAATAGCGGTAGGTCGTCAATCAGCGTCTTTCTGGTCGCACCGCCTTCGCGCTCGCCTTTCTCCAATGCATCCAGGACGACACGTGCGCGGGCAATGACCGACGCGGGCAGACCAGCAAGCTGTGCGACCTGGACACCGTAAGACCGGTCGGCCGCACCTTTGCGAACCTCGTGAAGGAAAATGACTTCGCCCTCCCATTCCTTGACCGCGACTGTCGCATTGTCGACGCCATCCAATTTGGCCGACAGTGCGGTCATCTCATGGTAATGCGTGGCAAATAGCGCACGGGCGCGGTTGACATCATGCAGATGCTCAAGTGTGGCCCAAGCAATCGAGAGGCCGTCATAAGTCGCTGTGCCGCGACCGATTTCATCAAGAATAACCAGCGCCCGGTCGTCAGCCTGATTGAGAATCGCAGCAGTTTCGACCATTTCCACCATGAAGGTCGAGCGTCCTCGCGCCAGATCATCGGACGCGCCGACGCGGCTGAAGAGTTGGCTGACCAGACCGATATGCGCCGATGTCGCCGGCACGTAGCTCCCCATTTGCGCGATCAATGCGATCAGGGCATTCTGGCGCAGAAATGTAGATTTACCCGCCATATTCGGGCCGGTGAGCAGCCAGATTGCGGCACCCGTGTCAGCGGAGAGGTTGCAATCATTAGCAACAAACGGAGCGCCCGACTGCCGCGCAAGCGCTTGTTCCACAACCGGATGACGGCCCCCTTCAACCGCAAAAGCACGGGAGTTGTCCACGGCGGGCTTCACCCAGTTTTCGGATCGCGCAAGGTCTGCCAACGCACAGGTCACGTCGATTTCAGCAAGCGCGGCCGAAGCCGCAGCTATTTGTCCAGCGGCATTGAGCACAGACTGGCGAAGTGTCTCGAACATCTGCTTTTCGAGTTCGATCGCATGGTTGCCGGCGTTGAGAATCCTCGTCTCCAACCCTGATAGTTCGACGGTAGTAAAACGGACTTGGTTGGCCGTCGTCTGCCGATGAATGAAGGTTTCCGAGAAGGGCGCAGAAAGCATTTTTGCAGCGTGTGTGGTGGTGGTTTCGATGAAATATCCCAGGACGTTATTGTGCTTGATCTTCAGTGAATTGATGCCTGTGTCCACGATGAATTGCTGCTGCATCCCCGCGATGACGCCACGGCCTTCGTCCCGCAGTTTGCGCGCCTCGTCGAGGTCCGTGTGGTGTCCTGGCGCAATGAAACCCCCATCACGCGCCATCAGCGGCGGGTCAGCTACGAGCGCTTGATCAAGCAACCCAATGATTTCATCATGCCCCTTCAGGTCCGACAATGCCTCGCGCAACAGATCAGGCAGATCTATGGGGTCAAGGCTATCGTGAAGTGACTTCGCCTCGGATAAGCCGTTGCGAATTGCCGCCAGATCGCGAGGGCCGCCGCGATCCAATGCCAGCCGCGATAGCGCGCGTTCAAGGTCGGGGACGTTGCGAAGACGGGTGCGCGTCTCATCTGCAAACCGCGGTGCCGTAAGCGCAAATTCAACAGCACCCAGCCGGCCTTGTATCGTCTCTAATATGCGTGACGGGCTCGAAATGCGCCGTTCGAGCAATCGCGCACCGCCCGCTGTCGCGGTTCGGTCCATAACGGCCAATAGCGACCCTGTGCGCCCGCCGCTGAGTGCATGTGTCAGTTCCAGATTGCGCCGTGTCGCCGCGTCAATCTGTACGGCCTGCGCCTGTGCTTCTGCGACCGGGGGACGGAGCAGGGGCAGATTGCCTTTCTGCGTGATCTCCAGATAGTCGATCAGCGCACCCATCGCTGAAATCTCTGCGCGATCGAAAGTTCCGAAGGCATCCAGCGATTTGACCCCGAACAAGGCACAAATCCGCTTTTCGGCACCCGTGCTGTCAAAACTGGCACGCGAGAGCTCAGTAAGTGAAAGCGCGAATTCAGTCTCTAAATAGCGGTATTCTAGGCGATCTGGTTCCGGGATCAACAGTTCAGACGGTGAAAGCCGCGCCAATTCCGGCCCAAGTCGAACCAGCGGCAGCGCCATCACATGAAACGAACCGGTAGAGATATCTACCCAAGCCAGCGCGCCCTTGTCGCGGACTTCGGAGAAGGCGGCCAGGTAATTGTGGCTTCGTGCCTCCAACAGGGATTCTTCGGTCAGCGTGCCGGGCGTGACCAACCGCACCACATCGCGCTTGACCACTGATTTGGATCCGCGTTTCTTGGCTTCTGCCGGGCTTTCCATTTGCTCGCACACGGCGACGCGAAAACCTTTGCGGATGAGGGTCAACAAATAGCCTTCGGCGGCATGGACCGGCACGCCGCACATCGGAATGTCTTCATCATTGTGCTTGCCGCGTTTCGTCAGGGCAATATCTAGCGCCGCCGCCGCCGCGACGGCATCGTCAAAGAACATCTCGTAAAAATCGCCCATCCGGTAGAAAAGCAGCGCGCCGCTATGCGCCTGCTTGATTTCAAGATACTGCGCCATCATTGGCGTTACGGTCATGATAAAGCCCCCGGTAGTCTCGGGAGACAATACAAACGCCTGCAGCGGGGTGAAAGGCGAAACAAGGCATAGCTTGAGCGACCATACGCGCTAAGCTAAGACGGCTTAGCCCAGACGCGAAGGAAAACGCCATGTCGAAGACCAAAGTCACCGCCGAAGAAGCGCTTGCCTTCCATTTGGAGCCTACGCCCGGGAAGTTCGAAATCACCGCAACTGTCCCGATGACGACGCAGCGTGACCTGAGCCTCGCGTATTCTCCCGGTGTCGCGGTGCCCTGTGAGGCGATCGCGGAAAACCCCGAGGCCGCATACGATTATACCAACAAAGGTAACCTTGTCGCCGTGATCTCGAACGGGACGGCTGTGCTGGGTCTGGGCAATCTCGGGGCGCTTGCGTCCAAGCCGGTGATGGAAGGAAAGGCCGTTCTGTTCAAACGCTTTGCCGACGTGAACAGTATCGACATCGAGCTGGACACCGAAGATCCCGATGCCTTCTGCAATGCCGTGCGTCTGATGGGGCCGACCTTTGGTGGCATCAACCTGGAGGATATCAAGGCACCTGAATGTTTCATCATCGAGCAGCGGCTCAAGGAAGAGATGGACATCCCTGTCTTCCACGACGACCAACATGGCACGGCGGTTATCTGTGCGGCGGGGCTGATCAATGCGCTGCATCTGTCGGATAAGAAAATCGATGACGTGCGAATTGTCCTGAACGGGGCAGGGGCGGCAGGTATCGCGTGTCTTGAGTTGCTCAAGGCAATGGGTGCGCGCCATGAAAATTGCATCATGTGCGACACAAAGGGCGTTATTTTCCAGGGTCGGACCGAAGGTATGAACCAATGGAAATCAGCGCATGCGGTAAAGACCGAGCTGCGCAGTCTGGAAGATGCAATGAAGGGCGCGGATGTGTTCCTTGGCGTCAGTGTCAAAGGAGCGGTAAAACCGGCAATGGTGGCGAGCATGGCGGATAACCCGGTGATTTTTGCCATGGCGAACCCCGATCCGGAAATCACGCCCGAAGAGGCGCATGAGGTTCGCATGGACGCCATCGTGGCGACGGGGCGCAGTGACTACCCTAATCAGGTCAACAACGTGTTGGGGTTTCCGTATCTCTTTCGGGGCGCGCTTGATATTCACGCTCGGGCGATCAACGACGAAATGAAGATAGCCTGCGCACATGCTCTTGCGAATCTCGCACGCGAGGACGTGCCGGATGAAGTGGCGCTGGCCTATGGCCGCACTCTCTCATTCGGACGCGACTACATCATCCCGACGCCTTTCGACCCCAGGCTGATCCACCGAATCCCGCCCGCCGTTGCCCGAGCAGGCATGGACACCGGTGCGGCGAGACGGCCGATCATCGACATGGACGCCTATGAACTATCGCTGAAATCGCGGATGGATCCGACGGCAAGCATCTTGCGCGGCATCAATGCGCGGGCGCGCGCCAATCAGGCCCGGATGATCTTTGCAGAAGGGGACGACCCCAAAGTGCTTCGTGCTGCCGTGATGTATCAGCGCGCCGGTTTGGGTATGGCGCTGGTCATCGGGCGGGAGGACGACGTGCGCGCCAAGCTGGATGCGGCAGGGCTCGGAGACGCGGCCCGCGAGTTGGAGGTGGTAAATGCGGCCAACACGCAGCATCTAGAAACCTATAAAACATTTCTTTACAATCGCTTGCAGCGCAAGGGTTTCGACGCCAAGGATGTTCACCGGCTTGCAGCGCGGGACCGTCATGTCTTTGGCGCGCTCATGCTGGCGCATGGACATGGTGACGGATTGGTCACGGGTGCCACGCGTAAATCGGCGCATGTGATGGATCAGATCAACCATGTATTTGACGCGAAGGCTGAACATGGTGCCGCAGGGATCACTGCGATCTTGCATAAAGGCCGGATTGTCTTCATCGGCGACACGCTGGTCCACGAATGGCCCGAGGCCGAGGATCTGGCTAACATCGCCGAGGCCGGCGCGCGCGTGGTGCGGCATCTGGGGCTTGAGCCGCGCGTCGCTTTCGTCAGTTTTTCGACATTCGGCTACCCCGTCTCCGAGCGTGCGGAAAAGATGCATCTTGCGCCAAAGGTTTTGGATGCGCGCGGCGTCGACTTTGAATATGAGGGCGAAATGACCGTGGACGTCGCATTGAATGCGCGCAGCCAGGCGAATTACCCCTTCTCAAGGCTGACGGGTCCAGCGAACATTCTTGTGGTTCCGGCGCGCCATTCCGCCAGCATTTCGGTAAAGCTGATGCAGGAAATGGCAGGCGCGACGGTCATCGGTCCGATCCTCACAGGGCTGGACAAGTCGATCCAGATTGCTTCGTCAACGTCGACAGCGAATGATATTCTGAACATGGCAGTGCTTGCGGCCAGCAAGGTTGGCGAATGATCTGGAATCTCGGTTCTATCAACATCGACAATTTCTATGGGCTCAGCCATCTGCCGCAACCGGGAGAAACTCTGGCCGCGCACAGCTACCGGCAAGGGCTAGGCGGCAAGGGTGCCAACATGTCGATCGCAGCCGCCCGGGCCGCTGCGCGCGTGATGCACATTGGTGCCGTCGGACCCGAGGGCGGCTGGACCGTCAACCGCCTTTTGGAATACGGGGTCGAGACGGGTCATATTGCGCAAATAGATGTGTCCACGGGACATGCGAACATTGCAGTCGATCAGTCGGGGGAAAACAGCATCATTCTGTTCACAGGTGCGAACGGGGCCATCACAGAATCCATGATCGGCGCAGCCTTGGCGGAGGCGTCGCCGGGCGATTTCCTGATGATGCAGAACGAAACGAACGGTCAACCTTTCTCCGCCCGCACAGCCAAGGCCCTGAGCCTGCGCGTTGCCTACGCTGCGGCACCTTTTTCGCCTGAAGCGGTGGCGGAGGTGATCGAGAGCATTGATCTCATGGTCCTCAACGCCGTCGAAGCTGCTCAGCTGGAAGCGACGACGGGGCTGAGTATTGGCGATCTTGGCGTCGAGGACGTGATCGTCACCTTGGGGTCCAAGGGCTGCAAGTGGGTTTCTCATACGGTCGAAAAAGTCTTTGACGCCTACCCGGCGGAGGCGGTCGACACCACCGGGGCCGGCGATACTTTCGCCGGATATCTTGTCGCAGCGCTTGATCGCGGCATTGCGATGGAAGACGCAATCGATCTCGCCCAAAAGGCGGGCGCGCTCATGGTATCACGCCACGGCACCGGGGACGTTATACCGGACCTCAAAGAAATCCAGGATCATTTCGGTTAGCCTGCAAAGGGCGCGTCGCTTCCCCAAAGCTCTTTGACGCGCGCATCACGGCCACAGGCGTCTCGGTAGGCTTTGTACGCGGAGGCTTGGCTTTTTGGACCGAACCGCGTCAGCACAAGCTTGCCGCCTTTGTGATAGTCCTGATGATATTCATCCGCCGGCCAGAATTCGTCTGCCGCGAGGATCGGTGTCACGATTTCCTGGCCCAATGCGCTCTGCGCATCGGCCTTGGCCTTCTGCGCAGCGGCTTTTTGGTCGCTTGTCGCAAAAACAGCGCTTCGATAGCTTTCTCCGCGGTCACAGAATTGGCCACCCGCATCCGTGGGATCAATGGAGCGGAAGAACAGATTTAGAAGCGTATCTGCACTCACAACATCCGGGTCAAAGGTAATTTCAACCGCCTCATAGTGACCTGTTCCGCCGCCGGTGACTTGCTTGTAGGTAGGGTTTTTCACCGTACCACCGGCAAACCCGGAAACGGCTTGCTTGACGCCCCTTACCTTTTCAAAATCCGCTTCAACGCACCAGAAACACCCACCAGCAAGGGTAAGGGTTTCAAGCTCCGCAGCATTCGCCTGTTTTCCCTGAGCGAACAGGCCAACCACGATCAGCCCGGCCAGCGCAAACATCTTTAGATTGGTTGATCTGAACATTTCAAGTCTCCCTTTGTTTTTGATCGTGTACCTACTCCAGACGTAGCGCAATATTTCAAACTCCAATGTAACGCGCTGGTGAAGGCAGTTTACCGCTTGGCACCGATCGGTAACATTTCTAGCGTTCACACGAACCGGAGGGCGCAATATGGACCATGTCACAACACATCAGGCTGAAGACGATGATCGCAATGAGGCGATCCTGATCTGGCTGAACGGAAAACTGGTGCCGAAAGCGCAGGCTGTGGTCAGCGTGTATGATAGCGGCTTTATGCTGGGCGACGGCATCTGGGAAGGTCTACGACTGTACAACGGGGTCTGGGCGTTCATGCATGAACATATGGACCGTCTGTTCGAGGCCGCGAAAGCGATTGATCTGGACATCGGAATGACGCGGGATCAGGTCGTTTCTGCCTTGTTGGAGACACAAAAAGCCAACGGGATGACAACTGATGCCCATGCGCGACTGATGGTGACCCGAGGTGTAAAGACGCGGCCGTTCCAGCATCCGTCATTATCGAAGCAAGGGCCGACAGTAACCATAATCATGGAACATTCCCGCCCCAGCATCCCGCGTCCAATCCGGCTTGCCACAGTACCCCATTTACGGGGTTTGCCCATGACGCAGGATCCCAAGTTGAATAGTCATTCCAAGCTCAATTGCATTCTGGCGTGTATCGCTGCCGAAAAAGCAGGCGCGGACGAGGCGCTGATGTTGGACGTGCATGGCTTCGTCAATACGACCAACGCGTGCAATTTCTTTATTGTCCGAAAAGGCGCTGTCTGGACCAGTACCGGCGATTATTGCATGAACGGAATCACCCGGCAGAAGGTGATCGATCTTTGCCGCAGCAACGATATCCCGGTGTTTGAACGGAACTATTCACTGGTCGATACTTACGGCGCGGATGAGGCATTTCTGACAGGTACATTTGGCGCACAAACTCCGGTCGCGTCAGTAGATGGCCGCCAGATCGGAACAGGCCAAATGGGTCCGGTGACAGAACGCTTGCGCAGTCTCTACAAAGCGCTTGTTCCTGAGCAGGCGAATTGATGCGGATCGCGATGTGGTCTGGCCCGCGCAACCTGAGCACGGCTTTGATGTACAGTTTCGGCACGCGCAGCGACTTTGCCGTCTTGGACGAGCCGTTTTACGCAGCCTATCTGAAAGAATCCGGTGCCGAACATCCCATGCGGGACGAAATATTGGCCAGACATGAAGCCGAACCGAACAAGGTAGCCGCGATCTGTCGCGGACGCGGCACGCCGCATCTTTATATGAAGCATATGCCACATCATATGCTGGAAGGATTTCCGATAGATTGGGCAGAAGACTGCGTTAACATCCATCTGATCCGCCATCCTGTGCGCGTTGTCGCCAGCTATGCAGCCAAACGCGAAGCGCCTGTTTTGGCTGATCTGGGCTATGTTCAGCAGGCCAGATTATTTGATCTGATAGGGGGGTTGGTGATCGACAGTGCGAACATCCGCGATGACCCCATGGGCGCGTTGACCCGACTTTGCGATGCGATTGATTTGCCGTTTGATCCGGCAATGTTGTCCTGGGCTGCCGGTCCGCGCGCAGAGGATGGCGTTTGGGCCGATCATTGGTATGGGTCGGTTCACCGCAGCACCGGCTTCGCCGGGCCAGAGGGTGAATTGCCCTTATTAGAGCCTGATATGAAGGCACTGGCCGCGCAAGCGATGCCCTATTACGAGCAACTTGCGCGGCACCGGACCTAGCCCTTCAGCCGCTTGTCCCGTGCGGCGATCAGCTTCAAACGAAGGGCATTCAACTGAATAAACCCAGCCGCATCTTTCTGGTCATAGGCGCCCGCGTCATCCTCGAACGTCACATGCGCTTCGGAATAAAGCGAATGATCGGACCAACGGCCTACGGTTCGCACGTGGCCCTTGAACAATTTCAGACGTACGGTGCCTGTCACATGCGTCTGGCTGGCGTCAATCGCGGCTTGCAGCATCGTGCGTTCAGGGCTGAACCAAAAACCGTTGTAGATCAACTCCGCGTAGCGCGGCATCAGCTCGTCCTTGAGATGCATCGCACCGCGGTCCAACGTGATCGATTCGATCCCGCGATGCGCTTCTAGCAACAGCGTGCCGCCGGGGGTTTCATAGATTCCACGGGATTTCATCCCGACGAACCGCCCCTCCACAAGGTCAAGACGACCACAGCCATGCTTGCCACCGATCTCGTTCAGTTTGGTCAGCAGTGTCGCCGGGGACAGCTTTTCGCCGTTGATCGAAACGGCATCGCCCTGCTCGAATCCGATTTCGACATATTCAGGTGCGTCGGGTGCTTTCTCGGGGTCGACCGTGCGCTGATAGACATATTCGGGCGCATCGATTGCAGGATCTTCAAGAACCTTGCCTTCTGACGATGTGTGCAACAGGTTCGCGTCCACGCTGAACGGTGCCTCGCCGCGTTTGTCCTTGGCGATAGGAATCTGGTTCTTTTCTGCAAAATCGATAAGTTTTGTCCGGCTGGTCAGGTCCCATTCGCGCCATGGCGCAATCACCTTGATATTCGGATTAAGCGCATAAGCGGCCAGCTCGAACCGGACCTGGTCGTTGCCCTTTCCAGTAGCTCCATGCGCAATAGCGTCGGCACCGGTTTCTTCGGCAATCTCGACCAACCTTTTTGAAATGAGCGGCCGGGCAATAGATGTCCCCAGCAGGTATAACCCCTCATAGACGGCATTGGCGCGGAACATTGGAAAGACGAAATCGCGGACGAATTCCTCGCGGACATCCTCAATATAGATCTCGGAGGCACCCATCATCTCGGCCTTGGCACGGGCGGGCTCCAGTTCTTCGCCCTGACCCAGATCGGCGGTGAAGGTGACGACTTCGCAGCCATATTCGGTCTGCAGCCATTTGAGAATAATCGAGGTATCAAGACCTCCGGAATAGGCAAGCACGACTTTCTTGGGCGCGGACATTTCGATTTCCTCTCTTACGGTTTGCGCAGCAGGTAGCGGGTTTCGGGAAGTTCGGCAAGGATCAAGCCCGCGTTGACCAACCCGACCCGGAAGCCTATCGAAGTCTGGTTCAGGCGGCAGAGGGCAGACACATGGCGGATGAATTTCAAAGGGCGGCACAAGCGGCATGTTCCGCCATGCGCGAGGTGTTCCCCCAGACACCGTTGATGCGGAATGATCACCTGTCCGCCCGGTTCGAAGCCGACATCTGGCTCAAACGCGAAGACCTGAGCCCGGTTCGGTCCTACAAGCTGCGCGGTGCCTTCAACGCCATGCGCAAGGTGATCTCGCAGCAGCAGGTTTTCGTTTGCGCCAGTGCCGGAAACCACGCGCAGGGCGTAGCGTTCATGTGTCGCCATTTTGGCGTGCATGGGGTGATTTTCATGCCGGTAACAACGCCCGAGCAAAAAATTCTCAAGACACGGATGTTCGGTGGCGATCAGGTCGAGATCCGGCTGGTGGGCGACTATTTCGATAAGACGCTGACCGCAGCGCAACAGTTTTGCATCGCGGAGAAGGCGCATTTTCTTTCGCCGTTCGATGATGAGGACGTAATCGAAGGCCAGGCGTCTGTCGCCGTCGAGATAGAGGCGCAGTTGGGACGGTTGCCCGATCACGTGGTTCTGCCAGTCGGCGGTGGTGGGCTTTCGGCGGGTGTGCGCAGCTATTTCGGGGATCGCTGTGGCTATACTCTTGTCGAACCAGCAGGTGCCCGGTCATTGGCAGAGGCCTTGGTCGCAGGGACTGAGGTGGATGTATCGCCGATCAATTCCTTCGTGGACGGCGCAGCGGTGGCGAAGATCGGTGCGCGGACGTTTGATCGGCTGCGCGACGTGGACCCACACGATGTGATCAGCATTCCCGAGGATCGCGTTTGTGGCACAATAATCGAGATGCTGAATGTCGAAGGGATCGTGCTGGAGCCTGCTGGTGCCTTGAGCATCGAGGCGCTTGGCGATGTCGCGGACAGGATTGCCGGAAAGACGGTCGTTTGTGTCGCATCCGGCGGTAATTTCGATTTCGAGCGATTGCCGGAAGTGAAGGAGCGTGCGCAGCGCTATGCTGGTCTGAAGAAATACTTCATCCTGCGGATGCCGCAACGACCGGGTGCGCTAAAGGACTTTCTTGAACTTTTGGGTGCAAAGGACAACATCACGAGGTTTGAATACATGAAAAAATCCGCCCGAAACTTCGGTTCTGTTCTGATCGGGATAGAGACCGACACGAAGCATAATTTCCCAGCGCTGTTTCAGCGCATGGATGACGCCGGGTTTACCTATACCGACATCACCAATGATGAGACGCTCGCACAATTCGTGATCTAACCGGCGAGTGCACTCGCCAGATCGTTGACGAAACTGCGTTTGGAGGTGTCGTAGCTTTGTACGATTTTCGGTACATCTACGGCCCCTGCGTTGCCATTCGCAGACAGGGTTTCGCCTTGCTGGCAGAGGTTTGAAAAATCACGAAACCCCAGATTCAGCGCGCTTCCTTTGAGAAAGTGCAGGTCTTTTTCCAGAGTTGAAATGTCCGGTGCCTTCCTGAGGCGTTCAATCATTTCGTCCACTTCTTCCATGAAGATCTCTACAACCTCGTCAAAGTCATCCGCGCCCACTTCATCGCGCAGCGTCGCGACGCGCGTCCAATCAATCATCGCCGGTCTCCTGCCATGTTCGCCTCCAGTTTGCCGTCGAAAGTTTAAGAAACCCTGTTTGTCGACGGACAGATCGTGCGATTTTTAGGTTTCACAGGCCATTAACTCGGGGGGATTAAAAGAATCGCTGAAGCCACGAGCAAATTTAAAAATGTCCATTTTTCCCAGCGTGAAAAAAGAAATCGATCAAGTTGCCGGCGGCGGTGCGATCCGTTCGGTTCTTGTTGTCGACGACAGCAAGCTGCAGCGGCGTATTCTATCGGCTTCGCTCAAAAGGTGGGGCTATGACGTGCTGGAGGCGGATTCAGGCGAGGCGGCACTGAAAATGACCGCTGAGCAACAGCCAGATCTGGTGCTCAGCGATTGGATGATGCCCGGCATGTCGGGTCTGGAGCTTTGCCGTGAGTTTCGGGAGCTTTCAGGAGAAGAGTACAGCTATTTCATCCTGCTGACCTCCAAGAGTGAGAAAGGAGAGATCGCGCAGGGCCTGGACAGCGGCGCGGATGACTTTCTTACAAAACCGGTCGACAGCAACGAAGTGCGCGCGCGGATCAACGCGGGTGAGCGGCTGCTTGAAATGCAGCGGGAACTAAAGGCGAAAAATCTCGTCATCAGCGACACACTGGATGAATTGCAGCGTTTGTACGATTCCCTCGATAGCGATCTGATCGAAGCGAAGAAGCTTCAGCAATCGTTGCTGAGGGAACGAAACAAGGTCCTTCCATCGGGCGAGCTTTCGCTTGTATTGCGGTCATCTGGCCATGTTGGCGGGGATCTGGTGGGGTTTTTTCCGGCCGGCGACCGGTATCTCGGATTATACGGTATCGATGTGTCGGGCCACGGTATCAGCTCTGCGCTGATGACGGCACGATTGGCAGGCTATCTATCCGCCGCAGCACCCGACCAGAATGTCGCGATGGAGCGACTGGCGGACGGCAGCTTTGTACCCCGCCCGCCGGAGCAGACCATCGCGGATCTCAACGATCTGATTCTGAACGAAATGGAGACGGAGCATTATTTTACGCTACTGCTGGGTTTCGTCGATCTGGATACAGGCCTGGTCAGAATGGCGCAGGCTGGCCACCCCCATCCAGCGATCCAGCGGGCTGACGGGTCTGTCGAACACATAGGCACCGGTGGCTTTCCAGTTGGGCTGGTGCAAGGGGTCACCTTTGAACAGTTCGACGTCCAGCTATCCGAAGGTGATCGAATCGCAATACTGTCGGATGGTGTTACGGAATGTCCAAATGTCGCGGGCGAAATGTTGGGTGAGGACGGTCTGACCGACCTTATGAAAAGTCTCAAGGACATCAAAGGGCCAGCGTTTCTGGAAACCCTGATCTGGCAGCTCGCCGAATTTTGCGGGCGCTGGGAATTCCCCGACGATGTTTCAGGGATTGTCTTTGAGTACTCCGGTCAGCGCCCAGACCCGTAGCGTGACAGGAACATCCGGTCCCCGTCATTGCCAAGTGCCGCGATTGCATCTGCATGATCCAGTATCAGCGTTTCGTGGTAAGGCTCTGTCGGCTTGGCGATCTGCCTTGCGGGTCGCGCTACATAGACGTGGCAGAGTTTCTCTGCCCAGAGATCGTATTCCGGCATGAAGACAAAGCGCCGAAATGCACCCAGTCGCCGCGGGGTTGCGATGGTCCAACCGGTTTCCTCCAGAACTTCCCGGTGCAACGCGCGGAGCGGCGATTCGCCGGGATCCACCCCGCCCCCGGGCAGCTGGATGTCTATGTCGCGCTCCATTTCAATGGTTAACAGATAGCGACGTCCGATGGGCAGAATCGCATAAACTCCGGGCCGAAGAGTATAGCGCCGGCCCTTCTCGGGTGGCGTTCCTACACGCGTGATCATGCCGGCCCCCTTTCGGTGTTGCTTGTCGGTCCTATATAGACGCGGTATGCCAAGCGCCTCGCGGTAAGGAAACCCCTATGACTCTCGGACAAAAACTAGCGTGGGATGATACAGTCCTGCCTTTCCAGCTCGACATCCCCGACATTCGAGGCAGGTTAGCGCGGCTGGATGGTACGCTTGAAGGCGTCCTGAAACAGCATGAATACCCTCCGCAGGTCGAAGCGCTGATTGCAGAGATGACGCTGCTGACTGCGTTGATCGGCCAGACCATCAAGTTGCGGTGGAAGCTGTCGTTGCAGGTTCAGTCAAAGGGTGCTGTGCGAATGATCGCGACCGACTATTTCGGACCCGAAGCCGATGGTGAGCCCGCACGCATCCGGGCCTATGCCAGCTATGATGCCGACCGGTTGACGCAAGATCCCCCATTCGCGCAAGTGGGCGAGGGATACTTCGCTATCATGATCGACCAGGGCAAAGGGATGAAGCCCTATCAGGGCATCACACCTTTGACCGGTGCATCGTTGTCTGTCTGCGCGGAATCGTATTTTGCGCAGTCTGAACAGCTGCCGACGCGATTCTCGCTTAGCGTTGGCCGCTCGACCAGTCCGGGCGAAGGTGAAAGCTGGCGCGCTGGTGGCATCATGTTGCAACATATGCCCAAAGCGTCTCCTTTTGCCGCACGCGAAGAAGGCGCAGGCGAGGTGTTGCAGGCTTCCGATCTCGTCCAGGACGACGAGGCGGAAAATTGGGCGCGGGTGAACATTTTGCTCGATACGGTCGAAGACCTGGAACTGATCGGTCCGTCTTTGCCGCCAACGGACCTGCTGCTCAGGTTGTTTCACGAAGAAACACCCAGGGTATTCGACGCGCAGGCCGTGCGCTTTGGCTGCACCTGTTCGGAAGATCGCGTGCGGCAAAGCCTGTCGATCTATTCCGCGCGCGATATCGCGACGATGACGACAGATGAGGGCCGTGTGACGGCGGATTGCCAGTTCTGCGGCGCGCATTACGACCTTGATCCGGCAACAGTAGGTTTTGAAGCAGATGCCGGTGAATGACAGGCTGGATCATATCCGGTCTGCTTTGATGCATGATGGCAAAGCGTCTTCGGATTTCGATCTCAATCGTGATATCATCCTGCCTGAGGGGCGCAAACTGCGTCCCGCCGGCGTGCTTGCCCCGATCACGGAGCGTGATGGCCGCCTCCACATGCTGCTGACGATGCGCTCTTCGGCGCTGAAGCATCATCCGGGTCAAATCGCTTTTCCGGGCGGTAAGGTCGAAGACGGAGATCAGGACGTCATCGCCGCCGCCCTGCGGGAAGCTCATGAAGAAATCGGACTACCACCCGGGCAGGTTGACATATTGGGGACACTGGCACCCCACGAAACGGTGACGGGATTTGTGGTTACGCCTGTTTTCGGCTTTGTTAGAGACGCTTTTGACATCGTACCGGAACCTGGCGAAGTCGCAGAAGTCTTTTCCGTTCCAATCGACCATCTATTGAATCCGGCTAACTATATTGTGCAAGCGCGAAGCTGGCGTGGGCAGATGCGTCACTATTTTACTGTTCCTTACGGCCCCTACTACATCTGGGGCGCAACCGCGCGTATGTTGCGGGCATGGACAGACCTGATGCAACGTTGATCCCCGAAGGAACGCCCTGGCTGACCGATACCGGTGCGGTGGCGGTCTGCCGGGCCATCGTTGCGGGCGGACACCGGATTTATTTTGTTGGCGGATGTGTGCGGAACGCCCTGTTGGGAGTTTCCGTCAGCGACATCGACCTTGCCACAGATGCGATGCCAGAGAAAGTGATGACGCTGGTCGCGGCTGCGGGCATGAAGGTCATTCCAACTGGGATCGACCATGGCACAGTCACGGTCGTCACGAACGGAATGCCCTACGAGATCACGACCTTCCGTCGCGATGTGCAAACCGATGGCCGGCGGGCAGTTGTTGCCTTTTCAACGGACATCTCCGACGACGCGCGGCGGCGGGATTTTACGATCAACGCTCTTTATGCCACGCCCGAAGGGCAGGTTGTCGATCCATTGCGCGGGCTGGACGATCTCAGGGCACGGCGCATCCGTTTTATTGACGATGCCGTGGCGCGGATCCGCGAAGACTACCTCAGGGTGCTGCGCTATTTCCGGTTTCACGCGTGGTACGGCAATCCTGAAGATGGCTTTGACGAAGATGCCTTGGCCGCGATTGGTGCCAATCTGTCCGGTTTAGAGGCGCTTTCGGCTGAGCGTGTCGGTGCCGAAATGAAAAAACTGCTCAAGGCGGCGGATCCCGTTTTTGCGCTTTCGGGGATGCAGGGCGCGGGCGTTCTGTCGCAGATTCTGCCCGGTGCGGACACACGGCTGATCGCACTGGTCGTCCATTTTGAAAGAATGCTGGCCGTGGAACCTGACTGGATTGCGCGGCTGGCGGCATTGGGCGGTGACGATCCCGGTCAAAGGTGGCGGCTAAGCAAGGCGGACGCGCGGAAACTCACGGCCATTCGGAAGGCTGCGTTTGACGGTCCGTCATTGGCAGAGGTCGCCTACAGAGAAGGCTATGCGATCGCCGCCGGTGCTGCCCTTTTGAGGGGTGCCATCGCCGAAACACCTCCGGATCCATCGCCGCTCGTAGCCGCGTCAAAGGCTAGATTCCCGATTATCGCACATGATCTGATGCCTGCTTTCACGGGCCCCGAACTGGGCCAGCGTCTTGGCGAACTTGAACAGGTATGGATAGACAGCGGCTTTTCCCTGACCCGCGAAGACTTGCTTGAGTAGGTGGCCTTTCCCCGGAAATGCGCGATATATGCATCAGCACAGATCTCACAGGCCGCGCATGTTTCGCTTTTTCGAAAATCTGGTCGATCCCTACACGGATTATCCGCCGCAGGATAAGCCGCCGCAAACCTTGTTTTCGTTTCTTAGTGACTATGGCCGGCCATTTCGCAAGGTGTTTGCGCTGACCGCTTTCATGGCCGTCATCGTCGCCGCGATTGAGGTGGGATTGATCTACTACATGGGCCGTCTGGTCGACATGTTGGATCAGGATCCGGCACAATTCTGGCAAGCCCACAAGACCGAACTGATCGTTGTCGGCCTTTTCATATTATTGGTACGGCCCGTCTTGCAAGCGCTGGACGTGGCGTTGTTAAACAATGCGATCATGCCGAATTTCGGGACGTTGATCCGTTGGCGCGCGCATCGTCAGGTGCTTCGACAGTCGGTGGGCTGGTTCGAGAACGACTTTGCCGGACGTATTGCAAATCGCATCATGCAGACTCCTCCAGCGGCGGGCGAAGTCGTGTTTCAGGCGTTTGACGCCATTTCCTTTTCGCTCGCCTATCTGATCGGCGCGGCGATCCTGCTGACCGCTGCGGATGTGCGGTTGCTTGTACCGTTGGTCATCTGGTTCGCGCTCTATGTCTGTCTGACGACCTGGGCCGTTCGGCGCATTGGCCCTGCATCCAAGGCCGCGTCCGATGCGCGGTCGAACGTGACGGGGCGAGTGGTCGATGCTTATACAAACATTCAGTCGGTAAAGATGTTCGCGCATCACGATCGCGAAGAATCCTACGCCAAGGAGGCGATTGAAACGGCGCGCAAGACGTTCCAGGTGGAGATGCGGATTTTCACTGTCATGGATTTCACCCTGGTCGCGCTGAACGGCGCGCTGATTGTCGGCGTGATCGGCTGGGCGATCGCGCTTTGGGTACAAGGCCAGGCCAGCGTCGGTACAGTCGCCGCCGCGGCGACGCTGACGCTACGGCTCAATTCGATGACCGCTTGGATCATGTGGGCGCTGTCAACATTCTTTCGCCAACTCGGCGTCGTTGCCGAAGGCATGGAGACGATCGCCCAGCCGATCACATTGGTCGATTCGCAGGGTGCCAAGCCGCTGGATCTGACCGAGGGCCGGATTGAGTTGAAGCAGTTGACGCATCACTATGGCAAAGATGCGGGCGGTCTCGACCGGATTGATCTGGTCGTCGAGCCTGGTCAGAAGGTCGGACTGGTTGGCCGGTCCGGGGCAGGAAAATCCACACTCCTCAAGCTGCTTTTGCGTTTCTATGATGCGGATTCGGGCCGGATAGAGATTGACGGTCAGGACATCACCAAGTTGCGACAGGACAGTCTTCGGCGTCAAATCGGCATGGTGCAACAGGACAGTTCGCTGCTGCATCGCTCTGTGGCGGAAAACATCCGTTATGGCCGCGCTGACGCTACGGACGAAGAGGTATTTGCCGCCGCGCGTCAGGCGCAGGCCCATGAATTTATTCTCGACCTCAGCGATCCCGAAGGAAACCACGGCTACGACGCGCGTGTAGGTGAGCGTGGGGTCAAGCTGTCTGGCGGACAAAGGCAACGGATCACCCTTGCGCGGGTGATCCTCAAGAACGCACCGATTCTACTGCTGGACGAGGCGACAAGCGCGCTCGACAGTGAGGTAGAGGCAGCGATTCAGGATACGTTGTACAAGATGATGGAGGGCAAGACGGTCATCGCGATTGCCCATCGGCTTTCGACGATTGCACGGATGGACCGGATCTTGGTGCTGGATGACGGACGGATTGCCGAGGATGGCACCCACGACGCGCTTTTGGGACAGGGCGGGCTATATGCACAGTTCTGGGCCCGACAGTCGGGGGGATTTTTGGACACGGAAGACGACCTGTGAATATCGCTAACTGGATCAATGCTTTTCGCCCTGCAGAGGGGCCGCCACCGCAGACACTCTGGGCGTTTATGGGCTGGTGTCTCTCAGGCGCGTGGCCTGCGATGGGCCTGGCCGCCTTTCTGTCCGCCTTCGCTGGCGCGATGGAGGCGGGAACGGCCCTGATTCTCGGTTGGGTCATTGACGCGACCGTGGCCAGTGGGCCTGACGGCTTTTTCGACGGTGGCAATCTCGCCTTGATCGTCGGTTCGGTGGCGTTCTTTCTTTTGGCGCGCCCTTTGCTCTTTGGGCTGTCGGCGGCGTCGAATGCAATCATCGTTCAGCCCAACGTGAATCCGCTAGTGTTATCGCGCCTGCATCGTTGGACTCTGGGGCAGAATGTCGGATTCTTTGATGACGATTTCGCAGGCCGCATAGCCCAAAAGCAGATGCAGGCGGCACGGGCCGTGACCGATGTGGCTACCGAAGTGATCAACGTTGTCGCTTTTGCGCTGGCGTCGTTGATCGGGTCGATGGCTTTGCTATTGGCTATTGATTGGCGTGTCACCGTTGGTTTCGGCATCTGGCTGGTCGGTTATTTCGCGCTGATCAACTGGTTTTTACCGCGCATCCGGACACGGTCTGCTGCGCGCGCAGGCGCGCGGGCGATGGTGTCGGGTCAGGTCGTGGACACGATCACCAACATCAAGACGGTCAAGCTGTTCGCCCATGACGATCATGAGGATCGTGCCGCGCTGGGCGCTATGCAGAGCTTTCGCGGCAGGTCGCTGGATTTCGGTTATCTCGCCGCCGGTTTCCGATTCGCCTTGATGAGCCTGGCCGGGCTGCTGCCGGTGCTGCTGATCGGCGGGACCATCCTGCTTTGGCAGCGTGGTATGGCAAGCGAAGGCGACATCGTCGCTGCCGGTGCCATCGCGATCCGTATCGCGCAGATGACGGGTTGGGTGAGTTTCACACTGATGGCGATTTACGCGAATATCGGCGAAATCGAAGACGGCATGCAAACGCTGACACCGCGCAACCGGCTTGAGGATGACGCGGCTGCCAAAGATCTGGATGCGCAGCGTGGTGAGGTCGCGATTAGTGGCCTTAGCTTTGCCTATGGGCGCGATGCCGGGGGGATCGACAATATTGACCTGGTGCTGAAGCCAGGGGAAAAGATGGGCCTTGTGGGGGCGTCCGGTGCCGGAAAATCGACTTTGGTTGCACTGCTTCTCAGGCTCTATGAGGCAGAAGAGGGTCAAATCGAGATAGACGGGCAAGATATCCGCAGCGTTACGCAGGACAGTCTGAGGCGCAGCATCGCGATGGTTACGCAAGAGACGGCGATGTTCAATCGCTCGGCCCGCGATAACATCTTGTATGGACGCCCCGACGCTGACGAAGCTGCAATGATCGCAGCGGCGCGCAAGGCAGAGGCACATGAATTCATTCTGGACCTGGAGGACCACAAGGGCCGCACCGGATATGACGCGCATCTGGGTGAGCGCGGCGTCAAGCTTTCCGGTGGTCAGCGACAGCGGATAGCCTTGGCGCGGGCGATCATCAAGGACGCGCCGATCCTCATCCTCGACGAAGCGACAAGTGCGCTTGATAGCGAGGTTGAGGCGTCCATTCAGTCCGCGCTTGAGCGGGTGATGGAGGGCAAGACAGTGCTCGCCATCGCGCACCGCTTGTCCACCCTCAAGGAGATGGACAGGATTGTCTTGATGGACGCAGGCCGCATCGTCGAGCAGGGAACGCACGAGCAATTGCTTGAAAAGGGCGGGCTTTATGCACGGTATTGGGATCGCCAGTCCGGCGGATTTCTCGACGTGAAAGCTGCGGAATAGGCACATGGCAGAATATAAAATCGAACGATTGGGACTGTATGGCGACGGAATTGCAGCGGGGCCGATTTACGCGCCTGCAACGCTGCCGGGGGAAGTCGTGACCGGCATAGCAGTCGGTGACAAATTGACGGATATCAAAATTGCGACGCCGTCAGAACATCGCGTTGCTCCTCCTTGTCCGCATTTCCGGTCCTGCGGTGGCTGTATATTACAGCACGCTTCAGATAATTTCGTTGCCGACTGGAAGCTGGACGTTGTTCGAAAATCGCTTCAATCTCAAGGATTAGAGACTGTTTTGCGGCCCATCATGACTTCGCCTGCCCAGTCTCGGCGTCGGGCAACCTTTGCTGCGCGGCGTACCAAAAAGGGTGCAATGGCGGGGTTTCACGGTCGTGCATCGGACACGATTGTCGAAATACCGCAGTGCAAGCTGTTGGAGCCTGCCGTCCTTAGCGGACTTGATATCGCCAAGGCGCTGGCAACGATCAGGGGTAGCCGCAAGAGCGTCCTGTCCGTTCAGGTAACAACGTCCGAAGGTGGCTTGGACGTATTGGCGCATGGGGGCAAACCGCTTGATCAGTCGTTGCGGCAAGAACTTGCGCAGCTATGCGGTCAGTATGGGTTGGAGCGGCTGGCATGGGAAGACGAGGTCATCGCGATGCGCGCGCCGCCGATACAACGATTCGGCAAGGTTGCGGTCAACCCGCCACCGGGGGCATTCTTGCAGGCGACGCAGCACGGCGAGGCGCAGTTGCTGGGGGCTGTCCGAGAGATCGCGCAAAACGCTCAGCATGTGGCGGACCTGTTCGCGGGTTGCGGGACGTTTACCCTGCCATTGGCAGAACAGGCCGAGGTTCATGCAGTTGAAGGGTCCGAGGAAATGATCGATGCGCTCGACAAGGGGTGGCGCAATGCGCGAGGCCTGAAGACTGTCACGCACGCGGCGCGCGATCTTTTTCGCAGACCGTTGTTGCCTGACGAGTTGGAGAAATTCGACTGTGTTGTACTGGACCCGCCGCGCGCAGGGGCGGAGGCACAAGTAGCAGAAATTGCCCGCAGTCACGTTCCCAAGCTCGCCTATGTTTCGTGCAATCCTGTGACTTTCGCGCGCGATGTCGCCCAGTTGACGCAAGCGGGCTACCGTCTTGATTGGGTGCAGACCGTCGATCAGTTTCGCTGGTCAGCGCATATCGAACTGGTCGGGGCGCTTTCAAAGCAACGATAACGTCTTTTTGAAGCGCGGATTATAGGTTATGATCTAGCGTATAAAAAAACGACGTTACGGGGCAGACATTTCATGAATCGCAGACAACTGATCCTTGGTGGAACAGCCTTGGTCGCGCTGGGCGCGTGCAGTCCGAGCAAGTTCAGGCAATACAGCGGACCTGAAGTTACATATCTGGTCGTGAACAAGGGCGACCGGAAGATGCATCTTTTGCATCACGACAGGGTTCTGGACAGCTTCGAGATCAAGCTGGGTTTCGCGCCAGAGGGCCACAAGACGATAAAGGGCGACGGGCGCACGCCCGAGGGGCGGTATCTTATTGATCGGCGTAATCCGAACAGCCGCTTTCATCTGTCGCTTGGTATTTCCTATCCGAACGAAGCTGATGTGGCCGCGGCCCAAGCGTTGGGCAAGGATCCCGGCGGAGACATCTTTATCCACGGGCAGAACTCGCCGCGTAAACGGGACAAGGGGGATTGGACCTGGGGTTGCATCGCCGTGGACAACAAACAGATCGAAAAGATTTACGCGATGGTCCGTGACGGCACGCCGATCACCATCAACCCCTAACCGCCCTTGACCAAGGTCCACCAAATCTTGCCATTGGGTTCCTGAAACCAGGAAAAACCCATTTGCCTGGCATCGGGCGACATGATGATCCGGCGGGTATCCGGCTGGTTCATCCATGCACCAAGGGTCTCAAGCTCTGTCTCGTAGGTTTCAGAGATCACTTCGCCGACAAGCTCGCCCGAATAACCGACGCGTTGGATCCGGTCCAAGGGGGAAGACCCGTCAGAGCCGAAATGCCAAGGGCGATTCTGAATAGCCATGTCGCGAGAATGAGTTGCTGCGGCAGCGGTCAGACTGGCTTCAAGCTCTACAGACGGCAGCCCGGATGCGTTCCGCAAGGTGTTGACGGAATCCAGCATGCGAAACTGGATCTTGCTCTTGTCACCCGCACCGATTCGATAGCCTTGAGGCCCGACGGCGGTGGTCGGTGCGCAGGCGGCCAGCACGCCAGCCAGTACCAGAACGAGGGTAGTTAGACGGATCATCGCGCAGCTCCACGCATCAAAGTAACCCCGATGCCTTACATCGGGATGTGAAGCAATTCAAACGCACATCGGCGTGACTTCGTTCCGTAACGCTTGTTTGATTTGATAACGTGTCCTTCGCGCCATATATTATTTCTATAGTCAATCTGACGCGGAGGCAACCAATGGCCAATTTTGAATTCAAGTCCCCCAGCCGGCGCCTTTTCATGGCCGGCGGCGCGGCCGTTTTGGCCAGCCCTGCTCTTGGGCAGAGCGCGTCCGATGTGAACAGCGCCGCAACGACCGAGAACGAGCGTGACATCAACGAAGTGGTGCGCCGTAACGTCTCGAGCTTTCGTATGCTTGATTGGCAGCCTTACTTTTCAAATCTGCGTGGCGGCGCGATCCTCGTGGATATCGACAGCCGCGCCGTTCATTTCTGGTCCGAGGATCAGTCATCATACAAGCTTTACCCTTCCTCTGTCCCGCTTACTCAGGAATTGACGCGACGTGGCCGTACAAGTGTCATCCGCAAGGTGGAGGGTCCAAGCTGGGCACCGACGCCATCAATGCTTGAGCGCAATCCCGAGTGGCCCAGATTCATCGGTCCTGGCCCGGACAATCCGCTTGGTACCCACGCGCTGTACCTCAGCTGGAAATACTATCGTATCCATGGGACACATGACACGCGCAAGATCGGACGCCGTTCCTCGAATGGCTGTATTGGCCTTTATAACGAGCATATTTCAGAGCTCTTCGCCGTGGCCAAGGTAGGCACGCAAGTGTTGCTTATTTGACGACATTCCCCTGATATCGCGGACGCTTGACGCAATGCTACTTTGCAAAATTGGCGTTATGGTATTTACCAATATTTACGAGGAAAGTCTTGCTTGCATGCTGTGCAGTTTGCATCGCATGCCTAATCTGGAGGTTATGACATGAAAAAGCTCGTTCTTGCCGCTGCTCTGACAGCTGCCGCTTCTTCCGCATTTGCAGGTTCGCTTGCTGATCCGATCATCGAAGCACCTGTGATCGTTGAAGAAGCGACTAGCTCTTCTGCAGGTATTTTGGTTCCGCTGCTGCTGCTGGTGCTCGTCGCCGCGGCTGTTGCTGACTAAGCGACCAACAATCTAACGGAAAAGGCGGTGCGTTTGCGCCGCCTTTTTTGTTTGCTCTATCGGGTAATCCAACTCGCCATGTTTTCTTCGATCACAGACGCCAATGCCGTGATGTGGGCGTCGTCATCGTTTAGGCAGGGGATGTATGTGAACGTCTCACCGCCAGCATGTTCAAAGCTCTCTTTGATCTCTTCGTTAATCTCTTCGAGCGTCTCGATGCAATCGGCAGAGAACGCGGGGGCACAGACAGCAATATTCTTTTTGCCAGCTTCCGCCAGACGCGCGACCTCTTCCACAGTGTAGGGCTGCAACCATTCTTCGGGACCGAATTTTGACTGGAACGTGGTTTTGATCTCGGCATCTTTCCAGCCCAGCCGCTCTTTGAGCAGGCGCGTCGTTTTCTGGCATTGGCAATGATAGGGGTCACCCTCCATCAGATAGCGGATAGGCACGCCATGATAGCTGCATACCAGAATATCTGGTCGTTTCGGGATCTGGGCATATGCCCGTTCGATCGATTGCGCCAAAGCTTCGATGTAATCGGGCCTGTCGAAATACGGGTCCACAGTGCGTGCTGTCGGTTGCCACTTTTCCTTGCCCAATGCAGCAAAGAACGCGTCGTTCGCGGTGGCTGACGTCGCACCGGCGTAATGTGGGTAAAGCGGGAAAAACAGGATCTTGCGGCACCCGGCCTCGACCATTTTTCTGACCTTGGACTGTGTGGACGGGTTGCCGTAGCGCATGCAGAAATCGACGACTACATCGTCGCCATGTCGCTCTTGCATGACCTGGGCCATCTTGGCTGTTTGCGCCTTGGTGATGGTCATCAACGGTGACTCGTCAGCTTCCTCGTTCCAGATCGACTTGTAGGCCTTGCCGCTGGAAAAGGGGCGCTTGGTCAAAATAATCGTTTGCAACAGCGGCTGCCAAAGCCATGGGCTGTAGTCGATAACACGCCGATCCGACAGGAATTCGTTCAGATAACGCCGCATCGACCAGTAATCGTAGTGATCAGGCGTCCCCAGATTGGCGAGCAGGATGCCGATCTTTGGGCGCGGCAGCGTGGGATGGTCCATATCGGAGTGTTCTGGGCGTTGGTCGGTCATCGGGTATCCTTTGGGCGGGTCGTTCAGGGGAACTAGACAGATTCTTGGTAAGGTCAATCGCGCAAAGGCCGTTCATCCGTCGCCAGTGCATCCGCAAGGCGCTGGGCAGCCGATCCGGGGCGCAACGGTTTTTGCTGACTGTCCGCCGGAGCCCATCCTGTTAGAAACAGTATTTCAAAAGTGGCTTTGATCCGGCCCGCGGGGGTGGCGAAGTGTTTGGCGTAGATATCTGCGGCCTGATTGAACACAGCACGGCGCGTTGGTTTGCGCAGACGGGCGTCGAGCGCGTTTGTTTCTCCCATTGCCCGCAGGTCGCGCATGAGATGCCAGGCGTCGCGGTATTCGACGGTCAATGTCGTCATATCCGCTACCGGCAGGGCAAAGCCTGCGCGCTGTAAAAGCCCGCCGAGGTCGCGCAGTTCGGCCATTGGGGCGATACGGGGCGACAGACCGCCTGTGACTGAAATCTCGGCTTCGCCAAGACAGCCGCGAAGTTCCTGCAGTGTTTCCCCGCCAAGGCAAGCCGCGATGAAAAGGCCATCCGGGCGCAATGCACGGCGACATTGGATAAGTTGTCCCACCGGATCATTTGCCCAATGTAGCGCCAACATATGCAGGATCAGATCTTGGGATTCAGATTCAAGCGCAAGAGTATCGGCGTCGGGCATCAACCTCGCATCGGGATAGGCCAATTTCCAGAAATCGGGAAAACCGGTTATCAGCGCCATGGAATTAAACCGCCTGTTAACCATAGTCAGGCGATCCTGCACTTCGTCTGCTGCCGCCTCATGTAAAAAAAGGGCTTCAGGGACGCTTCGAATGCGGTGCAGCGCAAGCGCGCGACTGTCGGTCATGGGCGTTGTCATGAAAGGGAACATAGATTGCCACAACAGCGGTTTCAAACGGCGGTTTCGCTTATCTATCCACCGCGCTGCCTGACCTGCGGCGGCACGGTTGAGAGCGACTTCGGATTGTGCGGTTCCTGCTGGCGCGACGCGCATTTTATTGGCGGTACGATCTGCAATGGCTGTGGGGTGCCCTTGCCGGGAAGCGACACAAACGAAGAAGCGCATTGCGACGCATGCTTGATGGCCCCTCGTCTTTGGGTGCAGGGTCGAGCGGCATTGACCTACAAGGGGTCGGGACGCAAATTGGTGCTGGGTCTGAAACACGGCGACCGACAGGAAATCGCGGGTCCCGCCGCACGGTGGATGGCGCAGGCGATCAAGGGGCTCTTGCCTGAAAATGCCTTGATCGTGCCGATCCCTCTACACTGGATGCGCCTGCTCAAACGCCGCTACAATCAGTCCGCGCTGCTGGCAAAGGCGCTGGCGCGGGAAACCGGGTTGGCTTGGTCCCCTGACCTTTTGATACGGTACCGTAGGACTACTTCGCTGGATGGGCTGGGACGCGAGGAACGCTATGCCGCTGTCGATAACGCGATCAAGGCTCACCCCAAGCGCAGGCACCAGATCATAGGTCGGCCGGTTCTTTTGGTGGACGATGTGATGACCTCGGGGGCTACACTGACCGCCGCCACGCAAGCACTATTGCGTGAGGGATCCGGCCCGGTAAGGGTCGTGACACTGGCAAGAGCGATCAAAGACACCTAAATCCTTTGTAACAGCATTTGTTGCAAAGGATCCGAATCGTGAAAACAGTTGAAATCTATACGTCGCCGCTGTGCGGATATTGCCATGCGGCCAAGCGGTTGCTGACCGAAAAAGGCATCAGCTTTGCCGAGGTGGACGTTTTGTCCAATCCGGACCGGAAGCCCGAGATGATCAAGCGCGCCAACGGAAGCCGTACCGTTCCACAAATCTTTGTCGGGGACACGCACGTCGGCGGCTATGACGATCTCAATGCGCTGGAGCGGGCAGGGAAACTCGACGCGCTTCTGGCAGCGTAATGAAAGCAGCCCTGCTTCAGTTGAACGTCAGCGACGATCCGGCGCGCAATCTGGGGATCACTTTGGGCATGGTAAATGATGCCAAAGCCCGGGGTGCCGAATGGGTGCTGACGCCGGAGGTCACCAACTGCGTGTCAACCAGCCGGAGCCACCAGCAAGATGTCTTGCAGACGGAAGAGGGGGATCAGACGCTCGCGGCATTGCGCGAAGCGGCGGCGCGCCTGAAAATCTGGCTGTTGGTAGGTTCATTGGCCTTAAAGACCAAAGATGCGGATGGCCGGTTTGCAAACCGGTCTTTCCTCATCGGCCCAGAGGGTCAGGTGGTCGCGAAATACGACAAGATACACATGTTCGACGTGCAGGTGAATGACACCGAAACGTACTGCGAATCGGCTGGCTACCGGCCTGGAACGCAGGCTGTTATGGGGGATACCCCGTTCGCAAAGGTCGGAATAACCATCTGCTATGACATGCGGTTTCCGCAGCTTTATCAGGCGCTGGGCGATGCGGGTGCAGAAATTCTGACCATGCCGTCCGCCTTTTCTCCTGTCACAGGGGCCGCGCATTGGCATGCTCTCTTGCGGGCTCGCGCCATAGAAACCGGGTGTTTCGTGCTTGCGCCAGCCCAAACCGGCGAACATGCAAGCGCCAACCACAAGACGCGGAAGACCTATGGCCATTCACTAGCCATATCGCCATGGGGTGAAGTGCTGTTGGACGCGGGCCGAGATCCCGGCGTTTACATGGTGGACCTCGATATGGGACAAGTCGCCAGCGCACGACGCCGCATTCCCAGCATGGCGCATAAACGCCACTTTGATGGACCCTAATGAACGAAGACCGGAATACCCTTGCGATCATGCTCTTTAGTGAAGTTCTCGCTGCCGATCAGATGATCCGCAACCGCCTCAGCAAAGTGTTGCCCAAGGGAATGGAAATCTCGCATTTTTCGGTACTGAATCATCTGGCATGGCGCGACGTGGAACGCTCTCCCGCGCAGTTGGCAGAGGCATTCAACGTAACGCGAGGGGCGATGACCAACACGCTGAACAAGCTGGAATGGGCGGGATACGTCCATATCAGGCCTGACTGGGACGATGCGCGCCGCAAGATGGTCGCGATCAGCCCAACAGGACGCACAGCCCGCGATAGCGCGCTGAGTGCGATCACGCCGATGATCAAGCAGGTTGTGGACGAATTGGGCGAAGAGCGGGTGCGCTCTGCCTTGCCGATCCTCCGCGAGTTGCGCAAACAGACTACTTAGGTTTCAGGCTTGCTGTGACGTAGTTCACGCTCAGGTCCTTTGCGGACAAGCTCCAGGTCCATGTGATGGGATTAAAGACAAAACCCTTGCGGTCAACGGGGTCGAGCCCCGCGTCCCTCAGTAATGCGAACAGCTCATCCGGGGTGATAAATTTCGACCATTCATGCGTACCTTTCGGAAGCCAGCGCATCACATGCTCTGCCCCGATAATCGCCATCACGTAAGATTTCGGATTGCGGTTGAGCGTCGAGCAGATGTGCAGGCCGCCCGGCTTCAATAGCTGGCGACAGGCCGTCAGATAGTCGATGGGCGAGGCGACATGTTCCACTACTTCCATGTTCAGCACCACATCAAATTGTTCACCAGCCGCGGCCATGTCTTCGGCGGTCGTGTGACGATAGTCGATATCCAGCCCCGACTGCTCTGCATGAACTTGCGCTACGGGGATATTGCGCTCTGCCGCGTCCGCGCCGACGACCTCAGCACCCAATCGCGCCATCGGTTCCGCCAGCAGACCGCCTCCGCAACCGATGTCGAGGATTCGCAGACCCTTGAAAGGTGACGCTGTTTTGACGTCGCGTTCAAACTCGCCGGCGATCTGCCTTGTAATGTAGTCGAGGCGGCAAGGGTTAAGCATATGAAGCGGCTTGAATTTGCCGTTCGGATCCCACCACTCCGCCGCCATCGCCTGAAATTTCTCGATCTCGGCGGGGTCAACTGTAGTCTGAGGCGCTTGCATTCTGGTCTCCATATGCTCAACTGTCATCTTTGGATACTATAGGTCAGTAATGGACAAAATCCCGGACCAAAAGCGCGCTGTGCAATATCTGTACCCGCCGATCGATCCGTTCGATCAGCGGATGCTCGCCGTGGGTCAGGGCCATGAGATCTATGTGGAGCAATGCGGGAATCCTTCGGGTATTCCGGTTATCGTGCTGCATGGTGGACCTGGCGGCGGATGCAGCCCCTCGATGCGGCGTTATTTCGACCCGTCGATATTCCGCATTGTTTTGTTCGACCAGCGCGGTTGCGGACGGTCGCGACCTCACGCGTCTGTCGTGGATAACACGACATGGCATCTGGTGGCGGATATTGAACTGATCCGCGAGACCCTTGGCATATCCGATTGGGTGGTGTTTGGCGGAAGCTGGGG
Organism: Sulfitobacter sp.; assembly: GCA_024637305.1. Taxonomy (GTDB): domain Bacteria; phylum Pseudomonadota; class Alphaproteobacteria; order Rhodobacterales; family Rhodobacteraceae; genus Sulfitobacter. The sequence goes on from JAGXFI010000022.1 coordinate 36,886, forward strand.
CGCGACCTTGTCGCTGATCTATGCTCAGGCCCACCCGGAGGCTGTGCGCAGCATCGTGCTGCGCGGTGTTTTCCTGATGACTCAAAGTGAGCTGGATTGGTTCTACGGCGGCGGGGCGGGACGTTTCTGGCCCGAAGTCTGGGCGCGTTTCACGGCCTTGGTGCCCGAGCAGGAGCGCCATGATTACGTCGGCGCATATCACCGGCGATTGTTTTCGAACGACATGTCCGAGCAGACGAAGTTCGCCCGCGCATGGACGGCGTGGGAAAATGCCTTGGCGTCGATTCATTCGAATGGCCATACTGGTGAAGGAAGTGGCGAATATGCGCGGGCCTTCGCGCGGCTTGAGAATCACTATTTCACCAATGCAGGATTCCTTGATTTCGATGGTCAGATTCTGGCGCATATGGACCGGATCGCGCATATTCCGGGCGTGATCGTTCAGGGCCGCTATGACATGATATGCCCGCCACATAGTGCATATGCACTGGCCGGAGCGTGGCCCAAGGCTGAGCTCAAGATGGTGCGCAACGCGGGTCACGCCTTGTCAGAGCCGGGGATCAGCGCAGAACTCGTCCGCGCAATGGACAGGATTGGCGTGTCATGAGCAAGAACAATTCCTTCCTCGATCGGCGGGCGCTGTTTGCCAGCGGTGCGGCAGCCGCCCTGTTGGCTGCTGCCGGCGTGTCGGCAGGTGGATTGCCACAACGCGGCGGCAAACTGCGGCTGGCTGCGTCAGGCGCGGCGCGGAGCGATAGCTGGACGTCAGGTGACGGGCTGTTCATGCAACTGGCCACGCAGGGCGTGGTTTTCGACACACTGGTCGAGCTTTGCGCGAACGGTACGCTGCGCGGTGAACTGGCGACAGGCTGGACAGTGCGGCACGGCGGACGCGAGTGGGCGTTGGACCTGCGCAAGAATGTGGTTTTCCATGATGGTAGCCCTTTTGGGGCGCGCGATGTCGTTGCGTCTTTGTCGCGGTCCTTGCCGTTGGCCGACGTTCGTGCGGATGGCCCTGATCGCGTCATCCTGACGCTGGATATGCCCGACCCGTCGTTGCCGTTTACGTTGGCTGGGCCAGCTCATGTCATCCGCGCGGCACATGCGATGGAGGATGGGATCGGCACAGGGCTTTACCGCGTACAGCGGTTCGTTCCCGGTCAACATCTCTTGGCGGAGCGGGTGCCGGCGGATTATCGCGACGGTCAGGCTGGCTGGTTCGATCGGGTGGAGCTTGTATCGATCCCTTCCGAATCGGTGCGCGCGCAGGCGCTGGCAGAGTATCTGGTCGACGCCGCCGATATGCAGAGCGGCGCAGCGCTCAAGGCATCTGGTGATGTCGCGATCCTGCCCGCCATGGCCGCAAGTCGCAGCCTTGGCATGGGACAGACCGTCAGCGCCACGCGGCCCTTCGACAACCTGCGCGCGGCAGAGCGCTGGTGGTTCGTCTGACAGGGGTTGCAGTCGCGCGAGGCCGGGCGTATAGGAGTGTTCAATAGCGGCGCATTCGGGTCCAAACCAAACGCTCCACCGGAAACTCGAACGGGCCGCGCGCCCGTTTTTTTATGTCTGGGCATAACCTGAGACTGGGACCATGACCAACGACCTGATTGCCAAAGCAGCCATTGATCGCCGTCTGGCGGAGATCATCACCCCTGTCATAGAGGACATGGGGTTCGAACTGGTGCGCGTGCGGCTTATGTCAGCCAAGTCTACCACGTTGCAGGTGATGGCAGACAAGCCCGATGGGGGCATCGAGGTGGACGATTGTGCGCGGATCAGCACGGCGATCGGCACTGTGCTGGATGTCGAGGATCCGATTCTGGATGAGTATTCGCTGGAGGTTTCGAGCCCCGGCATCGACCGTCCGCTGACCCGTCTCAAGGACTTTGAAGCGTTCGAGGGCTACGAAGCCAAGATCGAGACATCCGATCTGATCGACGGTCGCCGGCGCTTCAAGGGCGAACTTGCGGGTGTTGAAGGTGACGAAGTGCTCATCAATGTCGAAGAAGGCACCATTGGCCTGAAGTTTGAGTGGCTTACCGACGCCAAACTGGTGCTGACCGATGATCTGATCAAGGAAATGCTGCGCCAACGCAAAGCGTCAGGTGCGATAGACGAAACCGAATTCGATGATATCGAAGAAGAGTCCTCTGAGGGAGACGACGCATAATGGCCATTACATCTGCCAACCAGCTTGAGCTGCTGCAAACCGCCGAAGCGGTAGCGCGTGAAAAGATGATCGACCCCAATCTGGTGGTCGAAGCGATGGAAGAATCGCTCGCCCGTGCGGCCAAGTCTCGCTACGGCGCTGAGATGGACATCCGCGTTGCCATCGACCGGAAAACCGGGCGCGCGACATTCACCCGCGTCCGCACGGTGGTCGAAGAAGACGAGCTTGAGAATTATCAGGCGGAGTTCACGGTTGCGCAGGCGAAGGAATACATGGACGACCCCAAGGTGGGCGACACCTTTGTCGAAGAAGTCCCGCCGGTCGAGATGGGCCGCATTGCCGCGCAGTCGGCAAAGCAGGTGATCCTTCAAAAGGTCCGTGAAGCCGAGCGGGACCGCCAGTACGAAGAATTCAAGGACCGCGCAGGCACGATCATCAATGGTTTGGTCAAGCGTGAGGAATACGGCAACGTCATCGTGGACGTGGGTGCTGGCGAAGCGATTCTGCGCCGCAACGAAAAGATCGGCCGCGAATCGTATCGGCCTAACGACCGCATCCGCGTTTACATCAAGGAAGTGCGCCGCGAGCAGCGTGGACCGCAGATTTTCCTGTCACGCACCGACCCGCAGTTCATGGCAGAGCTGTTCAAGATGGAAGTCCCCGAGATTTATGATGGTATCATCGAAATCAAGGCGGTTGCCCGTGACCCCGGGTCACGCGCGAAAATTGCTGTCATCTCTTATGACAATTCCATCGACCCCGTCGGTGCCTGCGTCGGTATGCGCGGCAGCCGGGTTCAGGCTGTGGTGAATGAACTCCAGGGTGAAAAGATCGACATCATCCCATGGAATGAAGATCAGCCGACGTTCCTTGTGAATGCGTTGCAGCCTGCCGAGGTTTCCAAAGTTGTTCTGGACGAAGAGGCCGGCAAGATCGAAGTCGTCGTCCCCGAAGAGCAGTTGTCGCTGGCGATTGGTCGCCGCGGTCAGAACGTGCGGCTGGCGTCGCAACTGACGGGTCTCGACATCGACATCATGACCGAAGAGCAGGAAAGCGCGCGTCGTCAGGCCGAGTTCGAGCTGCGCACCAAGCTGTTCATGGACAACCTCGATCTGGACGAGTTCTTTGCCCAGTTGCTTGTGTCCGAAGGGTTCACCAATCTCGAAGAAGTAGCCTATGTCGAGGTAGACGAGCTGTTGGTGATCGACGGCGTGGATGAAGACACCGCGAAAGAATTGCAGGCCCGCGCCCGCGATGTGCTTGAGGCGCAGAACAAGGCGGCACTGGATGCGGCCCGCGCGCTGGGCGTCGAGGATAGCCTTATTGAATTCGAGGGCCTGACACCCCAGATGATTGAGGCGCTGGCCAAGGATGACGTAAAGACCCTTGAGGATTTCGCGACCTGCGCGGATTGGGAAATTGCCGGCGGCTGGACGACCGTAAATGGCGAACGCGTCAAGGATGACGGCACGCTGGAACCTTTCGGCATGACGCTGGAAGAAGCGCAGAGCATGATCATGACTGCCCGCGTGTTGTTGGGCTGGGTCGATCCAACGGAACTGGATGCGGGCACTGAAGACGACGAAGAAGCAACCGAGGAGGCCGAGGCCTGATCGCAGGCCTCGGGGTTAGGCCCATATGGGACGCGGTGGCGCTCAAAAGGATCACACGGATGGTCCGGAACGGAAATGCATCGCCACGGGCGAGGTACAGCCGAAGCACGGGCTGATCCGTTTCGTAATCGGGCCTGACGGGCAGGTCGTGCCGGACATTTTGGGCAAGCTGCCGGGTCGCGGCATGTGGGTCGCGGCGGATCGTGCGGCGCTGGACGTGGCAGTAAAGAAAAAACTGTTCTCGCGCAGTGCCAAGCAGCCGGTGCAAGTGCCGGACGGCTTGGCGGACGAAGTGGAACGACAGCTCGCACGGCGCGTTGTTGATCTGATTTCGATGCAGCGCAAGGCAGGGAAGGCCGTGGCGGGCTACGAAAAGGTCAAGGGCTGGCTGCAGATGGAAGAAGCCGAAGTCCTGATCCAGGCAGTGGACGGATCAGGGCGCGGCAAAAGCAAGCTGAGTACGCCGCATTTCGGACACTACATCGGCTGGCTGACGGCAGATGAATTGGGTTTGGCATTCGGTCGCCAAACTGTGATACATGGGGCGCTCGCCTCTGGTGGACTCACTCTACGTGTTGTAGAGGAAGCCCAACGACTAAAAGGCGTGCGCATAATCGAGGCTGGCAAGGGTCAGCCGAAAGGATAGACGAGCTTCATGAGCGATAATGACGGCAAGAAAACATTGGGTCTGCGTGGCGCGCCTTCGCGTCCGGGCAACGTAAAGCAAAGCTTTAGCCATGGGCGGACCAAGAACGTTGTGGTCGAGACCAAGCGCAAGCGCGTTGTGGTGCC
>JAGXFI010000159.1 GCA_024637305.1 Sulfitobacter sp.
CGCAGCATCCCCCGGCGATCGAGCAGCACGCAGGCTGTGAGTCCGTAATGCGCGCAGGACACCTGCAGGGCGCTGATGACCCCTTTACTGACATCGGACCAGCGTGCGGTGTCCCGATCGATCCAGATCCCCACATGCGGGACCGTGATCCTGAAACGCGGTTTTCGCATCCGTCTGACTTGGGAAGCTTGGCAGAATATCTGATGCGCGATCGGGCACGTCAGCTTGGGCAATGCGCTTGCGTCGAGCAAGGCGTAGACCCCGTTTTCCAGGATGGCAGCCAGCACCTCCTCCCGATAGCGCCAGGCGAGGAATTCGTTGCGGTGCAGAAAGCCGATCCAGTCAAATATTCCGGTCGACTGCAGGACCGCGACACCGGCTCGCAGGTTGCGGTTACCGTTGACGGCTTCCAATCCGACGGTCTCACGCAGCCTGATGGCCCGAATTCTGTACCCCTCTTCCGGCTGGACCGCTTCTTCGGACCACCCCGGCAGGGCGCGGCATGTCCGGTGCAGCACCGCGTGAAACACGCGGTGTGCATCCAGGCTCCAGGAATTGTGACAGATATAGTCCGTGAATTGACGCGACATCCGATACATGTCGTCCGCGGCGATGCCGGTCTTATTCGACACTTCCTCCCGTTGGGTCATTGTCGTGTTATCGTCTTGCAGGTCGTCGTACATTATCAGTCTCCAGATCAGGTCACTCCGGATATCGGAACGCTTTCAGAGATGCGGAAACATTCTCCGTACCCAATACCCACCGAGGGCCCGGCATGCGACCACACTGCAGAAATCCCCACAGATCGGCACCCTCGGCGGATCGGTCTGCGAGATGACAAGTCAACTCAGTCCATGGCCGCCCTGCCCCAGCAGGATTGCATAGCGAGCGCCATCAAACGTTTGAATCGACGTGACTTTTGAACCTGCAAAACTGAAGAATACAGGGAAAAGAAGAAAACCCTGAAAAGCGGCACCCCGGGTGCCACAGCCTGCGAGATTCGACGATCCCAGGTGTCGCGATCACATTCGCAACGTTATCGCGTGCAAGGCTGCCGTCTTCGCCCGCCTCGTAGCCGAGCGCTATCTTGTAGGCGTCAAACCCACCAGGTGATCTCGATGGCAGACAATCTGGCTGATCCTATTCATTGAAGCAATCAAAAACGGGACGATGCCAAGGGGATTTGGATCCAGACCCTTTATCTAACCAGTCGCGCTGATAATCAGAAGGAGCATGACTGCATGAGCCGCGCGAACAAAACATTCCGCAACCTGATCCAAATTGAAAGGAAATTGAAACAAGCACCACTTGGTCAGGAACCTATACGCTAATCGGGTACGGCCCCTGTGTTGATTTCCAGTCAGAAGTGACTCATGTGAACCTTCCCCGTATTCATGCGGTATCCATAGCGTCCAGCGTCAGATCCGACACGGCGCGTCTGAGCCGGGTATTCTCAGTCTCCAGCTCTTTCAGCCGCTTGAGTTGATCACGGCTCACGCCACCGTATTCCTTGCGCCACCGATAGTAGGTCTGAACCGTCACACCGATTTGCCGCACAGCCTCCTGAACTGATTTGACTTGCCCTTGCAGCACTTCAACTTGTCGCAGCTTCAGCACGATATCCTCGGGCTTCTCTCGCTTGCCAGCCATCTCATCGTCCTTATCCCACAAGATAGCAGCATGATCCCCAACTATTGCGCCCTCCCGAAAAATCTTCAATTCGCCGAGATTTCCGCAACAGCAGCCGTTTCTCTGCCGCTTGACGTTTCGGCAAACCGACCGTTGCGGCACACCGGGAATACTCCCGATTTCACCCGCCTTGTTCCAGAACCAGGATACATCGTGCAAGAAGACGGCGGAAGATCCCGATCAGATCAAACCCCTGCCCCGGTGTGTCCTGAACGGTCAGGGCTTTCGGGATCTGTGCGTCGTGAAGAGATCCCAAGCCGCCAGAAGCACGGTCAATACGATAACCCCACCAAGGTCCAGACGCGGTACGTGGATCATCAAAATAGCGAGAAATCCTACCAGCACGAGGAAGGCGAAGATGGCCAATATCCTATTCATGTTTCAACTCTCGTCATCAAGGGTTTCAAGATATGCCGCCAACCACCGTGCGGTGCGTAGCAGTCGCGCATCGTCTCCGCGCCGCCCGACCAGTTGCACGCCCATCGGCATCCCGTTTTGCGCAGTAAACACGGGCAGTGTGACCGCAGGCATCCCGCTGAGCGTCCAAATCCCATTAAACACGGCACTTCCCGTATCGTCCAGCCCCTCGGGTGCCGGACCGAGTGCCGCCGGACACAGGATAACGTCGCAGCGGGCAAACACGGCGTCCATGCCTGCGTTGATCAGTTCGCGCCAATCCTGTGCCGCGATGTAGTCGCGGGCGAGAACTGATTTGCCTTGGTCCATCGCGGATTTCAGTTTGTCCGACATCAGGGCGCGCCCGCGCCGCTCAAGCCCGTAATAGCATTTGGCCATCTCGGCGAAATTGATCCGTTCGCGGATTGCAGCAACCTCCTCGAGATCAGGCAACGACACCTCGAAACACTGCTCCCCCAACAGCGCGGCCAGATCCTCGGTTGCGGCGATCATCTGCGGATCGGCCTGTTCCCACCCCGGCAATTTGGCAAAGGCAAAAACAGGGCTTACCGGCGCTTTGGATTGCGCGACACTCAGCAGACGGGGCATCGGTACGGGCGCGCTCGCCGTGTCTGCCGGATCATGGCCCGCAAGGACTTCGGCCAGAAGCGCGCAATCCTCGACGCTGCGCGCAAACACACCGACGGTGTCGAGAAATGGCGATTGCGCAAGGATACCGCTGCGCGGGATCAATCCGAACGTCGGTTTGAGGCCTACGATGCCACAGAAAGACGCGGGCCTTATGACCGAGCCACCTGTCTGCGTTCCGATCGACAACGGCACCATTCCGGAAGCCACTGCAGCGGCTGACCCTTGCGATGAACCTCCGGGCGTGTGTGCTCCGTTATGCGGATTGCGGGTTTTACCGGGGTGCATGAAGGCGCATTCCGTCGTGACGGTCTTACCCAGTATGATCGCACCGGCCGCCCGCAGGCGCGCAACGATCCAGGCGTCCTCCGCCGGCACCCTGCCCGCATCTATCGGCGTGCCATTTTCGGTCGGGATGCCCTTGGTGTCGATGACGTCTTTCAGACCGACAGGCAGGCCGTGAAGCGGTCCGATGGGTTTCCCGGACTGGCGCAAGTGATCCAGCCGCTTCGCCTGCTGCAACGCGTGATCGCCGTCGAGCCATGCCCATGCGCCGATCTGCGGTTCAAGCTCCGCGATGCGGGCCAAACAGGCGTCGACAAGATCGACAGCGCGCAGTGCGCCTGACGCCAGGCGGTCGCGCATCTCGACCGCCCCAAGCCCCAGTATGGCCTGCGCCTTATCTTGATGGGCCATAGAAGGCATCCGGCAAGCTGAAGACGATCTGCGGGAAGTTGTACATGAGGATCATCGCGATCACCACCATTCCGCAATAAGGGAGAACGCCCGCGAAGATTTCGGTCAGTTTGATATTCGGCGGCGCGATCCCTTTTAGATAATACGCACTCATGGCCATGGGCGGGGTCAGGAAACTGGTCTGCAGATTGAGCGCGACGAGCACGCCGAAAAACAGCGGATCAATTCCGAAAAGCGGCAGAAGCGGCAGGAAGATAGGCACGAAGATGATGATGATCTCGGACCATTCGAGCGGCCAACCCAGAAAGAAGATGATCAGCTGCGCGATGATCAGGAACTGTATCGGCGTCAGATCGAGGCTTTTTACGAACTCCGCGATCACGTGTTCACCGCCAAGGTAGCTGAACACCGCAGAGAAGGTATATGACCCGACAAAGAGCCAACAGACCATCGCGGTAGTGCGCACAGTCAGATAGACGCTCTCGCGCAGACGGTCAAAGGTCATGGCGCGGTAGGCGACGGCCAGCAGCAGACCACCCAAAGCCCCGATGGAGGCTGCCTCCGTGGGCGTGGCCAGACCGAACAGGATCGATCCCAGAACCGACAAGATCAAGGCCGCAAGTGGCAGGAAGCTGGTCGCGAGCATCCAGAGCATCTTGCCCAATGGCACTTCAGGCAGCTCCTCCTTTGTCGGTTTCGGTGCCAGCGACGGATTGATTATGGACCGGACTACGATGTAGGTCAGATACAGACCGACAAGCACCAGCCCGGGCAGAAGCGCCGCCGCGTAGAGGCGGACAATGGAAACGCCCGAGGATGCCGCGTAGACGATCAGCATGATCGAAGGCGGGATCAGAATTCCCAAAGTACCGCCCGCGCAGATGATGCCTGTCGCAAAACTGTGATCGTAGCGCATCTTGAGCATCTGCGGCAGAGCGAGCAGCCCCATCAGCGTCACAACCGCGCCGACAATACCCGTAGCTGTGGCGAACAGGGCGCAGGTGATCAATGCGGCGACACCCAGAGATCCCGGAACACTGCGCGTGGCCACGGCCAGCGTGCTGAAAAGCTTGTCAACGATATTGGCCCGCTCCACGATATAGCCCATGAACAGGAACAGCGGGATCGCGGTCAGGACTTCGTTCGAGATGACCGTATAGGTCTGGTTCACGAACAGGTCGAATATCCTGTTGTTATAGAACCCCTCCAGCCACAGACTGGTCGATTCCCACCACCCCGCATCCTCGCCCAACCGGTTGAAGCCGCGCCACATGCGGGAAGCGTCGAAGTAGGCGTAGTAACCAAATGCAATGCCGATGGCCATCAGTGTGAATGCGATGGGGAACCCCAAAAACACACAGAAAATGAAGATGCCAAGCATGGTCAAGGCAATCTGGGGATCTGTCACGGTGTGAACTCCACATGTGGAAGGGCGAGAAAAATAGACCTGAGGGTCAGATCAGGTCGTTGGACTGCCCTTTGGCAGCTTGCTTGATCAGCATGGTTTCGGTTTCTTCGACATCCTGCGGCATCGGCGGCCACTGGCCTTCGCGGATGCAGATGATGCAACGAAAAACCTGAGCAATGCCCTGGATCAGCAGCAGGATACCCGCAGCGACAATGACCGTCTTGAACTGGTAGATCGGAATGCCTGCCGGGCTGTTGACCGAGACTTCGGCATAGCCCCAAGAGCGGCTTGCGTACTTCCAGCCCGCAAAGATCAGCGCGAGGATGCCGGGGAAAAAGAAAAGGACGTAGAGGGTCAGATCGACTTTCGCCTGCGTGCGGTCGGACCAGAGGCGGTAGATGAAGTCACCGCGCACGTGACCTCCGCGCGACAGGGTATAGGCCCCGCCCATCATGAACATCGTGCCGTACATGATGAAGCTGACATCCAATGCCCAGGGCGTCGGACGGTTGAACAGGTAGCGCACCATGACTTCATAGCTCATCCCGAATGTCATGAGGATGATCAGCCAGCCAAAAGCCTTGCCGAACATTGCCGAGAGACTGTCGGCGAACCGGATATAGTGTTGCATTCAGAAATCTCCGCGCGGTCTGCCACAGGTGAGGAAGGCGCGGATTACCCGCGCCTTCTTCTGATTAAAGCTTGAGCTTTCCGGGGAAATAATGCTCGAACGCGAGACCAAGATCGGGTGCGTTCATCAGCTCGTAATAGGCGACCTGCTCGGACCATGCGCGCTGGCTGTCCATGACCTTTTTGTTGAAAGGATCAGTTTCCAGATCAGCAATCAGCGCGTCCCACGCCTCCAGCTGTCCGGCAAGAATCTCCTTGGATGTACGGTGAACCGTAACGCCCGCATCGGTCTGAAGCTCTGACAGATCTTTGGAGTACTCTTTCATCGCCAATGCGAGGTTGGAGGTCGCGGATGCTTCGACGGCGTGCTTCAAGATGGCCTGAAGGTCTTCCGGCAGGTCTTCCATGAAGTCACGGTTGAACAGGAATTCGAAGGATTCGGATGCCTGGTGGTAAGATGACAGGTAGTAGTTCTTTGCAACGTCCTGCGCACCGAAGCGACGGTCGGAGGACGGGTTGTTGAACTCGAACGCGTCGATCACGCCGCGCTCCATCGCGGGAACAATCTCGCCACCCGGCAGCTGTGCCACCGACATGCCCATGCCCTGCAACAGGTCTGCCGCGAGTCCCACTGTGCGGTACTTGAAGCCCTGCAGATCGGCCACCGTGTTCACCTCGGACTTGAACCAGCCGAAAGGCTGTGCGGGCATTGGCATGCCCATCATACCGATGACGTCGAGACCAAGGATATCCTGCGTCAACTCACGGTAAAGCTCTGCGCCGCCACCCTGATAGAACCATGCCAGCATGGTCGAAGCGGAGCCACCGAAGACGGGGCCGGTGCCGAAGAAGGATGCGGCCTTTGACTTACCGTACCAATAGACCGGAACGGTGTGTGCGGCGTCGATCACACCGTCATGCACAGCGTCCATGACCTGAAAAGCACCGACAACGGCGCCCGCCGGAAGAAGGTCGATCGTCAGGCGGCCACCGGCCATTGCCTCGACGCGGGCGGTATATTCGCGCGCCATATCCATCCAGATGTCGGATGCTGGCCACGAGGTCTGCATCTTCATCACGATAGGTGCCTGCGCCAGAACCGCAGGAGCGGAAAGTGCTGTTGCTGCTACTGCAGTTCCGCCGATCGCGCCTGTGCGCAGAAAAGAACGGCGCGAGAGCTGCGCAGCTGTAGGGGTATCAGTCATTGGTGTCCTCCCAGACGTTGAAGTCGCGGTGTGCGACGTAGTTTGTTCATGCATGTTTCTTGCAAAACTTTTTCGAGATATTAAACAGACAGGCTTGGAAAGCAAGTCTTGGTAAAATTAACTTACCAAAATATCGATCCAGAAATCAGCGGCACGGTCATGCGACACGGTCTCCGGGCTCTTTGCCGGCGAAAAAAGCGTCCAGATTGTCCAGTGCCCGCATGCCCATGGCATCACGCGTCTCCTCGGTCGCCGATCCGATATGTGGCAGCAAGAAAACATTCGGCAGCGCCGCCAGTGCCGGATTCCCCCCCGGCTCGGTCCGGAAAACATCGAGCCCGGCCGCAAAGAGCTTGCCCGATGCGAGGGCATCAGCCAGCGCGTCCTCGTCGATCAGCGCACCACGGGCCGTGTTCACGACAATCGCGCGATCCGGCAGCAATGCAAGGGTCCGGGCGTTGATAATACCAGTGTTATCCGCCGTAGCGGGGCAATGCAGGCTGAGCACATCAGAGACGCCAAGCAGGCTGTCGAGCGTCTCATGGAAAATCGCCCCTTTCTCGAGATGTTCGGGAAGCCGGCTGCGGTTGTGGTAATGGATCTCCATCCCGAAGCCCCGCGCGCGTTCGGCGGTGACCTGCCCTACCCGCCCCATGCCCAGAATGCCGAACCGCTTGGCAGTGACCTGTCGCCCGACCATGAAATCGGGTGACCAGAATGTCCACTTACCGGACCGGACCATCGCGTCACCTTCGGCACCGCGTCGTGCAGCGCCAAGCATACAAAGAATGGCAATTTCGGCCGTCGCATCGGAGAGCACGTCGGGGGTGTTCGTCACAACGACGCCTGCGGCCTTTGCGGCAGCCAGATCGACATGATCCGTGCCGACCGAATGATTCGCTATGATCCTGAGGCCCGGCCCGATCGCATTGATCACATCGGCGCTGAAATGTTCCGAGTGGCAGGGCAGAACCGCGTCTACCTCGCGGCAGGCAGCAATGAGCGCTTCGGTGGAAAAGACTTTATCCTCGGGATTGAGGACGACATCGTAATCACGCGCGGCTCTTTCCTCGACGATGGGCCGAAGTTTCCGCGCGATCAGCAGTTTGGGTTTGGCCATCTTCTTATCCTCGAGCAGGTGGGGGAGGTGATCTGTCTTGGAGGCGCTTTCGCGCCTCAGCCCATGTGCCGCAGCCGCTTGACCAGTGACGACGTATCCCAACGCCCGCCCCCCATCTTCTGCACATCCTTGTAGAATTGATCGACCAACGCCGTGACCGGCAGACTGGCGCCCGTCTCATCCGCGGTATCGAGGCAAATGCCCAGATCCTTGCGCATCCAGTCAACTGCGAAACCATGCTCGAACTGGTCGGCCAGCATGGTTTCATAGCGGTTCGACATCTGCCAGCTCCCCGCGGCACCCTGGCTGATCACTTCGACCACCGCGGCACCGTCCAGCCCCGCCTTTTCGGCAAAATGCAGTGCCTCGGACAGACCCTGGACCAGACCCGCGATGGCGATCTGGTTGCACATCTTAGTCATCTGTCCGGCACCCGAGACGCCGATCCTGCGGCAGATGCGGGCATAGGCCGCGATTACGGGCTCGGCCGCATCGTACTGCGCCTCGACACCGCCGCACATCACCGAAAGCGCGCCGTTCTCTGCGCCCGCCTGACCGCCCGAAACGGGCGCGTCGACAAAGCCGATCCCGAGGGCTTCAGCCGCCGCGAACATCTCGCGCGTGACCGCCGCCGAAACTGTGGTGTGATCCACAAAGACGGCCCCCGCCGACATGCCGGCAAACGCTCCGTCGGTACCGACACAGACTGCCCGCAGATCGTCATCATTGCCGACACAGGCCATCACGAATTCGGCACCCTGCGCCGCCTCCCGCGGCGTAGTGGCCATGGCACCGCCATGCTCGGCCACCCAAGCTTCCGCTTTGGCTGCCGTCCGGTTGTAGACGGTCACGTCATGCCCCTTGGCAGCAAGGTGCCCCGCCATGGGATACCCCATTACCCCCAAGCCCAGAAATGCAAGCTTCGCCATCGATCTTCCCCTCCCGTAGATGTCGTTTCGATTTCTGTCCAGCCAAAGGGTTGAATGCAAGGGCTAAGTGTCAACCGTCAAGTCGCCGCAAACAGTTCGGCTCCTGAAAAACACGGAAGAAAAAACCGCGGCCCGGATTGATAAGGCGATGTGTCGATTGCAGCGTCGCAGCTGAGCAGCTGCCCATGTGCTGGAAAGATCTTACGAAAATCAAGCGACCGTCTGCATCTGCTGATCTGGACCAACGATTACTCGGTTCTTGCTGTTGATAGGGTTGGGAGAGTACTACAAGCTCAATCACAGCCCCCAACGCACCGTGATCGTTGCAAAAGGGTGACCGGACACATTCGACGTCTTCATCAATGCCCGAAGGCAAAAGCCGTTGACCAGCAAGGAGATCCCTTTTCCCTCATTGCGGGCGGAGGCCCTGAAGGCTAGGCAGGAAATCCTGGTAACCGGCGATTGCTTTTGCCTGATGGGCTTGGCGGGCTACCGGGGACGGATCTATCTTGCCGCATTGCCTTGGCTGATGCACGAACGGCCCTTTGTGGAGAAGAACACAGCCAGCGGAGAAATGGCCGAAGTCCTAGCGGCAGCGCATCCAACTGTGCGGGGAGAAAACCCGCCAGGCCTCTTCTACCAAAATGGCTGCGCCCCTCTGACAGCGCGCCGGGCGGCCCGCCCCCCTATTCTGCAGTTTGGCGCGCAAGCTGAACGGCCAGTCTCAGGTCATCCGTCAACTGTGCCTCTGCGCGCGACTGCGCGATCTGGTCTGTCAGCCGCAGAATAAAGGAGGGGTGCAGGGTTATCAGCACACGGCTGCCGTCGGATGTTGTTTCCACGTTTCCGCGCCGGACCAGAATGTTCGCTTCAGAACCGGTCAGCGCGCCCGCCGCAGTTGCACCCATTGCCACCAGCAGGCCCGGTGCAATCTCGCGGCGCTCGAGGTCCAGCCACCAACGGCACACACTGATCTCATCCTGCGTCGGGCGCTGGTGCAATCGCTTTTTCCCGCGCGCCTGAAATTTGAAATGTTTGACGGCGTTGGTCACATAGCTGGCGGACCTATCAAGGCCAGCAGCTTTGGCGGCGCGATCAAAAATCTGCCCCGCCGGACCAACAAACGGCCGCCCAACCAGATCTTCGGCATCCCCGGGCTGTTCGCCGACGATCATCAAAGCCGCATTGCGTGGCCCCTCCCCGGGGACGCCTTGGGTCGCGCAGGTGCCAATCGGACAGCGGCGGCAGGCATCAAGCGCGGGTTTCAGATTTGCCAGCCCCACCTCAGTGAAGGACCACCGGCTGACGCCGGAGGCATCACTTGGAGGAATGTAATTCCAGGTACTGCCTGATGACGTCGTCAGTCACGTTCCCCGATGTCGTGGAGAAATACCCACGCGCCCAAAAGCGTCTTCCCCAGTACCG
>JAGXFI010000005.1 GCA_024637305.1 Sulfitobacter sp.
CTTGCGCGCCTCGCGAGCGTCATGCTGATGGCGGCCCTGACGCTGACGTGACACGCGGCGACACCAAGCGTCATCCCATGGTGCCGTCGGCCACTCAGGAACTTGGCGCATCCATGACCGCAACCTTTTCGTGCTCGTCCATGCCGCTCAGCAGGCATCTTAAGACATTCGACCCGGTAATCATCCGCTTCACCCCCGGCGACCAAACGCCTCAACGACCGACCACGATTTCGGGTGCACGTGAAATCAAAACGCCGACGATGCGGTGTCCTTTGTGCCAAGAGATGTTGATCCACCTCAGCAATCCTGCGCCAAGCGGAGTCCGAGCATCTGCCAGCGCTGGTGTGGATAAAAGAAGGTGCGGTAGGTCGGCCGCATCTGAGCCGCAGGCGTTGTGCAGGCACCACCGCGCAGGACGTATTGATTGGCCATGAACTTGCCGTTGTATTCGCCGATCGCCCCTTCGGGCGGTCGAAAGCCCGGATAGGGCGTAAAGGGGCTCTGTGTCCATTCCCATACATCGCCCCATGGTCCGCCTGCCGGCAGGGGCCGCAGAGCGCCAGTTTCGAGAAGGTTGCCGCGCAGGGGTGTGTTGCGATGCGCGACCTCCCACTCCGCCTCGGTAGGCAGACGGGCACCGGCCCACCGCGCGAAAGCATCGGCCTCATAGTATGAGACATGGCAGACCGGCGCATCGAGGTTCACTGGCTGTGCGCCGCGCAGCGTGAAGGTCCACCATTCCTCATTCTGCCGCCACCAGTAGAGCGGCGCATCCCAACCATCGGCCTGGGCGCGCGCCCAGCCATCGGACAGCCACAGGGTCGGCGTGCCGTAGCCTCCTGCATCGATGAAATCGATCCAGTCGCGGTTCGTGACCGGACGGGTGGCGATCCTGAAAGGAGCGAGAAAGGTGCGGTGCCGCGGCTGTTCGCAATCATAGGCGAAGCCGTCACCTTGGTGGCCGATCTCCACGAGGCCGCCCTCATGCGCAATGAAAGAGAGCGGTAATTCCGAGGCAACTGGCATCGGTTCGGGGTCGCGATATGTCGGCAGAAGCGGGTTGTGGGACAGACCATGCAGCAGGTCCGTCATCATCAGTTCCTGGTGCTGCATCTCGTGGTGGCAGCCGAGTTCGGCCAGCGCCGTGATCGCGTCGTCGCCAACGTCCAGAAGCCGAGCCATCGCGTCGTCGACATGGGCGCGATAGCTGCGAACTTCCGAAAGACTGGGCCGCGAGACAAGCCCGCGTTTGTCACGGGCATGGCGTGGGCCCGCTTGCTCGTAATAGGAATTGAAAAGAAACGCGAACCTGTCATCGGGCGAAACATAACCGGGATCGTTTGGCCTGATGATGAACTCTTCGTAGAACCAGGTGGTGTGCGCGAGGTGCCATTTGATCGGGCTCGCATCCTCCATGGATTGCAGCATCGAATCTTCCGGCGAAAGTGGTGCCGAGAGGGTCTCGGTCTGACTGCGTACATGGCGAAAGAGATCGGGCACGGAGGTGGTCGTTGCAGCCTCGATGGCGGTCCTGTTCATTGGGATCGGTTCCTTTGCGTTAGAAAGTCAAATTGAAACTCTGGCCCTTGTTCAGACTGATCTTCATGCCTCGGCTTGCAATGCTTATTCATGGCGGTCTCCTTCGCTTTGCACCGGGTCAACTCTGAATCATGGCCAGCTGTTCCTCTTCAAAGAACCAGACCGTTTCACTGAGGGGATACGATGATGATCCTAAACCGAAGCCACGTTGCAAGCGTTGGCTAATGTTCGCCATCAGCGATCCGGTAAAAGATGGAGATGGAAATGCAGATAGTCCCCATGTTTTTTCAAAGCTGGAGCATCCTCACGCACACAATCGTCGTCAGCATTCTTTAATTTATTGGTTCGGTCATTCTTCTTCGGTTTTCCGGGAAGAAGATTTTGCTCACTACTTCTGCAAGCAGCTTGCCCCGGTCCTTTTGCTCAAGCCCTACCTCGAGAACGGAATCGATGGCTCCGAACGGCTCCCCATGAAACGGAGGATCGTCGATCGACCGGCAAACCGAGGTGGCGGAAGATCGATGTGCCTGCGATCCTTGCGAAGCGCACTATTTTCGCTTGCTGCTTTCCGCAATGTAGTCGGTGACCGCGAAGAAAACGCCAGAGAGCACAAAGGTAAAATGAATACCTACCTTCCAGGCGAGCTGGCTATCGGTGTAGTTCTCGCTGACGAGGAATGCCTTCAAAAGTTCGACCGCCGATATGGCGACAATAGCGCCGATAAGCTTGAGCTTGAGATCTGCGAAACCAACCTTGCCCATCCAGGCCGGCCGGTCCTCGTGATCGTTGGTATTGATCCTCGAAACGAAACTTTCGTATCCGCTGAAGACGATGATCAACAGCAACACGGCAATAAGCGCCGTGTCGACCAGCGTCAGGATCGAGATCACGACGTCGTAATCCGAGGTGATCCAGATGTTGAGGACAAGGTCCAGCAACTCCTTCATAAACTTGAACAACAACACGATCATCGCCACCAGGAGACCCAGGAAAAAGGGAGCCAGAATCCATCGGCTCGCAAAGATCAGTGTTTCGATTGCCCGTTCCAATGTCGGCATTACTTTGCTCCATTCCAGATCGACATTTTCAAGTTGCGCGCCGGTCGTGAGGAAAATCACGTAAATCCAAAGTCGGTGCAACCAATCTCATCATTGAGCCCAAGCGGGCAAACAGCGGCTTGTCGATCCGCCGCCCGTCCAGAACAGCGACTCGACGGCCCACCCCTGTAGTTCCAGCTGCTGTCCGACCTCCGGCAGATGACCGACCTCGTCGAGAATCAGGCCCGCGAGCGTTTCGTAGTCGCGATCTGCGTCGATCTCGATGGACAGCAGGTCGGCAAACTCGTCCGCCGGCATCCAGCCTGCGATCAGATAGGATCCGTCCGCCTGGGTGACGACCTTGGGATCGTCCGTGTCCTCGTCGGGAAACTCGCCGGCAATAGCCTCGAACACGTCCATCGGCGTGATGATCCCCTCGAAATGCCCGTACTCATCATAGACCAGCTCCATGTGCGCCGGTGCCGTCCTCAGGCGATCGACGACCTCAAGGGCGATTTGTCCAACCCGGTCATCATCTTCCTGACCAGTTCTGCACAGCCCCAGATCGCGATCCCCCGAGGGCAAGGACTCGCTCACAACTGAATGACAGATCGAACAAGGAGAATTGCGCCCTGGACCAGCGCAAGGATCACACCCGACACGATGGCGATGCCGGTAAAGCCCACCGTCGCCCCGACCAATATGGCGATGCCATCCCGCTCCAGCAGGGCCAGCGCCAGAATTGCGACGGCAAGCGCAGGCACCGTGTTTCCGAATGGGACCGGCAGGAACAGGATCAGCGCCAGCGCAAAGGCCAGCGCACCGACGATCCGCTCTGCCCGGCCGATGGCCAGCATGCTGAGCCGCGGACGGACAAGACGCTCCAGCCATCGCACCCAGGGCAGGACCCGGCCGACGATGCTCCTGAAATCCTTGCGTTGGAAGGACCGGTTGCGCATCACATCCGGCAACCAGGGTTGGGCGCGCCCGCGCATCAACTGCCATGTCAGCAGCAGTAGCGGCGCGCCCAGAAGGGCCGATATCCCCGGAATGGCGATCGGTACCGCCACGGGCAGCGCGAAGATGAAGATTAGCGCGCCAAACGCACTATTGCCGAAGCTGTCGATGAGACCGCCCAGATAGATCCGCTCTTCGGGGCTGGCGGGCGCATCTAAGACTGCCTGCAAAAGGTCGGACAGCCGCCGTGGCTGGACCGTGGGGTTGGGACCGGGCGGGCTGTCGTTCTGGACGCGCTCAGGGTCGGCAGGGTGGGTTTGCATGGTAAACCTCACGTGTGAAGACCAGGCACATCGGATGTCGCCGCGGACCTCTTTGCCCCCGGTGCCTGTCCAGCCTCATGCGGCGGAGTTCGTCCGGCGAGCCAGGCCAGTATTGGCCCCGCCACAAACAGCGACGATGCGGTGGCGATCACCACGCCCGCGATCATCGGCCAGGCGAACCCGGCCACCGCCGGCCCGCCCCAGATCGCCATGGGCAGCAGCGCCGCCAGTGTCGTGCCCGAGGTGAAGATGCAGCGCGCCAGGACCTGGTTGAGGCTGCGGTCGATCACGTCCGCCAGCGGCGCGTCGCCATCGTTGCGCAGGTGCTCGCGGATGCGGTCATAGACCACCACCTTGTCGTTCACCGAATAGCCGATCAGCGTCAGCAGGGCGACGATGGTGGTCAGGTTCACCTCCCACCCGGTCACGGCGATCACGCCGAAGGTTTTGGTGACATCCAGAAACAGCACCGCGATGGCACCGGCGGCGAAGTGCCATTCGAACCGCACCCAGATGTAGACCAGCATCGCCAGAACCGCGAGCGACAGAGCGATCAGACCCGTTGTCGCAAGCTCGCCACTGATCGTAGGGCCGACGAGGTCGATCTGGTCGAAGACCGCGCCCGGAACAGCCTGGGCGGCGGCCGCTTCTACCGCCGTCACCGTGGCCTGACCGGCCTCGCCCTGCACGCGGATCAGCGCCTCTTTCGGGTCGCTGAAGGCCTGAAGGCTTGCATCGCCCGGCACACCGGCTGCAATCGCAGCGCGCAGTTCGGACAGCGGCACGGACGTGTCCGAGCGCAACACCATCTGGACCCCGCCTGTGAAGTCGATCCCGAAGTTCGGACCCGGCACCAGTAGCGCGCCGACTGCACCCAGCGACAGCGCAGCCGACACCACCAGCGCAAGCCTGCCCCGTCGCATGAACGAGAAGGCACCCGGCGCAGGCACGCCGCCGATCAGCGGTGCAATGGCGAGACGCGCGGGTTTGCGGCGGCGCACCAGCGCCTCCATCATCATCCGCATCAGAACGACGGCAGTGAACATCGAGATCACGATCCCAAGGCTCATGGTCACGGCAAAGCCACGGATCGCACCGGCACCAAACAGGAACAACAGCACCATCGCCAGAAGCGTGGTGATGTTGGCATCGAGAATCGTGGACCAGGCCCGCGCGTAGCCCTGCGTCAGCGCCTTGATGGCGGTGGCACCCTTCGCCGTTTCTTCACGGATGCGGCTGAAGATCAGGATGTTGCTGTCAACGGCGATACCGAGGCAAAGGATGATGCCTGCAATCCCCGGCAGGGTCAGCGTTGCACCCAGCAGCCCAAGGGCGGTCAGCGTCAGCATGACGTTCACGCCCAGCACGGCGCTGGCCAGCAGGCCCCAGCCGCCATAGAGGCCCACCATGATCGCCACCACCAGCGCCAACCCCACGGCCCCTGCAATCAACCCCGCCTTTATGGAGTCCGCGCCAAGGGCGGCTCCGACGCTGCGTTCTTCGATCACCTCCAGCGACGCGGGCAGCGCGCCCGAAGTCAGCAGCACTGCCAGCGTCTGCGCCTCCGCCGCCGTAAAATCGCCGGTGATCCGGCCCTGCCCACCTGGGATGGCGGTCTGGATGACGGGGGCTGTCAGAACCTTGCCATCAAGAACAATGGCAAAGCGCTGGCCGATATTCGTCGCCGTAATCTGTCCAAATGCGGTGCCGCCCTGCCGGTCAAAGGCGAAGGTCACCATCGGTTGGCCAGTCTCCGGGTCGAAGGCAGAGGCCGCCCGATCGAGCCGGTCGCCCGACAAGGCCACGCGATCCTCTACCGGGATGGTACCGCTGCCGTCGCGCATGTCCAGCATCGACACGTCAGGACCCGGACCGGACGCGACCATGTGAAAGCTCATCTTGGCGGTCGAGCCAAGGAGTTCGCGAAGCTGCGCGGGGTTCTCCACACCGGGCATCTGCACGAGGATGCGATCTTGGCCCACCCGGCTGATGACCGGCTCGGATATGCCGACCTGATCGACCCGGTGGCGGATCACCTCAAGGCTACGATCGGCGGCATCGGTGGCACCCCGGTCGAGACCTGCCTCGGTCAGTGCCAGACGCAACGTGCCGTCAGACATCACAACAGTAAAATCGCCAGGCTGACCAGGTTCGATGTTTTCGGCTGCAACATCACGCATTTTGGTCACAAGCGCCTCGTTCGCGGGAACCGAGACTGTCAAGCCTTCGGTCCGGATCGCGGCCGGTTCGAGCTTCTGCGCGCTCATCTCCGACGCAAGTGTTTCGCGCAACTCCTGCAGACGCGCGTGAGCATATGCATCGCGTTCGACAGCAAGCAACAGATGCGCCCCCCCTTGCAGATCAAGGCCGAGCGAGACGGTCTGACGGGTCGCCCAATCGGGCAGAGAGCTACGGATAGTCGAGGGGAGGAAGTTTGGTAAAGCTGTCGCGACTGCCAGTAGCAGCAGGACGACATAGGTCATAATGACCCATTTTGGTCGGCGCATTTCAAAATCCATTCGTGCCTGAGAATTAATCTGACGGGAGTGCGTCAGACCGCAGGCGGTCCCCTGACTGGGGGCAGAATATGAAGCGCTTTGGATGTGAAGAACGGTTGCTGTGCAAGCGGCGCGGATACCGCGATGACGGGCTGTCGCGTTCTGTCGGTGAAACCCGGCAGCACCACGTCTGTGAGATTTTCTCCGGGCGGCTGCACGCGCGGCAGATGCTCCTGCGCGATGAGAATACCATGAATATCCTCGTCATGCGCTTGAACTGCAGGAGCGGAATGCACCACCGTAAGGTGCGCATGGCTCTGTGCACCACCCGCCAGCACGAGCGCAAGCACGACCAATAGCCGCGAAAGGACCGTGTGCAGCGTCACAATCAGTGTCATCCCTGCGCCGACCAGACATAGGTCGCGTATCCCAAAAGCATCACCACACCAACCCCGCGCCCGATTACAGGACGGGTTAGCAGCAGCGCAGTCAACAGCAGCGAAACAGCGATCATCACTGGCAGATCGAAGGTCAGGAACCGCGAAGCCACGGGGATCGGCGCGATCAGGGCAGTCACCCCCAAGATACCCAGCACGTTGAAGATGTTCGATCCCACGATATTGCCAATGGCAATTTCCGACTGACGCCGGAAGGCGGCGATCAGCGAGGTGGCCAGTTCGGGCAACGAAGTCCCGACTGCAACAATCGTCAGGCCGATGAAGGCTTCGGATATACCGTAGCCGCGCGCAATGGCGACGGCACCATCGACGAGAAACCGGGCACCTACCATCAGTGCCACGAGACCGGCGATGACCCAAAGAACAGATACCAGCGTGGAGGCAGGTGCCGGCAGATTCGCATCCTCGGCCACCGCCGCACCCGGCTTGAGGTAGGCCCAGACCAGATAGGCTGCCAGACCCCCGGCCAGCATCAGACCTGATAGCCGTCCCATCTGTCCCATGGCGAAGATCGGCACCAGCACGAGCGCCGCCGCCATCATCACGGCCGTATCGCGGCGCAGGGTGGCCCCCATGACCCTGATCGGCCAGACCAGCGCGGACAGGCCAACGATCAGCAGGATATTGGCGATGTTCGAGCCGACGATATTGCCAAGAGCGATGTCGGGAACGCCGCGCCAGGCCGCATCCACCGACACCAGAAGCTCGGGCGTCGAGGTGCCGAAGCCGACCACCGTAAGCCCGATCAGCAGCGGCGGGATCGCCATCCTCCGGGCGATGCCCACACTGCCGCGCACCAGCGCCTCGCCACCGAAGAACAGGCCGATCAAGCCGACCAACAGAAATACGTAATCCAAGGAATTCGCCCTTACGGGCAGGTTATCCGCCCGGACGATAATTGTGCGTTCACCGCAATTCCCGCAAGGGGAGGTATCAACAAATTTTTCGATCCCGAAGATGCAATAGGTCTCACGGAAATTCTCGCGACCCTCATTCGCGGCGTGCCTTATATGGGGTCCCTGCTTTTCGAAAATGAGATTGGCCGAAGTGCATAAACGCGAAGCATTTTTTGTTTTTAGAAAATCTTTCTGGTGGTCTGAAAATGCGCGTTTTGGCCAGAGCCTCTCCTTCATGCTCATAGAGGGGTGCCCGCAACGCGTTCACATCCGCGGTCCGCTGATGCACCAGACGCTCCCGGCCACGAAAAATCGCTGCGCGGGACTGCTGCTCAGCTGTCTTGGGCTCAACAAAACGCATCTCGGGCTGACGAGCCGCGATGGCGATCGCCTCGGCATCGGCCGCATCATTCTTCTGGCGCTTCACGAAGGGGCGCACATATTGCGGCGCAATCAGTTTTACCTCGTGGCCAAGAGCTTTCATCTCGTGCGCCGAGTAGTGCGCGCTGCCGCAAGCTTCAAAATGACCAGGCAGCGCTCCTGCTGAGCCATGAACTCAGAAAACTGCGTTCGCGTCAGCTTTCTGCGGAACTGGACCTCCCCTGTCCGGAGGGAGCCATGAACCTGGAAAACATTCTTTGCCAGATCGACACCAATCATCATATCCTTCATTTCGCCGTCCTCCTCTTTGCATGGCGTTGAACACCACGACCTTGGCACATTGCGATGCCGTCTGGGGGAGGGCGGCAACCACTCCATCTGATTGCGTTTTCAACACGATTGGAGTCGATGTCGACACGACCGTCATCAAGGAAAAGCCGGAAGCCATTCTCGCGGCGCAGCCTCTAAGCCATTGCATCTCCAAGCTTGGCTTGGGCCGAGTATGCGACATGGCAAGTCCTGTGTCACCGCAGGACAGTGAAACCTCTGGCTATGTCGTTATTATCGTGAGATAGGATAAATGAATAATGGAACTTGTGCTTGAGCCACCCCGTGTGTGGGATTGCCTCAACAGAAGCTTTTTTCGCAAAACTGAGGAACAAATTGGACGCCACTTTACGCGGTCGTCTATCGGTTGGTGTTGTCCGAAGTCTCGAACAAGCTGATCTGCAATGGGAAGGACCCAACATGGCTCTCGACAGTCTGCTCGTGATAATAATTGTAGGTGCCTTGGCTGGTTGGCTCGCTGGGCTGATTGTCAAAGGATACGGCTACGGCCTGCTCGGCAATATCGTGATCGGGATCGCAGGCGCGTTTGTGGCGAACTTACTTCTGCCGGGCCTGGGGCTGAGCGTCGGTACAGGCATTGCTGGTGCCATCATCCACGCAACTATCGGCGCTGTGATCCTGCTATTCGTGATCCGGCTGATAAAGCGCGCATAAGCCATCCTCAAGCCATAGGCTGACAACTGTCTGATGCTGGCCAAGCCACCAACACGAATAACAACAAGGGAAAATAATATGGATGAAGTGAAGGTAGAAAAAACACCAACATCAACCCACACGACGATCAACAAGACCGAGACCACGCCGTCAGGTGGTGGTTCCATGCTTTGGTTCCTCGTCGGCGGTTTGGTGGTTGCCGTCATCGTCGTCGGCTATTTCGTCATGGGCAATGGTGTGCCGACAACCAGTACATCCGCGCCAGCAGGCGGCAATGTCTCGGTAAATGTCGATACTGCCCCTGCGTCAACAAGCGAAGCGATACCAGAACCCACGTCAGAAACTGTACCCGCTGAGGTGGTACCAGAGCCCGCGCAGCCAGAAGAATGATCTGATTTGACGGGCCTTGCAGAGCGAAGCCAGGGTCCGTCATCGCGCTGCCTCATCGACGGGTACCCGAAGGATAAGCTTGCAACAGCGTCATTCCGCAGCCATTCAGGCTGGCGTGACCATTTCATCAGATCAGTCCGCAGTTTCATTGGCCGCTCTCGGCTGGTTGGCGTTTTTTTCCGAGCAGTTGGAGGCTGGCGAGGCAGGGCTTGCCCCTATGCGCATCGCGACTGTACACCGGGACCGGCTCACTGCGATGTCCGAACTCGGCCCTGTGCGGCTGGAGCTATCCGCTCAGTCGCATACGACGGACTTCGCCGTGGGGGATTGGGTTCTGGTGGACCCCGCGACCCGCTTGCTGGTGCGGCGACTGAATAGACGGATGCTGTTACAGCGGAAAACCGCAGGCAGTCGGCCAACGCAGCTTATTGCTGCGAATGTCGACACGCTCTTGATCGTCACCTCCTGCAACGATGACTTCAATCCAGCTCGACTGGAGCGGTATCTGGCGCTTGCGAACGAGGCTGGGGCGACCCCGGTGATTGTCCTGACGAAGATCGATCAGACGGCTGATGCCGCCCCTTATCTGCGGCAAGCAGAAGCCCTTCAACTCGGATTGGATGTTGTCATGTTGAATGCAAAAGGACCGGAGGCTGCACTGACATTGGCTCCTTGGTGCGGCCCCGGGCAGACCATTGCCCTTGTCGGATCGTCCGGAGTAGGGAAGTCGACCTTGCTCAATACTCTATCGAACGAGTCATCCGAGAACGCACAGCCGACAGGACCCATTCGCGAGGCCGACGCCAAGGGGCGTCACACAACCACGTCGCGTTCGCTCCATGCAATTGCCGCTGGCGGCTGGGTGATCGACACACCCGGGATGCGGACGCTGCATGTCAGCGACGTCACGGCCGGGCTCAATACTCTGTTCGCCGAGATTGTCGACCTCGCCTCCCGGTGTCGCTTCCGGGATTGCACCCATGATCATGAACCCGGTTGCGCGGTTCAGGGCGCGGCAGCCGACGGGACACTCGATCCTGCGCGCCTTGGCCGATGGCGCAAGCTTACGGCGGAAAACCTGACCAATACCTCCATCCAGTCCGGGCCCCGTGGCAACAAAATCACGAGGCCTCTCGGCAAACGACGCTGACGACCTCGGCCCATATCAGCCATTCACGACAAGATGCCGCGCCGCGCCGCGACTTACCGCAAACCGCTACCCACTCTGGGCGGGAAACTCTCAACGTTGCCGCTCGCTTGGCACCGGTGGGCGGAAAGTTCGATCCGTGATGATGCCGGGCGCAGCGAGTGGCTGCTTTCGGTGGCGCAAAATCCGACGTCCGATCCAGATGCCGAGCGCGGTGCCGCCTGCGGCGAGAAAGAGCGTCCCGAGAGTGCCTACCTCGAACTGATAGGGTCCGATGGCGCGTTTGGCGGCGTGCTTGACGCGCTCCTTCGGGCGAATGCGGTTGTGCGGCCAATACCGGGGATCAAGGATACGGCTGTCCGCCAGCGCCCGCTCAAGCGGGTCGAGTGCCTGCGGGTCGATCGGATACAAGCTCCGCCCCTCTGGCGTCCGCAGACCCTTTATCGCGCCGACGAGCGAACCTTGCTCCACCCACGCCGCTTGCACCTCATCCGGGTCGCAATCCAGGTGCTCGGCCAGCAGCGAGAGCGTAAACCTTCGGATCATGGCGCTCTCCGCCTCGGAGGTGGCTTCGATCGCAACGTCGCATTCCGTGTCAAAGCCCATGGAACGATTATCGATATTGCTCGATCCGATCTTTAGAAACCGATTGTCCACCACGAACACCTTCGCATGGACGTAGATCGGAGTTTCCTCCGCGTTCGCAGGATGGAAAATCGAAAAGCGTCCACCGCCGCCGCGCTCGTCCGCGTCTTGCAGGCGCTCGATCATGCGCGAGCGGACCGAATGCATGGCCTCGTCTTCCAGAAAGCTCTGGGCCGATTGCGGATTGATAATAACGATTTCCGGGCCGCCCGGCTCGGCCAACCGCGCCTCCATGGCTTCGCACAGGGGGCCGGCAGCGAGATACTGGTTTTCGATGTAAATCGTGCGGCGCGCGGCGCGGATGGCGGCGAGATAGAGTTCTTCGATTTCGTTCACCAACGGCATGTCACGGTAGCGCGGCTCGGTGCGGGCGATGCCGATCTCGACGTCGCGAAAATCCGGCTCCAGCTCGTCCGGCCAGGACGAGGGGCCGCTCCCGTCCGGTGCGGGCAGCTCTTCACCGGTCGCCGAGTGCCACCGTTTGCGAGCCAGATCGCCGAGCGTCTCGGCCACCGGCCCCTCCAGCGCGGTCGTCACGTCGTGCCAGGGCTGGTGCAGCGAGCCATCGGGATCGGCCCGCCGATCGTCGTCGGGTGTGTGGTTGCGCGTGTCCCACCGCCCGGTCGTAACGTCGATCCCGCCACAGAATGCGAGGCTGTCATCGATCACCACGAGCTTCTGGTGATGGCAGGCACCCGCCGGGTGATTGCTGTCGAGGGCAAAGCGGATGCGGTTGGACGTCAACTTGAGGCTCAAGGTCTCCCAAGCCTGCGTGGAGATCTCGGCCAACATCGCGCCGTCCCATTTGAGGATATTCAGGCGCACCCCGGGCCTCCTGTCCACCAATGCTTTGAGGAAGTCCCCGAGCCGGTTGGGCCAGCCATCGGGCGCATTGCCGTCTTCGTCGCTGCGGCCGGGGACCATCTCGATGCGCAGGTCGAAATCCCAGCCGATCAGGTAGACCGCCTGCTTTGCACCGATCATTGTCGTGCGCAGGTGCAGAAAATAGTCGGCCGCGTCGACGATCAGGGCGGCGCGGCTGGCGCGCGCCACACGCCAGCAGGTCTCGCCGGGTCGAAGCAGGAGGTCGGTCTGAACTAAGGTCGCCGGCATGGCTTTCCTCCGATGTCTCTTATCCCGGCGGTTCCGACCGCCGGTCATGGTTCTAACGGCGGCGGCGTGAATTCGTTCCAAAATCGACTTCGAGCGAGAAAAAGGGATGAGCTGGTTTGCAGCTCCCGAAGTTTTTTCGAGTTCTATAGTGATT
This sequence comes from Sulfitobacter sp., assembly GCA_024637305.1. Classification (GTDB taxonomy): domain Bacteria; phylum Pseudomonadota; class Alphaproteobacteria; order Rhodobacterales; family Rhodobacteraceae; genus Sulfitobacter. The sequence continues at coordinate 12,541 of JAGXFI010000005.1, forward strand.
GCCTTCGATTAAATCGATGGGGCCGTGGCGCGGCGCGGCGCGGGCGGCCGGGAGGGATTAACCCGCGAGGATTGGATGACCGCTTCTGAAAAAATACCTGCTGGTTACCTCGCCCCTGCGACGCATGTCCTGTGTGGACGTATATGGACCCCACCTTATTGCAACGGTTTTGGTTGGTCTGGTTCAGGATCACGATTGCTGACGTATATCCGGCTTCTTTGAGCGGCCCAATGCATTGTCACCGCGAGCCCCGATGGATTTCCGCGTGCTTCTCCCTCATCGGCTCCAA
>JAGXFI010000160.1 GCA_024637305.1 Sulfitobacter sp.
CATCTTCATTCCTGCAAACTGCCGCGCAAATTCGGCATCCTTTCGGTGTACCGCAGAAATTCTTTACCTGTTTGGCGGGCAATATCCATAATCAATGCGAAATCTTCATCCAATGTATCAAAATTGGGGCTGGGATGGCCGGCCACTTCACGGGGCAACGGCTTGAACGGCATACCACGTTCGGCAAAGGCCAGCATGTCGGGATCGAACAGGTTCCGCACGATCGCGACGTCACTTCGGCTTGCGTGGAACTTGCCGTTAAAGCTTTCTTTGACAGTTGCGTAGGCCCCGAATTCATCTGTGATCGGCGGCTGGTTGGATTCTTCAAGTGTCATGAAGTTGTTGAGAACCCGTTTGAAAAACATCAGATTGCCGGAAATCGACAGGTTGCTGTCGCTCGTCTCAAGCGTCATGTCGGTCGCCTCGACACCGTCAATGAATTGCATGAAATCCACTCGCGAATCCCGCCCGATAAGCTGATCGCGCTCGAACAGCCTGACTGAGACGTTGTCCTTGCCATAGACTTCCTCCCAACCGCGCAGAAAGCCGATCAGCGGTTGCGAAAACCGGTATAGATAATCCGAAAACGAACAGGTCCAGTTGTGCCCCTGAATGGCCTGTTGGTACCAGCTCATCATATAACTGAGCGGATCGCGGACATAGAGGACAATCTGCGTCTGATCGGGCGGAAAGAACTGCGCCGTGGTGGCGGGGCTGACGATGCGAAAGAACAGCTCGGACGAAAAGATGAACCGCATCTGCGGATCGGCCATGATGTCACGCAGTTCTGACTGCCAATCGTGCTCAAGACCCCAAGTCGGATTGCCCTGGATGGAATAGGCCAGTTTATGATGCGCTTTGTGCAGTTCGAAGTGATCGGTATAGGTCCATCCCTTCGCAAGCAGGACGTCGCGGTTGCCATGCAGCATGGCCTGAATCGACGAGGTGCCGGTCTTGTTGGCACCGATATGCAGCACTATCCGGGGATCATCCATTTTTGTATCCTGTCGGTCATCCTCGCGGAAACTATGCCCGCCTTGCGCGCCGTTTACCATGTTGCAGAAAAATGGCTAGGGCAGGTCTGCAAAGCGGATCTGGTGGAGCGCAGTTTCGGCCTTGCAATTCATCTGCCGCGCTGCTTTTCTTTGCATAATCTCCCAAAGGCCGGAAATTTTGCAAAGTCTGAGCGATTCCTTCCTTCTCGCCATTTCGCTGGTCTTTTCCGGCGATCAGAATCTGTGGGAGATCGTGGCGCTGTCATTGCAGGTCAGCCTTTCGGCGACCGTGCTGGCGTGCATTGTCGGCCTGCCTGTCGGAGCACTGGTGGCGATGGCGCGGTTTCGCGGGCGCGGTGTTTTGCTGACGCTGATGAATGCGCTGATGGGGTTGCCGCCGGTGGTGGTCGGGCTGTTGGTTTACCTGCATCTGTCGCGGTCGGGACCGATGGGGTTTCTGGGGCTGCTTTATACGCCGACGGCCATGATTATTGCCCAGACGATCCTGATTGCACCGATCATCGCAGCGCTGTCGCGGCAGGTGTTGCAGGATCTGAACGCGGAATATGCCGACCAATTCCATTCCTTCAGCCTGACGCGCGGGCAAGCCGGGCGTGCGTTGCTCTGGGACGGGCGCTTTGCGTTGATGACCGTCGCGCTCGCGGGCTTTGGTCGCGCCATTGCGGAAGTCGGCGCAGTGATGATCGTTGGCGGTAATATCGACCACCTGACGCGCGTCATGACGACTGCCATCGCGCTGGAGACATCCAAGGGCGATCTGGCACTTGCTTTGGCGCTGGGCATCATCCTGCTGTTCCTCGCGATGAGCGTGAATGCCGCCGTGCAGGCGTTGCAGCAATCGGCAGGGCGTTGGGCGCATGGCTGATGGGGCGGCATCCCTGATCCCGTCCCGGACGGCGCGCATGCGCGATGCGGCCATCATGCCGCTGCACCTGCAGGATGTCAGCCTGCATCTGGACGGGCGCGCGGTACTCGACCGGATAACGCTCGATCTGGGGCCGGTTGGCTGCACGATGGTCATGGGGCCGAACGGGGCCGGCAAAAGCCAGCTTTTCCGAATTCTTCACGGGCTGCGTGAACCGGACGCCGGGCGGATCGACTGGAACGGCAGCGCGACGAAAGATGCGCGTTGGCGCCAGGCGATGGTGTTCCAGAAACCCGTGTTGCTGCGCCGCTCTGTCGCCGCGAACGTGGATTTCGTGCTGCACGCGCGCCGCAGCGACCGGACCCGGGTAAGCGCGCTGTTGGACCTCGTCGGCCTTGCCGACAAGGCGGGCCAACCCGCACGCCAGCTTTCGGGGGGGGAGCAGCAATGCCTTGCGCTTGCCCGTGCGTTGGCGACCGATCCTGAAGTGTTGTTTCTGGATGAGCCCACCGCCAGCCTTTCACCCGCATCGGTGCGCGCCATTGAGACGATCGTGCGCGGTGCGCTTGATAGGGGGACGCGGGTCATCTTCATTACCCATGATGCCGGACAGGCCCGCAGGCTGGCCGACGACGTTGTGTTCTTGCACCAAGGGCGCGTGGCCGCCCACGGACCTGCCGATACATTCTTTTCCAATCCCCCCGCTGGTGTCGTTCGCAAATACCTGGCGGGAGATATCCTGAACTAACCAAAGCAACGGCATCCTCTCATGAAACGAAATCCCTGGTTTGCCACAGTGACCGTGACCGTTGCGCTTGCATCGGTGGCCAGCGCGCAGGACAGATCCATTCTGGTGCAGTCCACGACCTCGACCGCGAACTCGGGGCTCTATGAATATGTGTTGCCGATGTTCGAGAACGCGACAGGAATCACCGTCAACGTGGTCGCCGTAGGGACAGGCCAGGCGATCAGGAATGCGCAGAATTGTGACGGCGACGTGCTGCTTGTTCACGCCAAGGCCGCAGAAGAAAAATTCGTCGCAGATGGCTACGGTACAAAGCGCACGGATCTGATGTACAACGACTTCATCATTGTCGGCCCTGCCGAAGATCCTGCGAAAATTCGCGGTGCGGCTGATGCAAAGACGGCGCTGGCGCAGATTGCCGAAGCCAGGGCGCTGTTCGCCTCGCGCGGTGACGATTCCGGTACATACAAGAAAGAGCGCGCCCTTTGGCAGGCGGCGGGCATCGACCCCTCAGGTGCGTCCGGCGATTGGTACCGCGAGACCGGTTCCGGCATGGGGGCCACCTTGAATGCGGGCATCGGCATGGGTGCCTATGTGATGACGGACCGCGCAACCTGGATCAGCTTTGCAAACAAGCAGGACTATACCGTGCAGTTCGACGACGATCCGGCATTGTTCAACCAGTACGGCGTGATCCCGGTCAATCCGGCCAGATGCCCGGATGTGAATGGCACCGCTGCGCAAGCCTTTACCGATTGGCTGACGTCTAGCGCAGGCCAGAACGCCATCGCGGCCTATAAGCTAGCGGATCAACAGCTGTTCTTTCCCAACGCCCCCAAGGAATGACCGATGAGCAACGCAGACACGCCTGAATTCCTCACGGTGCGCGAAGTCGCGGCCCTGCTGCGGCTCAAGGAGCGCAAGATTTACGACCTGGCCGCTACCGGCGCGTTGCCGTGTTCAAAGGCGACGGGCAAACTGCTTTTTCCCACTGCCGATCTGCGGGCATGGATCGACGGTGCGCGCACCGGGGCGGGCACCGTCCGGCGCCCCGATATCGTTCTGGGCAGCCATGATCCTTTGCTGGACTGGGCGCTGCGCAATTCACGCTGCGGTTTGGCATGCTATTTCGACGGATCTCACGACGGTCTGGCGCGTTTTGCGGCGGGCGAGGGGATCATGACCGGCCTGCATATCCATGACGCGGATGGATGGAACGTGGCGGCGCAGGGATGCGCGCCAGATAGCGTGCTGGTGCATTTTGCCGCGCGCAGTCGCGGATTGGTTTACCGCCAAAGTGCCCGCAAGATAGAGCGCCTTGCCGATCTTACGGGCTTGCGCATGGTGCCCCGTCAGGCGGAATCCGGCACCGCGGCCTTGTTCATCGCGTTGGCGTCGCAGGCGGGGCTGGACGTGGCGCAGGTTTTGCTGACCGAAACCGCCCGCACCGAGGACGAAGCGGTGCAAGCCGTCGCCCGTGGCGATGCGGATGTAACATTCGGGCTGGCGTGTGTTGCCCAAGACTACGGGCTGGCGTTCCTGCCTGTGATAGAGGAACGGTTCGACCTGCTGGTCGACCGCAAGGCGTGGTTCGATCCCGCGCTACAGAAATTCTGGGCCTTTTGCCGCACCGACAGCTTTCGCCGCCGCGCGCTGGGATTGAAAGGCTATGATGTCTGCGATCTTGGACAGGTGATCTGGAATGCCTGAGGCATTTGGGTCTGGTGGTTCGGCGGCGTTTGGTGAACCATGCGCCCAGCCCTGAACCGGAGACCCCATGCCCGCTTTTACCACCCGCCCCGAAATCAGAGGAACCTTCGGCGTCGTCACCTCGACCCACTGGATTGCCTCCGCTGTCGGCATGGGGATCCTTGAGAAAGGCGGCAATGCCTTTGACGCTGCGGTCGCCACCGCCCTGACCCTGCAAGTGGTGGAGCCGCATTTGAACGGACCCGCCGGTGACATGCCCGCGATTTTTCACTCCGCCAAGACGGGCGAAACGCGAGTGCTGTGCGCTCAGGGCGTTGCCCCGCAGGCGGCTACAATCGATCATTTCCGCAATCTGGGTCTGACGCTGGTCCCCGGCTCCGGTTTGCTGGCCACCGTCGTGCCGGGGGCTTTCGACGGCTGGATGCTGCTGCTGCGCGATCACGGAACCATGTCACTGCGTGAGGTGATGCAACCCGCGATCGACTATGCCCGCGACGGCCATCCGATGCTGCCGCGTGTGGCGGATACGATTGCCGGTCTGGCAACGTTCTTTGCAGCCGAATGGCCCACATCCGCTGCGGTCTGGATGCCGGGTGGCAAGACGCCGCAACAAAACGCCCTGTTCGCAAATCCCGATCTGGCCGCGACCTACGACCGGCTCGCCGCCAGCAAGGGGCCAAACCGCGAAGCCCAGATCGACGCGGCGCGGGCGGCATGGCGCGAAGGCTTCGTGGCCGATGCAATCTTCACCTATTTGAAGGACGCTAAAGTGATGGACGTCTCGGATGCCAGCCACGCTGCCGTGCTGGCACCGGCCGACCTTGCGGACTGGCGCGCAACCTACGAAGCACCGCTGAGCTATGACTATCACGGCTGGACCGTCTACAAGACGCAAGCATGGTCGCAGGGGCCGGTGCTGTTGCAGGCGCTCGCGATCCTCAGGGGATTTGATCTTGGGGCGATGGACCCGAACGGGGCCGAGTTCATTCACACGGTGATCGAGGCGATCAAGCTCGCCTATGCCGACCGCGAAGCCTTCTATGGCGATCCCGATCACAGCGAAATCCCGATGGAGGTGCTGCTCTCAGAGGAATACAACGCGGAGCGGCGCAAATTGATCGCGGAACGGGCGTCATTGGATCAGCGCCCCGGCCGCGTGCGCGGCTTCGAGGCATTGGCCGACGCCTATATCGCCCGCGCCGCGCGCGACTTTGGCGTGGGCGAGGTGGCGGCGCAGGAACCGACAATGTCGCATCTGACGGAAAAACGCGGCGATACCGTGCATCTCGATGTCATCGACCGCTGGGGAAACATGGTGTCGGCGACACCGTCGGGCGGCTGGCTGCAAAGCTCGCCTGTCATTCCCGGCCTTGGTTTTCCGCTCAATTCGCGCGCCCAGATGTTTTGGCTGGACGAAGGATTGCCCACGTCGCTGGCACCTGGCCGGCGGCCGCGCACAACGCTGACGCCGACGCTGGCCGAAAAGGACGGCGCGCGCATCGCCTTTGGCACGCCGGGGGGCGATCAGCAGGACCAGTGGCAATTGATCTGGTTCTTGCGTTTCGTCCATCACGGTCTGGACCTTCAGGAAGGCATGGATGCGGCCCTGTTCCATTCGATGCATTTTCAGGGCTCTTTCTATCCGCGTGAAACCCGCCCCGGCGAGATGATGATCGAACCCGGAGTTGGCGATGCGGTCATCACAGACCTGCGCGCGCGCGGGCACAAGGTCATCGTGGCCGATCCATGGACCGTTGGCCGTCTGACGGCAGCGATGCGCGATGCGGATGGCACGCTGCGCGCTGCAGCGACGCCGCGATTGATGCAGGCCTACGCGATAGGGCGCTAGAACAGAAGGGACTTGAAAATGAAGATCGATGCCGGACCCGACACTTGCCACTGGGGGTTTTTCGATGCCACGCTGGCACCGATTGCCACGGTGGCCAGCGGTGACGAGATAACGATCGACAGTGTCTCGGGCAGCCCCGAGGTCGTGCCGAAAGAGGGCTTTCATGTGCCACCCGAATTGCTCGCGATTCATGCGGGTGGACCGCCGAAACTGCCGGGCCATATCCTGACCGGGCCTGTCGCTGTACAGGGTGCTAAGCCGGGCGACGTTCTTCAGGTTGATATTCTGGACGTAAAGTTGCGTCAGGATTGGGGATACAACGTGATCCGCCCGCTTTCAGGCACTTTGCCGCATGATTTCGACGCTACGCATCTGAACATCCTGCCATTGGACGCTGACAAGGGAGAGGCGACAATGCCATGGGGTCTCAAGCTGCCGCTGGCCCCCTTTTTCGGCGTTATGGGCGTTGCGCCGCCCCCGGCCTGGGGCCGAATTTCGACGATAGAGCCGCGTGCGCATGGCGGCAATCTCGACAACAAGGAACTGGTCGCAGGCACAACGCTGTATCTGCCTGTTCATACTCAGGGTGCCCTGTTTTCGGTCGGTGACGGGCATGGCGCACAAGGCGACGGCGAGGTTTGCGTCACCGCGATTGAAACGGCGCTGCAGGGCCGTTTCCGTCTGACACTGCGCCGCGACATGGACGTGACCTACCCCGAGGCGGAAACATCGACGCACCTGATCACGATGGGGATGCACCCCGATCTGGATGTCTGCGTCGAGATTGCGTTGCGCCGGATGATTACGCTGGTCGCCGCAAAAACCGGCATCACGCGGGCGCAGGCTTATATGCTGTGCTCGCTGGCAGCGGATCTGCGTATCACACAGACCGTAAACCGCGAAAAAGGTGTGCATATGATGCTGGCCAAAACATTGTTGTAGATGGCCGGTGGGCTCGCCGCGTCCGGTGAAGACCTGTTACAGGAGTAAGTCAGTTGAATGTTTCGTCCCTCAAAGAAGATGATGGCGTGAATCCCGCCCAGACCCCGACAGGCAAACCCGGCGCGCGCCACGACCGTCTTGTCGAAGAAGCACAAAGGCACGACCCCGTCGCAACCGCGATCATTCACCCTTGCGATGCGCTTTCGCTCGGTGGGGCGCTGGCCGCGCGCGATGCTGGTCTGATCCTGCCCGTTCTTGTCGGACCCGCCGCGCGGCTGCATGGCATCGCCAACGCGGGCGGCCTGTCGCTCGACGGGCTGGAGATCGTGGAAGCGCCGCACAGCCATGCCGCCGCCGAAGCTGCGGTCGCTCTTGCCCGCGGGGGGAGGGTTCAGGCGCTGATGAAAGGTGCGCTGCATACCGATGAAGTCATGAGTGCCGTTGTCGACAAGGCAACGGGCCTGCGCACCGAACGCCGGATCACCCATGTTTTCGTCCTCGATGTTCCGACCTACGGCAAGATGCTGTTCATTACCGATGCGGCGATCAACATTGAACCGGACCTGAACGTCAAACGAGATATCGTCCGGAACGCCATAGACTTGGCGCATGCGCTGGGCATCGGGGTGCCCAAAGTGGCGGTATTGTCGGCGGTGGAAACGGTGACGCCCGCGATCATCTCTACCGTCGATGCCGCAGCGCTTTGCAAGATGGCGGAGCGCGGGCAGATTACCGGCGGACTGGTGGATGGACCGCTTGCGTTCGACAATGCGATATCGCGTGAAGCTGCCCGTCTCAAGGGGATCACTTCGGATGTCGCCGGAGACGCGGACATCCTTGTCGCTCCCGATCTGGTATCAGGCAACATGATCGCCAAGCAGTTGGTCTATCTCGCCGGAGCAAAATCTGCCGGCCTGGCGCTTGGTGCGCGGGTGCCGGTGATCCTGACCAGCCGCTCGGATGATCTGGAGGCGCGCATCGCATCCGCGGCGCTGGCCTGTCTGTTCGTGGCGCATATGAAAGGGAGCGAGACATGACAAAGACGATCCTCGTTCTGAATGCGGGCTCTTCGTCGATCAAATTCGCGGCCCATGATGCCGATGCGTCGGAACCGATGTTGCGGGGCGCGTTGACGGGACTTGGAAGCGGGCAACCGGTCTTGGAGATGGATACCGATCTGGACGGTCTTTATGACACCAGCCCTGCGATGCCGGATCTGCCCGAGGAAGACATGATGGTTTTCCTGGCGGAGCTGCTCGCCAAGCGCTTTGATCACGTCGATGCCGTAGGGCACCGCATCGTGCATGGCGGTCGGAAATATGCGGCACCGGTCCTGCTTGACGATACGGTACTGACCGATCTGCAAGCGCTGGTGCCGCTTGCCCCGCTGCACGAACCGCATAATTTGCACGGTGTCGCCGCCGCACGTCAGGTCTGGCCGAATGCCGCGCAGATCGGCTGTTTCGATACGGCGTTCCACCGGACACAGACCGAGGTCGCACAGCGCTTTGCCATTCCAGGCAAGCTGCACGACGCAGGCGTTCAGCGCTACGGGTTTCATGGCCTGTCCTATCAGTTCATCTCAGAGACGCTTGCGGATCATATCGGCGATGCCGCGCAGGGCAGGGTGATCGTCGCGCATCTGGGTAACGGGGCCAGCATGTGCGCCCTCAGGAACGGCAAAAGCGTCGCCACGACCATGGGCATGACGGCACTTGACGGGTTGATGATGGGTACAAGGTCGGGTGCGATCGACCCCGGCGCGGTACTGCACCTGATGGACATGCAAGGGATGAGCTCGGCGCAGGTCAGCGATTTGCTTTACAACGCCTCTGGCCTCAAGGGCGTGTCGGGGATCAGCGGCGATCTGCGCGAGCTTGAGGCGTCGGGTGAACCCGCCGCAGAACTGGCGCAGGCGCTTTTTGCCTTTCGCGCCAAGCAGGCAATCGGGGCTTTGGTATCCACGATAGGCGGGCTGGATGCGCTGGTGTTCACGGGGGGCATCGGCCAACACTCATCAGCGATGCGCGCCCGGATCTGTGAAGGGATGGGTTGGCTCGGAATCGATCTTGACCATGATGCAAACCGGAATCATGCAACGGCCCTGCAAAGCGACACGGCGACCATTCACGTTCTCGCGCTTTCTACGGACGAAGAAGCCGTCATTTTCCACGCCACCAAGGCTATCGCCAATACGCATCTGCGCAATGGCAGATAGCCCTGATGCAGGTTAGCTGCGCACCCAGTCCCAGGCGGCCTGCTCTTGCGCCAGGGCAAAGCTGCGTGTCTCGATGCCCATCGCGGAACCGACAATCCCGATCATCGGCTTGACCCAGGCTTCGTCGGTCACAACGGCGTATTTTCTGGTTTTCTTCATCGCGCCCAGCTTCATCTTGAGGAACGATTTTTCGGTCAGAATATGGGGGTCGAAACCTCGAAAGGATTTGATCTTGACCAGCGCACGTAACTCCTCGTCTTTCTCAAGGCGGCGTAACACGTCGTTGCTGATGGCCAGCAACGCCTCGGCCTCCATGTAACCGTCTATCTCGAAGCCCATGACCTCGGGGCTGGATTGATCCATCATACGGATGCCTGCGCCCTGCCGCTTTTTCGGGGGCAGATCGGCCGCGAATTTCCGGGCCGCCTGCATCTCGTCCGATTTGAAACTGCGCATCTCGATCATCGGCAGCAGAGGGTTCAGCGCGCGGACGGCGGCCGCGACGAATTCCTTGTCCGACACAACTGCGGCCTTCGGCAGTTTTCCCATCCGGTCCATCAACCCCAATTCCAGCGAGATGTCGCGTGCGATGGCGTCACCGGTCATGTCGGCAAAGCCAGTTGCGTCGATGACCAGACCGATCTGGTCCACAGCTTCGATCGCCGTTTCAAAGCTTTGGTAAAAGGCAGTGACTTCGTCGGCGGTTATTTTGCCCGATAGCGTGATGATCAAGACGTCGTCTTGTTGTTCCAGATTAAACATGTGTTTCACCTCTTGTCTGAAAAGGAGACCGGAAACGGTCTTGTGAACAGGCGGAGCGCAAATGCGACCGATTGACGACCGGTCGCTCCTTGCGTTTCGCGCGCAGGCGGCGTGCTTTCTCCGTATGATCCTACACGATTTGAGCCAAGCACGTCGACGCGGTTGTCATAGAAGTGGTCGCAAAACCGATCTCCGCGTTCGGAATTACGCAGTAAAACCATACTATCGCAGCACGTGGCCGTTTGCGACTGTCTGCCTTGTCGCAGGCCGCAATGAGAGTTTTGGACGCATGAAAAAGATCGGGCTTGATGCGACGGATATCCGCATCCTCACCGCGGTGCAAAAGCATGGACAACTGAGCAAGACCAAGCTGGCCGAGATCGCCAATATTTCCGCCACACCGTGCTGGGCGCGTCTGGACAGGTTGAAGGCTGCGGGTTTCATTCGCGGGTATCACGCCGATATCGCGCTTGACCAGATCACCAACTTTACCGAAGTCATCGTGACCATTTCGCTGACGCATCACCGCAAAGCGGATTTCGACCGGTTCGAAAGCTTTATCAGGAACCTCGACGAGATCACCGAATGCATCGCAACGGGGGGCGGCATGGATTACGTGATCCACACCGTAAGCCCGAGCCTCGCGTCCTTTCAGGCCTTGATGGACAACTTGCTGTCCGCTGAGTTGGGGATCGACCGCTACATGACCTACATCGCGACTCGGCGGGTCAAATCGGCAAAGCCGAATCTTGCAAAGCTCGCGGCTGGAGGGGTGTAAAAAACGCCTTTCGTCCGAACGGCCCGCTTGATGCCCAAAAAACGGTCTGTTCAGTCTGCCGCCCGCGCTTTTTCAGGCCGCTTTCACACACCGTCCCGGACTACATCATGGCCTAGTTCAACCAGTCTCGGGCCAGTCAGGCCGCAGGCTAAAACGGGAGGCAAACATGATGCAAGCAGATGACTTCGGGTTCGGAACACAGATCCGCAAATCCCCTTACTTCGACGCAACGGTCCGTTGGGGCGCGCAAGGTTTTTCGGTTTACAATCATATGTATATCCCGCGCGACTTCGGTGATCCGGAACAGAACTTCTGGAACCTCGTGAACGCCGCGATCCTGTGTGACGTGGCGGTTGAGCGTCAGGTCGAGATCACCGGCCCGGACGCTGCGAAATTCACCCAGATGCTGACTTGCCGCGATCTGTCCAAGATGGCTGTGGGACAGTGCAAGTACATCCTCATCACCAACGCCGATGGCGGCATCCTGAACGATCCGATCCTGCTGCGTCTGGCCGAGAACCACTTCTGGATTTCGTTGGCCGACAGCGACATTCTGCTGTGGGCGCAGGGCCTGGCCGTGAACTCCGGTCTGGACGTCACAATCACCGAACCCGACGTATCGCCGCTGCAGTTGCAGGGGCCCAAATCGGGCGAGATCATGCAAGAGCTCTTTGGCGAAAGCATCATGGATCTGCGCTACTACTGGCTGCGTGAAGTCGATCTGGATGGCATCCCGCTGATCATCTCGCGCACCGGATGGTCAAGCGAGCTGGGTTACGAGATCTACCTGCGCGATGGCTCGCAAGGTGACGCATTGTGGGAGCGGATCATGGCGGTTGGCATGCCCTTCGGCCTCAAGCCCGGCCACACGTCGTCCATCCGCCGCATCGAAGGGGGCATGCTATCCTATCATGCGGACGCAGACATCAACACCAACCCCTACGAGCTTGGGTTGGACCGGCTCGTGAACCTCGACATGGAGGCGGATTTCATTGGCAAGGCCGCGCTGCGCCGTATTCAGGCGCAAGGGGCAAGCCGCAAGCAGATCGGTCTGATCATCGACGGCCCGCGCCTGACGGGCCCGAACACCACGTTCTGGCCAATCAATCTGGGCGGCGAGACGATCGGCAAAGTGACCTCTGCGGTTTATTCGCCGCGTCTTGGAGCAAACATCGCCCTTGCGATGGTGTCGGCTGAACATGCCAACATCGGGGCAGAGGTCGAAGTCGTGACCAATTCTGGTCCAAGCCGCGCCACCGTGGTCGAGCGCCCTTTCTACGATCCTAAAAAGAAGATCGCCGCCGCCTGAAGCGCCAAGCCTGAAAAGAGACCTTATCAATGTCCGACCTTTCAATCGAACTGCACTGGCAGCGCGCCACACCTGTTTTCCAGACGGGTGCGTATTCAAACGAACATACGGTGCAGTACAACAGCCGTTATGATCTGTGCGTGGATTCCGCCCCTGATTGGGGCGGTGACCCTGAAAATACCAACCCCGAACAGGCGCTCGCATCTGCCTTGTCCAGCTGTCACATGATGACCTTTCTGGCGCTTGCGGCAAAAGCCGGCTGGCCGGTAGCAAGCTATCACGATCATGCGGTCGCGCATTTAGGCAAGAACCCCAAGGGACAGATGTCGGTGACCCGCATCGACCTGCATCCGGTGGTGCGCTTTGATACCGGGTTCTCGGTTGACGCGGCCCAGATGGAACAGATGCAGGACCGGGCGCACCGGTATTGCTTTATCGCCAACACGCTGGCTGACAGCGTCGAAATCAACATTCTCTGATTGCCAAAGAAAGGGCCGGGTCATGCAAGAAGGAAACATCGTGCTGCGCGAACTGAACGCTGATGGCATCCTGCGCCTGACGCTGAATGACATGAACCGGCGCAACGCGTTGTCCGAAGCGATGCTGGCAGAGTTGATGGCCGCCTTTATGGAAGCCGGGTCGGACCCGACGGTGCGGGTGATCATTCTGGCCGCGAACGGGCCTGCGTTTTGCGCAGGGCATGATCTGAAAGAAATGACCGCCGGTCGCACGGGGCCGGATGGTGGCAAAGCCTATTTCGCAGCGGTGATGGCGCGGTGTTCCGGCGTCATGCAAGGCATTGTGAATTGTCCCAAACCCGTCATCGCCGAGGTGACCGGCGTTGCGACCGCAGCGGGGTGCCAACTGGTCGCCAGTTGCGACCTGGCCATCGCGGCTGAGACGGCACAGTTCAGCACACCGGGTGTTCATATCGGTCTGTTCTGCTCGACACCGATGGTGGCTTTGTCGCGCAATGTTGGCAACAAGCACGCGATGGAGATGCTGCTGACCGGCGATATGATCTCCGCCAGCCGTGCCGCAGAAATCGGTCTGGTGAACCAATCTGTAGCCCCCAAAGGATTGCGGGACGCGACCATGGATCTGGCGCGCAAGATCGCCTCCAAGTCAAGCATGACATTGGCCACCGGAAAGCGCGCCTTTTATGCACAAAGCGAGATGAGCTTGCCGGATGCCTATGAATATGCGTCAAATGTGATGGTCGAGAATATGCTGGCGCATGATGCTCACGAAGGCATCGGCGCTTTCATCGAAAAACGCGCACCGCAGTGGCAGGATGCCTGATCCTATGGAAACGAACCTCTACAACACAGACCTGGATCGCAATCCCGCGAATTATCAGCCGCTTTCGCCGCTGACCTTTCTGGAACGCGCGGCCTCTGTGTTTCCGAACTACACGGCAATCGTTCACGGGTCGCTGCGGCGCAACTATGCCGATTTCTACGCGCGTTCACGGCAGTTGGCCTGTGCATTGGCGCAACGCGGGATCGGGCGCGGGGATACGGTTTCGGCGCTGCTGGCGAACACGCCTGCGATGCTGGAATGCCATTACGGCGTGCCGATGTGTGGTGGTGTCCTGCATTCGATCAACACCCGGCTGGACGCCGCGATCATTGCATTTCAGCTCGATCACGCCCTGGCGAAGATTGTGATCGTGGACCGCGAATTCATGCCATTGATGCAAGAGGCGCTTGCGATTGCATCGGTCAAGCCGCTGCTGATCCAATATGATGACGCGGAATTCACCGGGCCGGAAACAACCTGCGAAGCGCTGGACTACGAAGCGTTCCTCTCGGGAGGTGATCCGGAATTTGCCTGGCTGATGCCCTTGGATGAATGGGATGCGATCTCGATCAATTATACCTCCGGCACGACCGGCGATCCCAAAGGTGTGGTGTCGCACCATCGCGGAGCCTATCTGCTGGCCCAAGGCAATGCGCTGACCACGTCGATGGCAAAACACGCTGTCTATCTGTGGACGCTGCCGATGTTTCACTGCAATGGCTGGTGTTTTCCGTGGACGTTGTCCGCGATCATCGGCACCCATGTCTGCCTGCGCCAGGTGCGGGCCGAACCGATCTGGAACGCGCTGGCGGATGAGGGCGTGACCCACCTGTGCGGTGCGCCGGTCGTCATGTCGCTGATGATCTCTGCCCCTGAGGCGGAAAAGCGCAGCCTTGACCGCACGGTGCAATTCTTTACCGCCGCCGCCCCACCGCCGGAAAAGCTTTTGGCAGAGATGAAAACCGCAGGGTTTGACGTGACCCATCTTTACGGCTTGACCGAAACCTATGGTCCCGCCGTCGTCAACGATTGGCACGCAAGCTGGTCCGATCTGCCGGCCGGCGAACAGGCCGCGCTCAAATCCCGTCAGGGTGTGCGCTATCTGGCGTTGGAAGGTCTCGATGTTCTGGACCCCAATACCATGGCTCCGGTGCCGCGCGACGGCAAGACCATGGGCGAGGTGATGTTTCGCGGCAACGTGGTGATGAAAGGGTATTTTCGCAATCCCAAGTCCACCCAGGAGGCTTTCGAGGGCGGTTGGTTCCACTCCGGCGATCTGGGCGTCATTCATCCCGATGGCTACATCCAGTTGAAAGACCGGTCCAAGGACATCATCATTTCGGGCGGCGAGAACATTTCCTCTTTCGAAGTTGAAGAGGCTTTGTACCGCCACCCCGCAGTCGGCGTTGCCGCCGTCGTTGCGATGCCGCATGAAAAGTGGGGCGAAACCCCTTGTGCCTTCGTCGAACTTGCGACCGGGCAACAGGCGGATGCCGATGCACTTCGCGGGTGGTGCCGCGATCACCTTGCCCCCTACAAGGTTCCAAGCAGGATCGTCTTCATGCCCATTCCAAGAACGTCGACCGGGAAGATCCAGAAATTCGTTCTGCGCGAACAAGCAAAAGTTATCGCGTTCGGCGATGTATCGATGTCGGCGTCCAAAGCATAGTAATCCACCATTGCCAGCATGACGCCGCCAAACGCGGTTGTGCGTGTGCATGCAGATAGGCTGGCACGCGCCTTTTCGTTAGGTCACGGGGTCTGTCTTTGCTGCGCACCGGAAAAGGCGATGATCGCGCTGACCAGCGTGTCGAGCGTGTCGGAAACCGGCACTTCGGCCTGTACTTCCTTGCTGATCAACGAAAATTCGGTACAGCCGACAAGTATCCGGCCTGCGCCCCTTTGCACGAGGGCCGCGCTTTCGTCTTCGAGGACCGCAATGTCAGCCGGGCGCGGGCCGTCCTTCTTGATCCGGCGGATGGTGGCCAGAATTGCGGTTTCGTTTTCCGGATAGATGGCACCCAGCCCGACTTGCTTGAGCATGCCCTGAAACAGACCTGTGCTGTTGGTCGCGGGCGAGGCCAGAATTCCCACGGATGTGCCCGCAGTCGCCCCGTGCGCCACCTGCGCGCAGGCCAGTTTTGGCATGTTCAGCAGCGGGATGCGGACCCGTTGTTCGATTGCGGGCGCATAGAAATGTGCAGTGTTGCAGGGCATGGCCAGGGCCTGTGCGCCGGCGCGTTCCAGCCTTCCGGCCATCTCTGCAAGGACCGGGCCCGGATCGGGCCCGTCCTTTTCGATCAGATGGCGGATGCGCGATGGCACCTGCGGATTCATGTCCACAAACATCGGGACATGATCCTGGTCATCCTCGGCAGCGGTGGCGGCATGGACGCGCTGCATCAGCGCAATCGTGGCCTCTACGCCCATGCCGCCCAGAACACCGATCCGCCTTGGCGTGCGCGCGCTATTCATCATGCCGCATGCCGCTCAGGACCACCGGTCCGCGAAATCAAAGGCCGCGTCATAGCCAAACAGGGCCACTGAACCGCCGGTATGCAGAAAGACAATCCGCTCGCCCTTCTTGAAATGGCCCTTGCGGATCAGATCAATCAGACCTGCGGCCCCTTTCGCCGAATAGACCGGGTCAAGCAGGATCGCCTCAAGCTCCGCGAACATCTTGATCGCCTCGATCCCGCTTGCGGTCGGAATGCCATAGCCGTCGCCGACGTAGTCGGTGTTGGCCACGACATCTTCTCGTGATACGACACCGGGGCAGCCAAGTTTCTCAGCCGTCTTGCAGGCCAGATTGTAGACGTTTTCTTCCTGCTTGGCCTTCGGGGCGCGCACACCGATACCCAAAAGCGGGATCTGCGCATTCATCGCCTGCAACCCTACAATCAGGCCAGCCTGTGTCCCGGCGCTGCCGGTGGCATGGACGATGTGATCGATCTTCATGCCGCTGTCGTTAACCTGTCCGAGCAATTCGAAGGCACAGTTCACATAGCCCAGTGCACCGGTCGGGTTCGATCCGCCACCCGGAATCGTATAGACCTTCTTTCCGTCGGCGCGCATCTGCTCGGCAACTTCTTCGATGACGGCATTGAAATCCGGCCCGGTGGCGCGTTTTTCGGTCGTCGCACCGTGCAGATGATCCAGCAGGACGTTGCCGTTGTTGTTGTAGTTGGCATCGTTCGACCCTGTCCGGTCCTCAAGCACGATATGGCATCCCATGCCCATCTTGGCCGCAAAGGCGGCTGTCTGGCGGGCGTGGTTTGATTGGGTCGCGCCTTGGGTCACCACCATTTCCGCGCCCTGCAATTCGGCTTCGGCCATCAGGAATTCGAGCTTTCGGGTCTTGTTGCCGCCTGTAGACATGCCGGTGCAGTCGTCGCGCTTGATCCAGATTTCCGGTCCGCCGAGTTCCTTGGTCAGGCGGTCAAGACGTTCGAGCGGGGTGGGCAAATGGGCGAGAAACCGGCGGGGAAAGCGGGCGAGGTGCATGGGGGTGATCCTTAATTTGCTGTTATCGCAGTTTATAAGGGGATAATTTTGAAAGCTAATGCAAATTCTGGTAGGCAAGTTGCAGGAATCGCTTTTTTAATACTTCGGGGAAGCTGGTCATATGCGTTTGGAATGGATTGACGATATCCTGGCCGTCCTGGACGCCGGATCGCTTGCGCGGGCTGCCGAGAAGCGGTCGTTGACGCAATCGGCGTTCACCCGGCGCGTGCGCCTGATCGAAGACAGTATTGGCACGGTGCTTTTTGACCGCAGACGCAAGCCTGTCACGCTGATGTCGGGCGTCGAGGCGTTGGCCCCGGAACTGCGCGACCTGAGCTTGCGGCTGCGAAGCCTGCGCTACAAGTTGAAGACGGCGACCAGCCAGACAGGCGGCGCGGTCAGTTTCGCATGTCAGCACGCGATCACCACCACCGTGTCGCCCCTGATTGTCCGCGCCCTGACTTCAGCGCGTGATGCGTCGGTCCGCGTGCGGTCGTGCAATCAGGATGAATGCATGATGCTTCTGGTAGCAGGCGAGGTGGATTTCGTGGTGCTGTACAGCTTGCCCGACGGGCAGACGGCGCATTTTGCCCGGGCTTTCGAAGAGTTGATCCTTGGCAGCGACCCCCTTATCCCGGTCTGTGCGCCGCCCTTGCGCGAGGTTGCCCTGTCAAATCAGATACCGGTCATCAGCTATCCGCCTGACGTGTTTCTGGGGCAGGTTTTTGATCGCGATATCGCCCCGCAATTGAGGCAGGACCTCACCCTTGCCACCAAGGCCGAAACCGCCCTGACGCTTGCTGCCTATGAGTTTGCACTGGGCGGGATCGGCGTGGCGTGGCTGCCCCGTTCGATGGTGGCGGAACGTCTTGCGCTGGGCGAGCTGATCTCGCTCGAAGACCGCTTGCCGGTGCAGGCGCTGGACATCCGGGCATTCCGGCTGTCAGAGGGTCAGGATGGCCCGTCAGATGAGATCTGGCACACAATCCTGCCTGATATCGACATGCCGGTGCATCTAAAAGGCGTCCCAGACCCGTCTTCCGGTCATATCCAGCCGATCAAGTGAGCAAAACAGCGACAGCGTGAGGGTGGCCTCCCATTCGGGCCCGCCGACGGGTGACAGATGCCCGCTGGCGATCTCGTCGGTGACGGCGCTTGCGGGCAACCAGGCGATGCCACTGCCCGACAGGACGCGCCGCTTGATGGATTCTGTCAGCGCATCCATATAGCGCAGCTTGAGCGGCGGTTTTCGTTTGCCGATGGACTGATCGACGACGGTTCCCAGAAAACTGCTGGGGTCATAGCCCAGATAGGGGATCTCCTTGCTGCCCGGTTGCCCCAGATCCCATCCGCCCGACGCGGCGGCGCGCGTCTCGGCCACCGGGATGAACTGCTCGGTGCCGATGTCCTTGCGCACAAACGGTCTTTCGTCGAAATTCGGGGCCACGTCATTGTAACTGTAGTAAAGCAAGAAGTCGCAGGTGCCTTCGGACAGAAACTGACAGCAGGTATTCAGATTGTCGGAATAAACCCGGACCCGAAGGTCGGGAATGGACTGTTCAAGCTCTGCAATGCGACTGGACAGATAGTTGACAGAAATCGTGTGCAGCACAGCAAACCTCTGGAAGGCGGCGCTGCCGCGTTCGTCCGCGCGGATGGTCTGGCGGATATCGGTCAGATTGGCGATCGTCTCTCGCGCGACCGGCAAGAATTGAACGCCCGCTTCGGAAAGTTGCACGGGGTAGGTTGACCGTTTGATCAGCGGCACGCCCAGCCATATTTCCAGCGACTTGATCCTGCGGCTGAAGGCGGATTGCGTGATATTTCGTTCTTCCGCTGCCCGCGTAAAGTTCAAAGTGCGTCCCAAACAGGCAAAATCCTGAAGCCAATTCAGATCCATCCCTTGGTAACTCCAGTTAACACGCTGTTATAGATAAACTATGCGAGTCTTGCATATATTAATGCTATGTTTGAATTGGCGTAAATTCAAGCGCCGCGCCTAACCTTGGTTTCAGGTTGCGCCAGCAAGCCGGACATGTCCGGCATCTGCGCCATGCAACTGGCAAATGGATAATAAAGGGTGCGGCTGTCATGAAAAGACGCTGATGGGACGCGCATCCACAACATGGAGACGAAAATGACGAATACATGGAAAAAGACGACGGCGGCAACGGCGCTGGCGCTGGCGGCGACAACCGGGATTGTGCACGCCGAGACGACGTTGCGCCTGTCGACTTACGTGAACGAATCTGACATTCGCTATCAGGGGTTTCAGCATTTCGCCGAGCTTGTCGCCGAAAAGACCGGTGGTAGCGTCAAGGTCGAGATATTTCCCTCGGGCACGCTGCATGGATGGTCGGAAGGCGTCGATGCCGTTCAGGGCGGCGTTTCCGACATCAGTTGGGTCAACGCGGACAACCGTCTGCCATGCTACGCAGTGACATCGCTTTATCCTGCCGAAGTCAGCCTGGAAAATCAGGTGGAAATGGATGCAGCCTATGCCGAGCTGATCCGCGAGGAAGCCGCCGGCGTGAACCTCGTGCCGCTGATCAACTCGAACTATTCCTATGATCAGGAGTGGTGGTTCGAAGAGCCTGTTGACGATATCGGAAATCTGGACGGCAAACTCGTGCGCTCGATCGGACCGCTTGTCAGCATGATGATCGAAAGCTGGGGCGGGGAGCCGGTGTTCGTGGCACCCAAGGAAGTGTTCCAATCGGCCGAACGCGGTGTGGTTGACGGCATCAACATGGGCGTTGCTACCTATAGCTCCTGGAAACTGTGGACGGTCATGCCCTATATGGTCAACGCCAACCTGTTCTACGGCAATATCCAATACATGATGAACAAGGCCAAGTTCGATGGGCTGACCCCTGAAGAGCAGGCCGCGTTGACCGCAGCCGCGTCGGAAACCGAAACCTGGTTGCAGCCGCTCTATGAGGGCTGGGTCGATCAGCAGGTCGGCAATGCCGTCATGCAGGGCGGCGGGTCTGCCGTATCGCTCTCGAAGGATCAGCGGGCCAGTCTGATTGCCAGCGTCAAAGGCAAGTGGGACGTGGAAGTTGACGCCGCCTGCGGCGCGGAGCTTGCAGGCAGCATCCGTGATCTGTTGGCCAGCAACGCGCCCTGAGATCTGGGCATCAATATGCTGGTGATCCGTGCATGCGGATCACCAGTCATGGGCAGAGGTTGCAAGTTTCCCGGGCCATCGGCTTTGGTGCAACAACCGCATGACGCAGCGATGTCATTGCTGTTCAGGAATTAAACAGATTTTGCCGCAGCGCTTCAGTCAAAATGAGGTTTGGTATGAACACAGGACTTGACCGTTTGATCCACGCCGTTGAGCGGCTTGTGGTCTGGGTGGCGGGGGCCGGGGCCGTCATCGTGTTGATCCAGATGGTCTGGATCTCTTACGGCGTTTTCGTGCGATACGGATTGGGAAAGCCCGACCGCATGGTCACCGAAGCCACGGCGTTGCTGTTATTTCCCGTGGCCTTCATGGGGCTGGCATATGCCATGCGCGAAGATGCCTATCCCAAGGTGACGATGGCGACCGACCTGCTTCGGCCCGCGACGCGCAAGGTTTTTGATGTCATCAACCATATCCTGATGTTGGGCGTCGGGCTGTTCTTCTCCTACGCAGGTGTCAGTGCGACGATCCGGTCGTTCAACTCCGGCGTGGCTTCGGAAATCTTGCACTGGCCGCGCTACATGTTCTGGGCCCCCGGTGCCTTCGCGTTGGTTCTGTTTTCACTTTATGCAGCGTTGCGTCTGATCCGTCTGATCCGCACGCCTGCCGGCCAAGGAGCCCTGTGATGGAATGGTATGTTGTCGGCCTCGGCCTGCTTGGCCTTCTGATGCTATTCATCGTGATCGGCTTGCCGATCCCCTTTGCGCTTGCGGCGGCCTCGATGCCGTTTCTGTGGCAAATCCAGGGTTGGAACACGTCAATCGTCTCGGCTGAGTTGAAGCTGTGGGGAGTGTGGATCGACTATATCTTGCTTGCGGTACCGCTTTTCGTTTTTCTGGGGGAGTTGATAGGCAAATCGAGGATCGGTCCGAACCTCTATCAATTTCTCCACCAGGGGGTGCGGATCAAAGGGTCGGCGGCGTATGGCTCTATCGGTGCAAGTGCCGGTTTTGGCGCGGTATGCGGGTCGTCGATGGTTGGTGCGCTGACAATCGGCGGTGTTGCCTTGCCCGAAATGCTGCGCCTTGGCTATGGCAAGCGCCTGTCGAGCGGGGTTCTGGCCGCAGGCGGCACTCTATCGGTGCTGATCCCGCCGAGCCTGATCTTGTTGTTTTACGGGATCGTGACCGATCAGAGCATCGGCGATCTGTTCATCGCCGGGGTGATACCGGGGATACTTCTGGTGACGGGCTTTGTTCTCGTCGTGCTGGTCTGGGGCATTCTGAAACCCGAAGATATTCCGGGCCGTGAAGATGCCGCCAAGATGCCACTGTTGCTGATCCTCAATACGGTGGGGCCGATCATTCTGATCGGGCTGGTGATCACCGTCGCGATCTATGCAGGTATCGCCACGCCGACCGAAGCCGCGGCTGTCGCGGCCCTGCTGACCGTCGTGCTTGCCTTTGGGGTCGGCGGGCTGACCTGGCAGGGCTTCAAGGATGCGATTTTTGCCACCATGCGGACGATGGGTTATCTTGGTCTGCTGTTGTCAGCGGGTGTGCTGTTCGGCTTTGTGCTGACCTACTACCGGGTGCCGCAGCAATTCACCGAACTGTTCCTGTCGTTTGATCTGTCGCCGACGACGGTGCTGATCATCGTTCTGGTGTTCTACATTATCCTGGGCATGTTCCTTGAACCTGTGTCGATGACATTCATTACCCTGCCAACGATCTATCCGCTGATGAGCGCTGCGGGCTTTGATCTGATCTGGTTCGGGGTCGTCTATACGATCACGATGGAAATCGCGGTGCTGACGCCGCCCGTCGGACTGAACCTTTACGTTATTCAGGCCATCAGCCGCGAGCAGGTCAGCATTGGCGATGTGATCATCGGCTGTCTGCCATTCATCGGCATGATGGTGCTGCTGATTGCGCTGCTGATCGGTCTGCCGGATCTGGCGCTATGGCTGCCGGAACAGATGCAGTGACTGCCGACCCGATGCTGCCCCACAGACGCGCAGGGCAGGGCGTGCCGCTGGTTCTGGTGCATGGCTATCTTGGCGGTTCCGCCCAATGGTCGGCACAGATTGACCACCTTGGCGGTAGCTTTGATGTCATCGCTCCGTGTCTTCCCGGATATGGCGAAGCGCCAGACCTGCCAACCTGCGACCGCATCGACGCGCTGGCGGACGCCGTGATCGCTTTGCTCGATGACCTTGTCATCGCCGAATTTGTTCTGTTGGGCCATTCCATGGGCGGGATGATCGCGCAGGAAATTGCAGCCAAACTTGGCAACCGCGTCAGTCGCCTGATCCTTTATGGAACGGGTCCGGTCGGGCTTTTGCCGGACCGGTTTGAATCGATTGCAGTCTCAAGACAGCGTCTGTGCGCCGATGGTGTCGAACAGACGGCGCGGCGGATCGCGGCGACGTGGTTTCGCGACGGAGAAGCGGCAAACGGCTTTGCTCTCGTGGCACAGATCGGCGCGCAGACTTCGCGGCAGGCGGCGCTGGCCGGGCTGGATGCGATGGCGCACTGGGATGGCCGCAGCGCCTTGGGAACGTTGCAGATGCCCACGTTGGTTTTGTGGGGCGAACGCGACCGGTCCTATAGCTGGGCGCAGATTGAAGTGCTTTGGAAGACGCTGCCGAATGTGCAACTGGCCGTGATGCCGGGCGCTGCGCATGCCGCGCATCTGGAAAAGCCAATGTTATTTCACGCCATTCTCGATGATTTCCTCGGCGTCGCCTGAATTTGTATTTTGCGTATGACGGGCATGGGTTTTGGATTAGATTGTTGTTCGAAATCCAGAGAAAAGCCGAGGTCTTGGCGCGTTTTGCTGGAAAAGCAGATCGTCCGTCAGGTCACTCCCGTTCAGTTGTTGGCGGTAAGCGGATCAATGACCTGAGGCACTTCGGTGATCGACGCGACCGGAATGCCGGACAGTTCCGAATGTTTCCGGATCGCATCCTCGCTTTCGGCGAGGTAGAGACAGAAGGTCTTGTCACCCGCGACGTAGCTGTGTTGCCACTGGATGCTCGGACCGATCTGTTCCAGCGCCTGATTGGATGCACGCGCCGCGCCGCAAAGTTCGGTTACCGACATTTGCCCAATGCCGGGAATTTCGCGTTCGATGATGAACCGTTTCAACTTGGCCATGAGTTTGTCCTTTCGTTGCCGATAACCCGATAATGCAGCGAGCCAAGGCGTTTCCCTAGCTAAAAGATTTTGTCGTTACTAAAGGTTTCGTGCATAATTTCTGAAGAATTCACAGTATGAGAAAGAATATCTTTAGCATGACGCGAACCACGCATCTCAACTCCCTTCAGGCGCTGGAGATGGCTCTGCGAGAGGGATCGCTTCAGGCGGCGGCGGATCGGCTTGGCATCACGCCAGCAGCGGTCGGGCAGAGGATCAGGACACTTGAGAGGTTTCTCGATATCGATCTGGTCCTGCGGGGAAGGTCCGGTTTGCGTCCGACACCGGCCTTGCAAGAAGCGCTGGACGATCTGCGCGCCGCCTTCGCGTTGCTGGACCGGGTTACCGACAATCTGGATTTTCAGCGCACCGGCGAGATCCACATCATCGCCGACCCCGACTGGGCGGACCTATGGCTTTTACCGCGCCTTCAGAAGTTCCGACAAGAGCATCCCAACGTGCTGTTCAACGTGAATGGCGAAGGCGACGTTCCCCTGCGGATCGGTGCTGCGGATATCATTGTGGATCGCGATCCGCGAGGTCGCGCAGCCAAGGGGGAGCCGCTTTATTCCGAAATCTTCCTTCCCGTAACTTCGCCCGAAAACGCAGCCAGAATCCTCGAACCACTGTCGATCAAGGCCGACGACGAAGGCCCGCGGTATCTGCCTCTGGGAACCCTTGGCGACACCGATCGCATGTGGCAGCATTCCCGGGGCGGCGGTCTGGAAGGGTTTCCGCTTCTGCACATCAAGCCACGCCCTGACGCGCCTGAAACGCCGGGCTGGACGGAATGGCTGGCAACCTTTCCGCATGAGCGCAATTCACCCGAGCGGGGCGTCCAGTACGGGCTTGCCCGAAATGCTTTGGAGGGCGTGAAGTCGAACGCCGGACTTCTGATCTGCGGATTGTCTTGCGTGCTCGAGGATCTTGACCGGGGAACGGTGAACTTGCTGTTTCCCGCCCGCGAAAGTCTTGTCGCCACGCATCCCTACCGCATCATGACGCGGGCGGAATCGCGGCCGCGGTCTCAGATCGTCCGGTTCGTCGATTGGCTTTTCACCGAGGTCGCTATGACAAGGCTTCGCATGGACAGCACGATCAAGGGCTGACCAGTCGCTCATTGCCCCCAGCTTTCGACCAGATCGCGGTGCATTTTAGCCGCCGTTCTCGCCCCGACATCCACAAGCGTATTCCTTGGCCGTATCGTCAGGCTTTGTGGTCTATGGAGCCTTTGACCGCCCCTGAATACAGACTGCCGACATCCGTTTATCCTGTCATCAGGACGGCGGCACCCGACAGGATCAGCACAACGCCCATTATCCACGCCGTAGCCTTGCCGAAAAGCGCAAGTTTCTCGACCGCGACCAACAGCGCCAGCCCTGCGATCCAGTAGAGGTTCATCACCCCGCCCACGAACAAAAGCAGCATGAGCGCCCAGTAACAACCGAGGCACAAGGTGCCATGTCTAAGCCCTATTGCCCACGCACCGCCTTGCCAGTGACGCGTCAGGAAAACAGCGGGGGCCTGGCACTGGCGCAGGCAGGCCTGTTTGAGCGGGGTGAACTGGTAAAGCCCGGCGAAAATCAGGACCGAGCCGCTCAGCACGCCCCCGCGCAGCCTCATCATCCCGGATGCGATCAGTCCCAGCGGCTGCAACGCCCATTGAAGATCGGCGGCGAGCTCTGAGAACCCGGCACAGACCGCAAGGTAGCCCGCCACAAATGCCCATGCCGACCGGTCGGGTTGCGCTCCGTCCGGCGTGCCCGTCAGGGCGTGATGCAGCAGAATCGTCGGCGCGGCGCTGGAAACCATCATGGCGATCATCATGATCCACCACATGGCAAAGATCAGCGCCGTATAGAGCAAGATCCAGACCGCGCCCGATCCCATTTCCATCGGCTGACCCGGCAGCCTTGCCATGTGCGTCAGATCGAGTGCGTTCATCTCCATACTGATGCCCGCGACGGTGTACACCACCGCCGCAAGTTCGATCAGGGCCAGACCGCCCAAGAACAGCCAGCAATCTTGCCGAAGCGCTGCGAGCAGCCAGCCCACGCTCGTCATCAGCCAGCCCCTTCGATCACCCCGACCTGGGACAAGTTCAGCCGGGCGAAATGGGCGTGGGTGTCGATGAGCGGCTCAAAGGAGACCTCTCCGCCGGTCAGCGTGGTGCGCCCGCTGGCGCTCTCGGCCTCGCGGAACTCGCACCCGTCGGGCAGCTTCAGCAGCGCGCGATGCGGCTATCCGTTGGTTTCGTCTCCACTGCCCGATCCATTCGGGTTATTCCCGCCCCTCAATCTGGCAATCCGACTGCTGTGATCCGGTGCAGATATGATACTGGCAGGTCACAGAAGCTCTCCGAGCATGGCCGCCGCCCTTTGCGCCCCGTCTTGCGCGACGGGATGGGGGATGCGGGGGTTGCGCAGTTCTTCCAGCATGGCCTCGGCGATGCGCTCTGGGTCGCTGTCGGCATAGATCATGCGGCGGCCGGCGTTATAGTGCTCCAACCGGGCGGCGACGTGGAAATTCTGTTCGAAATGATTGCGCAGGGGGAAATAGAGGAACGGCGTACCGGCGGCGGTCAGTTCCATGCAGGTTGTCAGTCCGCCTTGTACCAAGGCCAGATCACAGGCCGCAAGATGGCGGTCGAGGTCGGGCACGAAGGCGCGCGTCTCCACCCCTTCGGGCCAGTCAAAGGCGGCGGGATCGAGCCGGGGGCCGGTGACGAAAATCATGCGCAGTTCGGGAATCCGGGCGCGGGCATGGGGGTAGGTGGCAAGGATCCGCCGGATCAGTTGCGCCCCCACCCCAGAGCCACCCACGGCCACGATGCATGTCTTGCGCCCGTCGTCATAGCCGAATTCGGCGCGCAGGTCGGCGCGGGGGCCGAAATCGGCGGGATGGGTGCCGATGATGTAGTCGGAGAACTCATAATGCTTCGGCACCCAGTCACGCATGCGCGGCAGGCTGTCGCCAAATGTCAGATCGGCAATGTCGCGCGGCCCGCCGACGAAGATCGCGCGGTCGCGCACCTGCGGCTGGCCTTCGACATGGCCGATCATTTCGGCATTGTAATCGGTGGTCAGGAAAGCTTCGCGCGGGCCGTTTTCCGCGAACGGTACCCAGCCCACGAAATCCGTGAACCAGGCGATCTGGGCGCGTTTCATATCCGGGTGTTCGTGCCAGTAATGATCGACGTCCCACGCCTCGTCGGCGATTACCAGATCATAGCGGTCCTGTTCCAGAACATCTTGAAACACCATGAAATTCTTGATCAGGATCTCGTCCATGTTGCGGATCGCCTGAAAGGCGTTGAGGTCGTGCTCGCCGGCTTCTGCCTCGATATGGGCGGATTCATTGGCCAGCAGACGGCTTGCCGGGTGCAGCGCTTCGTTATTGGCCGCAAGGAACCGCGTGACCGGATCCTGCGCCAGCCAATCCACCTGCAGATCGGGATGCAGCTTGCGCAGCGCGTGCGTTACCGCCAGATCGCGGCGCGCATGGCCCAGCCCGATGGGGGACGACAGGTAGAGCGCCCGCTTCTGACGCCTTGGCCGAGACTTCGGCACCGGCGCGTAGGTTCCGAGATGCCGGGCCAGAAAGTCGCGCATGGTGACGTTGAACCACGCCGGATAGCGCGCGTGGACGGCGTGCCCGCCGCCTGTGCGCACATGCAAATCTCCGCCTGTGATCTCCGAGACACGGTATGAATTCTCGGGTGGAGTAATCGTGTCGGAATCGCCAACAACGATCAGGCTTGGACATTTGACGCTCGCATACATCGCCTCGTTGATGAGCGCTGGAGCTTCAGCCCGGCTGTCGAGGGTCATGGCCAGCATCTCGCCATCGCCGTCGAGCGCCCAAGTCAGTGCGTCGTCCTGTTGCTTGGTCGAATGCGGCTCGTTATGGACCTTGTCGAAAAAGAACCGCAGAAAGTCGGCATAGTCGCGCCGCCAGTACCGGCGGTTGTACTTCTGCCACCCTTCGGGGTTGTCCACCTCGGCCTCCCAATGGGCACCGCGTTCCGGGTAGGGGGGCACGATCGGTGACCATCCGCCGGTCGACACCACAGCATCGACCCGGTCCGGCCAGCCCGCCGCGACCGCGAACGCCACCGCGCTGCTGAAGGAAAAGCCGACCAGCGACGCGGTATCTGTGCCCGTCGCATCCATCACCGCGATCACGTCTTCGATTACCGCGTCAAGGCTATAACCCTCAGGCGCATCGGGCCGGTCGGATTTGCCGTTGCCGCGCGGATCGAAGGCGATGACGCGGAAGTGCTCCGCGAAATAGGGGATCTGCGCCTTCCAGCAGCGCGAATGGATGATTGCCCAGGTCGGCACGAAGAGGATGGTACGGTTGCTCTCTCCATAGATCTCATAATGCAGCCCGATGCCGTCGCGGTCGACCCGGCCTGTTGTATGAGGAAGAGCAGCGCGCATTGTTCAGTCCTCCGGTTGCGTCTCTGCAAGGGCGATCAGGTCTCCGACACGGCGCAGGGCCGCGCGCATGGGGTGTTGAGCATCGTCAAAACCCAGCAGGATAAGAGATTCCAAGCCGATGAAGGCGGCCCCGATGAGCGTGGCAATTTCCTCGGCGCGGAAAGGGCCAAGCGGGCCGGTCCGCCCTTCAACGTCGCGAACCAGTTCCAGGATCAGCGCCTGCCATTGCGCGATGGCGCGGCGCACGGCATCGCCGACGGCGGGATTGGACCACCCCACGGCAGTCAGCTCCTGCAGGACGCGGACATAGCCCGAAGCCAGATCTTCTTCGAGATAATCGCAGGCGCGCGCCCATTTTTGCGAAATACGAAGGTCGGGCCGATTAAAGGTCTCTGCCTGGCGCGCGACCAACGTGTCGTTCATATATTCGAACAGCGCCAGCACCAACCCTTCCTTGGACCCGAAGTGATAGCGGATCTGACTCATCTGGGTGCCGGCTTCGGCGGCCACGGCGCGGGTCGAAAGCCCGGCGTAGCCCTCTGCCAGAAGAACGCGCCTTGCAGCGTCCAGCAGGTCGATCTTCGGGTCCCGGCGGTGTTGCGTGATGACATCCATGATCAGTCCCCCGAATCCGGCGATCATCCATGAAGGGAACGCCGTCAGTATAATTCGTTCGAATGAATGATATCACACGCCAACAGATTCGCAAAGCCTGCTCGGCAGGGGAAGCCCTGGCGCAAAACCCGCATGTCGCTATTCGAGCATCTGAGCGTTGCAGACCAACGCGCTTAGGTCTTTGTGCGCGGCAAGATCCGGGCGAACGGCACCGGCGTCACCTGAACCGTCGCGCGATCACATCCGGTTGGATTTCCTGGAACGGGTGTGACGCGCGACACATCGCTTCGCCCCGTGGTCATCCAATATGGTTCTGCGTCGCATGATCGGCGCCACCCCGCGCCGCCCTCGGTCCGGCAACGCCTGTTTCAGGCGGGCAGACGAAGGTGTTCGTTTCGCAAAGGAAAGGACAACGAGATGCTTGATAAACAGACATTTACCGGTGCGCTTGCCGAACAGATCGCGACCACCAACAACTGGGACACCGTCTTTGCCCTCGATTTCAAGGCGGTGAATGACGGTATTCGCGCACAGGGGCGATTTCCCGGCACATTCGATCATTCGCAAAGCTCCGGCCCCGACACTGCGCGGATCATCGGTAATTTTTCCGCGTGGGATCTGGTGGGCGGCTCGGGTCATGTGCTGGAAATGCGCATGTCGATCAGCGAATTCACCTTTCAGATGACCGGCGAGACGGACGAGACCCGCCAGGACGCTTGGTGCACGATCCAGCTCGATCTGCACACCGATATGGGGGACGAGGGCTCGGGGCTCGGTGGCGGCACGCCGGTATCGTTCCGGACCCGTCGGCCCGCCGACCTGCTGGCGAATGCGGGCAGCTACGGCATCGTCGTGACAGGTTTTGGCTGGCCCGGCTCGGACAGCGAAACCCAGCTCGTGAGCGATTGCCGGATCCTGATGGCCAGCTATTTCGCCGTTTCGTCGACCCTGGCCGAATTCGACCACACCTTTGTCACGGTGAACCTCAACAGCAGGCTGGAAAGCAAATCCAGCGATTATTCCTGGATCTCGCCCACCGATACCTCTTACGGCGTGATTGCCAATGGCGCGCAGGGCGGCGGCACATTCGCGGTGCTGTGCATGATCGAAGGAAACGCCCCGCCTGACCATCACAATGTCAGCCCAGCGATCATCGGCGACAAACGCGCGGGTTTTCTGCTCAACAAACAGGTCTTCCTCAAGCACATGATCAAGCCCGGCATTGCTGCCATGTTCGGGCGGCAACTTGATGACGCGCAGTTTTTTGACGATAATTTCATCATTGAAAGCGATGCGATCATCAACAAGCAGGAACTGGTGCTTGACGCGTTTACGGTTCAGCAATCTCAGAACAACCCAGACGCTGTTACCGCGCGAATTCCCAAACGCAGTTTCAGCATCACCTTGCTGGACACGCGGCTCGTGGTCAATTTCAACGGATTGCACCACCCCTATTACAAGATGATCTCGTACCTCTACGAGGCGCATCACTATTACACCATCCAGAGCCAGGCGGAATTCGACCCCGAAACGCGGCAATTCGGGCTGGCCCCCTACGAGGCCGGGGACGGTGAGGCGATCGTATCCTACCAGGCGGCGCTGGAGAAATCCGGCTTCGGCAAGGCGGTCGACATTGCGCTGCTTGTCGCGGACATCGTCGCCGTGGCCGGCACGATCTTCAAGGGTGTCCAGGTCGTCCGGGGCGTCGAGGTCGTGGTCGACACCGCCGAAGGGGCGCGGGTCATCTTCGGATCTGAACGGTTGGGCGCGGTCGTCAGTAGCCTGCAGGGATTTCTTGCCAGACCCATGACCGGGCTGGTGTTCTCTGTCGCGGTTGGCGCAGGCGGCATCACGCTTGGCCTGATAAAGGACAAGTGGGAAAGCGACCGCGAGCGGGATCCCGAAAACATCAAGCCTGACATGCAGCAGTTTGCGCAAAGCGTCATGGCTCCGATCGTCTGGCCAGCCGGAGCCGGGCTGTCGGTCGAAGGCGTCGCGTTCAATGGCGGGTTCCACATCACCGGCACCCCGGATTTCACTCAGGAGTAACGGCGATGAAGGACTTTCCCATAACCTTGGCCTCGGCCACGCAATACCGCGCCGATACCGGCGGCTGGGATGCGGTGAACTGCGTCCGCATCACCGAGATCAACGATGCGATCCGCAATGCGGGCACGTCGCCCGCTCAGTTGGAGATCGCTTTGGACGACAGCAGCTCCGTGCGGGGCAATTTCGACAGTTGGCGGGTGTCGCCTGGGGGCGACGGACCGCTTATCAACCTCGAAATCCCGATGCGCGACGTCACCGTCATGCGCGGCGACCGGCAAGCAACGCTGGATCACATCGTGATCGAGAACCAGGTGCGGATGGAGATGATGCCGTCGGGGCGCAACGCGCCGCAGGGCGGCATGCTCGAAAAGCTGCTGGTGATCGCGAAACGCACAAGCCCGCTCTTGCTGGGGGCGGATGGATTGGAACGTGCGGCGACATTGGTGGGGCATACCGGGCTCGACGATCTGGGGCTGCGGCTGAAAAGCACGCTGCTGAGCGGGATCGAGACCTGGATGAACGACCATCTCGACAGTTTCACCCATGTCTTCGCGGCTGTGAATGTCAGCGAACGAATGAGCGATGAAACCGAAGGCGAAGCCTTTGCATGGCTCAAGCCGACGGATGTCTCCTATGCTTTCGGTGCCAGTGGCACCGATCCCGATGCCAGCGTTCTGGCGATCCTGTGCCAGACCGAAGGGCGCAGTCCCAAGGGGCTGGTGCATCAGGCAGATCCCGGCCTTATCCCCGAGGGCTGTGATGCCGGCGTCGTCATTTCGCGGTCGCGGTTCCTGCGCAATATGGTCGGGAAATCCTTGCCGAAGGCCTTCAAGGGGCTGTCGGAAAAGGACATCCGTTACAAGGAAAAGGACACCGGGCTGCACCTGACGAAACCCGTCAAGGCGCAGAAGGTCGAACATGAGGGCAAGTCATACGCCCCGGTCATCCACCAGCTCGAGGTGTCCTTGCGCGACACCGAGATGGAACTGAAAAGCCTGACCAAGACCGAGGTCTCACCCGGCATCTTCTCGGTCTGCAGCGCGACCGCCGCCTATGCTTTCGGTCTGACCAAGCGGTCGGACGGGGCCAAGACCATCGGTTTCGTCGAAACCCGGCCAATCAAGACGGTCGAAAGCACCGAAAAGACCAAGGGGGTTACGATCCTCGATACGATCCTGGCGATCCTTGGCGTGATCGGCGGGCTTGTCATCACCTTTGTATCCTTCGGCACCGCCAGCGTGGCCTACTACGTGGTGCTGGGGATCGTTCTCGGCTCACTCGCCGGGACGATCTCGATCAAGCTGATCGAGATGACAAAGGAAGGCGACGCCCCGCCCATCGACCTGCTGATGGCAAATGCCACCGGCGCGGTGCGCTGGTCGACGGGCCGCACGTTCGATCCGACCTTTGCCGCGCTCAACAACGGCCTGCAGATCGGCGGCCGGTTCATCAAGGCGGATAAGGGCCTTCTGGGCGCAGACCCCGATGCCGGTCCGGCCTTTCATGGCACGTTCCAGGCCGAATTCGCAGACATCATGAACGAAAGGAAAGCCCGATGAACCTCGATGGATGGGATACATGCTCGATCATTTCGATCGACCTCGTGAACCAGGCGCTTGCCCAGGCGGACGACCGGACGATCCGAACCTTCTCCTACACCGAAGACGATCTTGAGATCAGCGGATCTTTCGGCGGTTGGGCACTGGCACCCGGCGGGTCATTGCGGCTGGTATCGGTCACGATGCCGATCCGCCAGGGCGTCATCCGCGCCCGGGGTGAGGGCGAGGTCGACATTTCGGGGGTGGTGCTGACCGCCCAGATGAAGCTGGGCCTGATCAGTGGCGACACGCCCGACACGCGCAATCTGGCCTTCGATACGTCGCTGGACGACGGGGCAGGCGGCCCCGAACCGATAAAGGTCGTCGATATCGAATACCCGTCGAGGCGGTTGGCCAGTTTCGATCTTGGCATGGTCAAGGAGGCCCTGACAGCCTGTCTGTCGAAACATGCAGCCGATGCCAGTTTCGTCTTTGCCTCGGTCGCTGCACGCAGCACTGCAAAGGCCGCCGGGCTGGCCTGTCCGGGCAACGACTGGGCCTTTGTCGATCCTGGCGACGGGCGGCAGTATCTGGCCATTCTCGGGTCACTGGATGCCGCGCGGCCTGACGGTCCGATCCGGATCGGACCCGAGTTGGTCAAGCCAGCGGCACCCGCCTATTTCGCGGTGTCGTCGCGGATTTTCAACCTGCGCGCCTTGCTGCCGATCCTGCAAAGCACGTTCCGTCCACGGACGACCTTCGCGGTCAATGGCAATTCGGTCGTGTCGACGAAACCGGTCAGGCTTGGTCACAAGAAGGTGGCGCTTTTCGACGTGGCCCCAGTGTTGAAACAGGTGCGCATCACGCCGGTAAAAGGCGCGCTCGATGTGCACGCGGTGGCCTATGCGGATCTGCCGCTCAGAACGCGTCTGGACCTGACGGTCGACATGAAGCTGATGTTCCATCACGATCCCAGGACCGGGGCGATGTCCTTCAAGCCGGGCAAACCGGTGGTACACCATCGCCTGAGTAGAAGCGGGATCATCGGCAATACGCTCGGTCTGATCATCGAACTGATCGTCGCTTTGGCGCGCGAACTGATCCTGAAATCGGTGGCCCAGATCGCCAACGGCATGCAGACGGTGAGCAATCCCGCGACAAAACCGGTCGTCTGGAACGGCGTGCGCGATTTTCATGCCGCGCTGGCGCGTTGGGACAACGGGCTGTGGCTGGCCGATACGCGGGCGCTCGAACCGCTTGCGATGGCTGAGGCGGAAGGGGAGAAGACAAATGAACCTGCATGATGTGATGCTGATCGCTCTTGCCGTGGCGGCCCTGTTCGAGGTCGCCGCCTATCTTGGCCATCGCAATGGTGCCCGCACCATCGGCGCATTGCTGTTACTGGGGGCGATGACGGTGCTTGTGTATCTGTGGGTGCCCGAAGTGCCGGAAGACCGGGCGGTCTTTGGCGCGGCAGAGCAGGGCTTTTCCGTGATGGTCGCGGTTGTGGCGATGCTGATGTCGATCAGTCTGGGTATCGTGGCGCGTTACGTGTTCGATACCGATAGGGAGTTCGATGTGATCTCGCTGCTGCGTCCGCTGGTGGTGGCACCGCTGCTGTTGCTGCCGCTGATCGGAACGCTCGACAATGGCGAACTGCAACCGCTGCAACTGGTCAGCCTGTCCTTCCAGAGCGGTTTTTTCTGGCAAAAGGTGCTGGCCAGCCTGAAAGGCGGCGAGAAATCGGTTTTGCCGGTAGAAAATTGACACAATGGTATCAAAAACCTAACCTGAAAGGATTGTACTGATGCGAATTCATAGATCGGATTTGACCATGCGACTTAAGACGCTGATTATCGGGCTGGCATTTTCGCTGGCGGCTGGATCCAGCCAGGGGGCGACGCTTTTCAACGTAGACGGAGACCGAAGCGGCACCACGCCCATTGGGGCGAACGCGCCGCAAAAGGGTGTAGCCCAGACATTCGAGGTAAACGAGACGCTTGAGAATGTCAGCTTCGGCTTTGATTTGACATGCTTTTCCTGCACTGGAGAGCTCTGGCTGATCACTGGACGGATGAGCCCCTCGGCGACGATTTTCCAGCAGTTCGTCGATACGGCCTATACCGGTTGGAGCGGCGCACAAGCTGCATTGTCGGGCCTGACGCTTCTGCCGGATACTTATACGCTCATCATGACGATGACGACAGGCAACGGTGGATGGCACGGGACGAACGCCCCGTCCTTTACAGGAAATGTGATCGACGCCGAAAACGGATATCTCGCGCTCAACAGCGTGAATCCCAATTTTGTACCGTGGTCCGATACGACCGCTGTTTCCGGGGCGACGCTGAAATTCACGGTCACCGGCGATCCCGTCGTGGCAGCGGTGCCCCTGCCGGCCTCGCTGCCGCTGCTTCTGGCGGCTTTCGCCGGTCTGGGGTTGATCAGGCGGCGAAAGGGCTGAGCATTGCTCAGTCTTCGGCCAGGGCCACAAGGCGGGCGCGATCCAGCAGGATCAGCGCCTTGTCCTTTTGGCCAAGTATTGATTGCTCGGTCCATTTCTTGACATAGCGGTTCACGTTCTCGCGCGCGAGGCCGCTGAAATCGCCGATTTCCGATTGCGAAAACCGCTGCGTCAGAACCAGCGCGCCGTTCTCGATGGTCCCCCATTTGTCAAAGAGCCTCAGGAGGGCCTTGGCCAGCCGCGGCCCGCCGTCGACAACCGAGCGTAAAACGAACATGTCCGAGGCATTGCGCACCTTCTTGCACAGCTCGGCAATAACTGCCCGCGCGACATCAGGCCGTTCGGTGACGAAGGCCATAATGTTGCTGCGCGACAGCACCAGCCCGTCGATGTCGCTGGCTGCGACGACCGTGGCTGACCGTGCCCCGCCATCTAGCGCCGCGATCTCGCCCAGGACTTCGCCGGGGCCCATCTGTGCGATCACCGACTTGCGCCCGGACGCCGATACCACCGATACTTCGGCGACTCCGGCGGTGATCTGGATGACATCGTTGCCCGGTTCGCCTTCGACAAAGATGGTCTGCCCCGCGCGGTATGTCCTGCGCCGGGCCTGAGCGAACAGATGTATGTGATCCGCCGCATCCATCGCGGATAACAGAATGCTGGTCGAGACATCGGGCAGAGGCACCGTTCATTCTCCAGTCAAGCGATCGCGTGCTACCACGCCCGTAGACAGATGCGCGAAATCCGATGTAGGCTCGAGCCGCGAGGGGTTTTTACCTAATGGTTGGCATGAGAAACAAACCGGGCTGGAAAGCCATATCAATCGCATTGTCGAAGATGTTCAGGGCCGGTTCGATCTCCCGTCCACCCCGCCATTGTCACCGGACGCCTGGTTCCTCGGTGGCCATGCCGAAAACGAGGCGCTGCTGCGTGCATTGCTGGGCGAGGTGATCGACGGGCATGTCAGGAACCGCCGCGCCTACGCCCCGAATGATCCCGATTTTCTCTACGAGAACGATGTCGAAAGCCAGGCGTTCAAGGCGACGCAGGATCTGCTGCTGGAAAACCTTCGCGGGCTGACCGACAAGCTCAAGGGTTCCATTCCGGTGGCAAGCTATCGCAATCAGTCGCATATGTACTGGGATGTCACCTTGCCGGGTGTCGCGGGCTATGTCGCGGGAATGCTGCACAACCAGAACCAGGCCGCCGCCGAAGCTTCGCCCGTCACCACGGTGCTGGAATATGCCGTGGGCCAGCAACTGTGCGAAATGCTTGGCTACGACATCGGGGGTACGGTCAAGCCTTGGGGTCAGATCACCGTCGGCGGGACCGTCGCCAATGTCGAGGCGGTGTGGGCGGCGCGCAACCTGCGCTTCCAGGCGGTGGCGCTGGCGCATGCGCTGCGGGTTGATCCTGCCTTCCGCGATGCTGCTGACATCACCGTGCGCGCCGCCGACGGGCGTCGGGTGCGCCTCGCGGCATTGTCGGACTGGGACCTTCTGAACATACCCGTGGACGACGCCCTTGACCTGCCGCAACGCTTCACCCGTGCCGGGGGCGTCCCCGAACACACGGTGAAATCCGCACTGGACCGGTTTTCCGTTCAGCAGATGGGGCTTCTGGATTTCTACCAAACCATGCTGCACGATACCCCGCCTCCAGCGATGATCGTGCCGGCCACGGCGCATTATTCCTGGCCGAGGGGGGCGGGGCTTTCGGGTATCGGCATCCGGCACATGCTACCCGTGGCTGTCGATCTCGACGGACGGTTGGACATGGTGGCGCTGCGCCGCACTCTCGATTCCTGCCTGGCCGAGAAACGCCCTGTCGTGATGGTCGTCGCCGTGATCGGCTCGACCCGCGAAAGCGCCGTGGACCCGATCGCCGAGATTGCCGATATCCGCGACGAATATCGCCAGATGGGGATGGATTTCGTGATTCATGCGGATGACGCCTGGGGCGGGTATTTCCGCGCGATCCTCCAACCGCCAAAATTGCTCGGTGCCGACAGTCCGCAATCGCGGCTCAGCGATCATGTCGAACGCCAGTTCGCCGCGCTGCCCCTTGCCGACAGCATCACCGTCGACCCGCACAGGGCGGGGTTTATTCCCTATCCCGCTGGCGCGCTGTGTTACCGGAACGGGGCGATGCCGGGTCTGATAACCGTAGTCGCCGACGTCGTCTATCACGGGGGTACGGCCATGACGATGGGGGCCTGTGCACTGGCAGGCTCCAGCCCCGGCGCATCGACGGCCGCGGTTTATCTGTCGCACTTGTGCATCCCACCGGATCAGAGCGGCTATGGCAAACTGCTGGGCAGGTGCGTCCACAACGCGAAAAGGTTCTATGCCGCGCTTGTCACGATGGCGAGGCAAGGCGATCCGTTTGTCATTGTGCCGTTCAAGCGCATCCCTGCCGAAGTGGCGGGCAAGACAGCGGTCGAACAACAAGAAGAGCTTGCTCTGATACGGGACCGGATTGTGGGTCTCAGCAACGAGCTGCTGCACGAGGAACTGGACAAGGATCCCGAACTTGCCGCGCTGTTCGAGGCGCTGGGCCCCGACCTGACGGTCATCAACTATGCCTTCAACTTCCGCACGGCCGCCGGGCTCAATACCGATCCGGCCCTGATGAACGAGCTGAATCTGGCAATCTTCCGTGCCTGTTCGATCGAGGACAACGCAGAATACGAGGTGCCCGAGCAAGAGCTGATCCTGACACAGGCCGCATTTGACCCCGCGGTTTATGGTCAGGAGTTCTGCAACATCTTCGCGCACCGGCTGGGTGTCACACCGCAAGATGGCATGCCCGTCGATTACCTGATTTCGACAATGCAGAACGCTTGGATATCCAACACTTCGGCGGGCAACTTCATCCCAGATCTGATCGCAGCCCTGCGCGGGATCGTGACACAGCAGGTGCAGGCGCTGGTCCATCGCCATGGGCTTGCACCGATGTCTGAAAGGAAAGGCTGAACATGGTCACCCTGAACGCGTTCGAGGCGCATATGCCCGATCCTGATGTGCACAACATCCCTCATCAGCACGCCTTTCTTCTCGTGGGTGACAAGACCTTTTTCGCCGTGCACCAGACGCAGTTCCATTGTGAACTGCACAAGTACCAATTGATCTTCAAGATATCGCTGAACGGCAAGGATGACGAACTGCGCCGACTTCGCAAGACTTATCCCCGCGAGGCGCTGTTCTTTTGCAACGGCGACGACAAGGAAAGCTGCTGGTTTTCGATCCCCGAGGTCGGGTGCGGCGACCGCACCACGCTGCGCGGCAACATCTTTGTCGGGTTGCGCAGGCCACCGCAGAACCCGAAAAAGGATTTCTTTCCGTGGTCACTGGACCGGGCCAAGCCGGCCATTCCCGACGTGACCGTCACCGTGGAACGGGTGGTTCTGTTCCGACCCTTTACACATCACGAAACCCTTCCCGACTTCGCCACGTTCTTTGTCTGGGGCGAGGGTGACGAGGCGCATATCACCAACAAGCAGATCGCGGTAATGGACAGCTCGGCCTTCGAAGATCGCGCCTTCGGTCCGGGTGTGGATTTTCTGGCCTCGCTCGCCGCTCCGCCAACGGATGAAGCCGAAGAAGGTCCGAGCAAGCCCGTGTCCTGGCTGCAAGACAGCCTTCTCAAGGCGGGTGCTGTGGTCACCATACCCCCTATCCGTATCCGCGACGCCGACACGGGCGCTATTACCATCCCGCCCGCCCCTTGGGTCACCGAAGGTAATGTCTATGGCGCGCTCTACCGCGGGGTCACGCCTGCGCGCGCGACCACCATGGGGCCGGTGTTCATGTATTGCACTGCTGTCATCAATTCACCTAGCCGTATTCCGAACTTGCCACCGGATAGGCATGATATCTGGGGCATATTTGAAATGCCCGAAAAATACTGGGGCGGTGCTGCATGACACAAACCAGTCTCGAACGCGAGAACGGCAATACCGAGCTTTGGGCCACGATATTCGGGCCGGGCGGCCATCCGGCGCTGACCAAGATGCACAGGCTGTACCGCTGGCTGCCCGCTGCGCCGCGCTGCCGGCTTTGCCATGTGCCCTTTGCCGGCATTGGCGGCTGGATCATGGGGGGCCTTGGCAAGGCCCCCTGCAAGCGCAATCCCTATTACTGCTCGGCCTGCGACGCCTTCATCGACGGCCAGCCCGGCGGGGCCGAGGTAGAGATGTCGGTGCTCTATGTCGATATCCGCAACTCGGTCAAGACCGCGAGCGTTTCGCCCACATCCGATGTGGCGCGCCGGATCAATACCTTTCTCGGGATCGCTACCGATATCATCACCCGCCATGACGGTTTCATTATGGCCTTTTACGGTGATTGCGTCGTGGCGGTCTGGCCGCCGGGTTTCGTCGGGCCAGACCACGCCGAAAAGGCGATTGCGGCAGCGCGCGCGTTGTCGCGTGCCTTTGATGCCGACAGCCATATCCCCGCAGGAACCGGCGTGCACGTAGGCCCGGTCTATATCTGCACCGTCGCCGCAGGCGAGGGCACGTTCCGCGATATTTCGATATTCGGGCATTCCGTGAACCTGACGGCAAGGCTTGCCTCGGCCGCGTTGGCGGGGCAGGCGCTTGCCTCGGTCGAGGCTGCGGGCGGACTTGTCGGAGAGGCGAGGTCGCTGACGTTCAAAGGTATGGAAAACCCAGTTACGGCAGTCACACTTTAGCTGTTTCCAGTCGTGTGGTTTACCTGTCCGTTGCGCTTGCGCGTGACTTGCTTGCGGCAGGCAACTTGCAGCGATCTAGCGGCCCCAAGGACAAAGCAACCAAGCGATAAAGTACTTGGGCTTAAGCAAGGCCGCAGAAGCCCTTGTAACGACCAAGAGCCTCGAAGAATTTCGGACCGTGCTTCCGATTGATGCTGGAGGCGGGTGCTCACCACTCTCAGAGCCGGCCTTGGCAACACGGTCCTACAAGCGTTGGCACACATGGGACGGACCTGTAGCGCGCGATAACCATCGCGTCGCGGACTTGACCTTCCATCAGCACGAATGACTATCTCTGCTTTGCGAGGTCAGTCTTGATCCATGTCATTGTGGATGTGGACAGATATGGCAAAAATGAAAGTCTGCGTCGAGGAAAGGGCAGCATTTGAAAGCGCCACGCGAGAAAGCAGCGCAAGTGAGAACCGCGGTCACGTCGGTGATATGTGTCTGTCTGCTTTTCCTTGTGCTTGCCTTAGGTGGCGTGACCAGTGCTGAGGCTCATTCCCAGCAGACTGTGATAAGTGGCGCTGAAACGGCAGTCTCGCTTTCCTCTGATGACGCCTGCTGCCATGGCGCTGCGGGCGAGGTTGCGATGACAACTTGTGCTGTATCCACCTGCTGCCCCGCAGTTTTTGGCACGGAATTGACCGGGCTTGCGGTGCTTGTTCCGCAGAATCGCGCGATCCCAGCGCCGTATTGCGCCTTACGCTGCGGCCTTTCGACCTTGCCCCTGATACACCCTCCGATCCTCTCCTGATCCACATTGGCCAAGCCGCCTTTGGCTTGGTTGTTCAGGGCTGCTGTCACGGCAGGCCCGGGTAAACCGATATCGGAGAAGAGATCATGGCGTCCACAACGCAAGACAGATCACAGACCACCACTTTCACCATTCCCGGCATGGGCAGCGATCACTGCGCCGGACTTATACGGACTTCGCTGAACCGGCTGGACGGTGTAAGAGACATTCAGACAAACATTGCCGCGCATCGCGCCCGCGTGACCTATGATGACACCACTCTCGGAGTGGCCGATCTGAAGGCAGCGATTGAGCGCGCCGGGTATGAAGTCGAGGAGAGTGAGCGCGCACAAACTTCGCGTGAAGTCCGGCTGACTGTGCCGGGCATGGGCAGCGATCATTGCGCAGGCCTTGTATCGGGATCCATTCGCCGCCTGCCGGGGATTGAGAAGCTCGACACAAATATCAGCAATCACCGGGTTCGGGTGACATTTGACGTTGGTCAGACCGATGCGCAGGCCATCCGCGCTGCGGTCGAGCGCGCGGGATATGAGGTTGACGCGGTTGACGAAGGCGAAGCAACCGACCACGCAAACGATGCCGCATCGGAGGACCGATACCTTGCCCGCGCATGGAAGCGGCTCTGGATCGCGGCCGTCCCGACCACGCTGATCATGCTGCTGATGGTCCCGCACATGTTTTGGCAGCCGATCCCCGGCTATCTGGCAATCGTCGCGGTACTGGCCTTTCCAGTGGTGTTTCTGTTTGGCGGTTGGGCCACGCATGTCTCTGCATGGCGGTCGCTGACCAATCGCACGGCGAACATGGATGTGCTGATCTCGATGGGCAGCCTGCCGCCCTATCTGATCGGACTTGCGGGCTTCATCTGGCCGATGACATCCTTCATCGAGATGGCC
Organism: Sulfitobacter sp.; assembly: GCA_024637305.1. Classification (GTDB taxonomy): domain Bacteria; phylum Pseudomonadota; class Alphaproteobacteria; order Rhodobacterales; family Rhodobacteraceae; genus Sulfitobacter. The sequence goes on from JAGXFI010000160.1 coordinate 40,826, forward strand.
GCCACAATCATGACTTTCCACCTTGTCGGGCGGTATCTGGAAGCTCGCGCCAAGGGCCGTGCCAGTCAGGCCATCAAGCGGCTGATCACCATGGGTGCCAAAACGGCATCGGTGCTGCGCGACGACAGGGAGGTAGAGGTGCCTGTGGCTGAGTTGCAGCCCGGTGACGTCATGGTGGTGCGTCCAGGCTCCAAGGTGCCAACGGATGGCGAAATTGTGGATGGCAACAGTCATCTGGATGAATCCATCGCCACAGGGGAGTCCGTGCCCGTCGAGAAAGGGCCGGGGGACACGGTGATCGGTGCCACGATCAACAAGGAAGGGATGCTGAAGGTGCGCGCGACCCGCGTGGGGGGAGACACGTTCCTGAGCCAGGTCATAAAGCTGGTGGAAGAGGCGCAAGGATCGAAAGTGCCGATACAGGAGCTGGCGGACAGGCTGACGGGCTATTTCGTGCCCGCGGTGCTGGTGATCGCCCTTGGCACCTTTGGTATCTGGCTGGCCTTTGCTGACAGCTTGCGCCCGATACTTGATTGGGGTTCAGGCTTTCTGCCTTGGGTCAACCCTGAGATCTCGCCGCTGATGGGGGCCATACTTGCCATGATCGCGGTGCTGGTCATCGCCTGCCCCTGCGCGCTGGGGCTGGCAACGCCCACGGCGCTGATGGTGGGTTCCGGCATGGGGGCTGAGCGCGGCGTGCTGATCCGCTCGGGCGAGGCGATCCAGACCCTCAAGGACATCAAGGTCGTGGTGCTCGACAAGACCGGCACGATCACGAGGGGCAAACCGGCACTGACCGATGTTCACGCCCTGCCGGGGTTCGACGAGGCACAGGTGCTGCGCGCCGCAGCATCGGTTGAGGCAGGATCCGAACACCCGTTGGCGCAGGCCATCGTGGCGGGCGCGCGTGAGCGCGGGCTTGAGGTGCCTCAGGTAACACAGTTCAAGTCGATCACCGCGCGCGGTGTGCAGGGTCAGGTCGACAACGAGACCGTGCGGGTGGGCAGCCGACGGCTTTTGAACGAGGCCGGGATTGCACCCGATGCGCTGGAAGAGCTTCTGGTCGCTCTGGAGACCGAGGGTAAGACCGCGATGCTGGTCGCCATCGGCGAGAAGGCAGCTGGGCTTGTTGCGGTGGCGGATACGGTGAAGGAGGATTCAAAAGCCGCAATAGCCGCGATGCTCGAACTGGGCATCCACGTCGTCATGGTCACAGGCGACAACGAGCGCACCGCGAAATCCGTCGCCGCACAGGTCGGGCTCGAAGAAGTCAGGGCAGGTGTGTTGCCGGAAGGCAAGGTCGAGGCCATCCGTGAATTGCAAAAGACGCACGGCCAGCATGTTGCGATGGTTGGCGACGGGATCAACGACGCCCCTGGGCTCAAGCAGGCCAACGTCGGCATCGCCATTGGCGCAGGTGCGGATGTTGCGATTGAGGCCGCGGATGTCACGCTTGTTACTGGCGAGTTGACCAAGGTGGTCGAAGCGATCCGGCTGTCCAAGGCCACGTTCCGCAAGATCGTCGAGAACCTCTTCTGGGCGTGGTTCTACAACCTCGCAGCCATCCCGGTTGCGGCGCTTGGCCTGCTGCATCCGATGATTGGCGTTATTGCCATGACTGCAAGCTCGCTCTCAGTCATCGGCAATTCGCTGTTGCTGAAGCGCGCGAAACTTGTCGTCGATACCAAAAGTAAGGGGAACAAACCATGAGGGTTAAAACCTCTACATCCCTGTCTCGGCGTGCGCTGTTGGCTGGCGGAGCGATTGCTGTTGCGGGTGCAGGGCTGTTGCTGACCTTTTGCACAAGCGCGCGGGCTGAAACCCCGTTGACCGATTTGCTTGCGCGCACGCATATCCACGGCCTTGCAGTCTATGGGCAAGACAGTGGACGGTTGCTGATTGCCACCCATAACGGGTCGCATGCGCTGGTTCTGGGCACGGGCCTGACCGTCCGCATATCGAATCACAGGGATGATCTGATGGGGTTTGTCCCAGACCCAGTGACCTCCGGAGGGTTTCTTGCCAGCGGACACCCCGCAAGCGTTGGCAATCTGGGGGTAATCGCCAGCAGCGATGGGGGCGCAAGCTGGGCGAAACTTTCGGATGGGGTGAACGGTCCGGTGGATTTCCACCAGATGGACATCAGCAAGCCTGATCCATCTGTGGTCTGGGGCATTTATGGCGGGTTGCAGCGCAGCCGCGACGCTGGCCGGACATGGGAACCGGTCGCTGATGCACCACTTGGGCTGATTAACATTGTAGCATCCGCCCTCTCTGCCGAACGGCTCTATGCCGCGACCGAGACGGGGCTTTTTGTGAGCGATGGGAAGCGCGCGACTGGCGGCGCGCCCATCGTGCGCAAGCACTCGTCAGCTTTGTCGAGGTGTTGGCGGATGGCATGATCCATGCGTTCATTCTGGGCGAAGGATTGGTGCGCCGGCATCAGGATGGTGACGGGTGGGAACAGCTGCATCACGATTTTGATCAGCGTTTCCTGCTCTACTATGCTGCCGATCCGGCCAATGCAGACCGCGCCTTCACGGCCACGCAACTGGGCGGAATACTTGCATCGGAAGATGGCGGGCGCAATTGGCACCAGGTCGGCACGGACTGATCAAGGCCCTGCTTTTACAGCGCAATTTACACGACCAAACCATGGAGAAGACCAATGAAATTAAGCATCGGAACAACACAGATCCTTGCCGCGGCGATGATCCTTGCAATCAGCGGACCGGCAATTGCCCAGACAAGCGGCGATGATCCCGCAGCCCATCACCCGAATGCTGAAAACGGCGCAACCGCTCCGGACGATGCGCCAATGCAGGGCATGATGGGCATGATGTCACCCGAGATGATGCAGATGATGATGCGCATGATGCGCGAGGCCGGCATGCACGGGGAGGGCAAAATGCCCGGAAGAATGGGCGGTATGGCGGACAGCCCGATGGGCTTGATGGGCATGATGGGCGAAACTGGTATGCCCATGGGTCAGATGATGCGCGGCCAACACGGTGCGACGGGCGGACACGCCCTTGGCCCGAACGCGCTCTACGGCATGCCGCAGGGGTCTGTTACCGAAATGACGCCTGCGCGCGTTGAGGCGTTTCTGTCGTATCTGCTGGAACGCCACGCCAATCCGCGCCTTGAACTGGGAGAGGTCGCGGAAGCGGAAGACGGCAGCATCAGCGCAGAAATCGTCACAACCGACGGATCGCTGGTGCAGCGCTTGTCGTTCAACCGTTACCCGGGCCTATTCCGGCAGATCGACTGATCCTGCCTGACGCGACTGCCGGCGGCTTGCTGCCGGCAACTCTAAACCCTGAAAGGAGAAGATCACGATGCATGGATCAGGAATGGTTCATCGTGGGGCCCCCTCGCAGACCACACTTGATCAGCCAACTAAATTAGGCAACCTTGACATCAAGCGGCAAGTCACTTGGGGAATGTCGTCCGATCTGAGCCCTTTCAAATGGGAATTGCTCGCTGACCTGCAACAACCGAAAGAAGGGGTAACAAACGATGCTCAAGACCGCAAAGATGCTGCTGGTTTCCACAACAGCCACTGTGTTCACACTGTCCTCGGCAACTGCAGAGGAATTGACTTGGCGGAACGATATCGAGCCGATGATCGCCGCTAATTGCGTGGTCTGCCATGGTGCCGATAAGCCAACATATCGTGAGTGGCGGCTGCTCAGCGACGAAGAGCGTGCCAGGGTTGGGCCACGCATGGACACTTACGACCACTTCATGTCCTACGTGATCTGGCCGGCGACCGGGGCAATGCAGCGCCGCCTTGATGACGGCACCAATCGGGGTGGTGAACCGGGAAACATGTTCGTGTATCTGGGCAAGACGGACGAGGAGCGCGCTGAAAACCTCAAAATGCTGAGCGACTGGCTGGGTGCTTGGAACCTGAACCGTTGGACTGCTCGAGACGACGTGCCAGGCATCTCAAAAGAGCAATTGGAAGCGATTAGCGCGAAATTCTGATTCAAGTGTCGCAGGCTCTGGCATCGACCCGTTGAGCGCTTGCAAAGCGTGAGAGCTTGCCGAAAATTTCTTAAGGCCGTGATTTCTTTTAGGAAGATTTTGTTCGATATAAACCAAATCTTGCAAAACCAGATATACAAACGATAACGATGCTTTACGTCCCGCCTAACCGCAGAACTTTTGCGTCCCAACCGTCAGGTAGAGCAATATCAGAGAAAACTTTCGTCTCCCCCTCGCTGATAA